>CANQUH010000056.1 GCA_947626965.1 uncultured Lachnospiraceae bacterium
CTGGATTCCAAGGCTCCGACAGGCGACCTTATGGAATTCCTTGACGGCGAGGTACGTTACAACTCACTGAAGCGTGCGAATCCGGAGAGAGCAGAGAAACTCTTTGCGAAGAACGCTATGTACAATAAGGAAAGATATGAGTATCTGAACAAGCTGATCGCGCTTTACGGAGCAGAGTAATCATATCTGAAATAAAATAAACAGGGGGGCATCGCACAGGCGATGCCCCTCGTTTCTATGAAAGTTATTTCTTTTTTACAGTGACGGTTATTTTCTTTGAAGCCGCTTTGTAATTTTCATTTCCGGCCGCTTTTACCGTAATCACGGTTTTTCCAACAGATTTTCCTTTTACCGTTCCCTTCTTGTTTACCTTGGCAATGCTGCTGTTTTTGGAAGAATAAGTTACTTTGCCAACCGGATTCAGGACTGTAACATTCGCGGATTTCCCCTTTTTCAGATACAGAGAAGACGGGGAAATAATCAGAGACTGCGGGGCCTTTTGGATTTTGAAGGATACTGTGCTGCTTCCGCTGTAGCCTCCTTTTCCGGTGATAACCACAGAAGCCTTTCCGGCATTTATATTGTTTTTATACGAGACAGTATAATCTTTGTTTAATTTCAAGGTCTGTCCATTGCAGCTGACCGCTGCAGAAGGTGTCCATTCTCTTCCGTTGTATGTATAGCTGCTGCTGGGAAGGCTGATCTGGCAGTCGGAGAGATCTATAGATGGACTCACGGATTTTACATTGGAGGCCTCTGAATAAAGAATACCGGAGCTGTTTCTCGTATATGCTTTAATATAATAAGAAACTGAATCGGTTGTAAGGTCAGTCTCAGAGTCTGTCCAGGTGGTGACACTGTTGTCTGTGATCGTCTGGACGGACTGATAATTTCCGTCTCCAAGTTTCCTGTATATTTCGTAGCCGGCAGCGCCGGATTCCTGTTCCCATTTGAGGACGGCGCCCGTCTCTTTTAAGGAAAGAGAGCTCAGTGTGGGATTTGTGCTGATCGGGGAGGCCGTTTTGTCAGCACTGCCTGTGTAATTGCCTATTCCCTCGATATACCGATCCACGCTGATTAACGAAGAACCGGAATAATGCCAGCTTGCTCCCCAGAATTCGAAGTCTTCATCTTCTTTCAGTATTTTATCACCGTCAAGGACAATCATATAATCCTCAAAGTCAGAGACGGAAACGGGCCCGATTTTTGAAAATACCATCTGGCAGCTGTCAATGTCTTTTGGTTCCACGGTAAGGCTGATCACAGCCGATGCGCCTGTGTACTGCTCTGTTCTTTCCGTACGAAGAGTAATGGTTGTCGTTCCGGTATGTCCTGCGGTAATAATGCCGTCTTCAGAGACGCTGGCAATTTCGGGATCTTCCACAGAGTAAACAGGAGTCACTCCGCCCAGACAGGAAGCCTCTATTGGAAAACTTTTATCTCCGTACGTGCAGGAGATGGTTTCCGGAACCTGTATCACCTGCTTGAGCAGATCCAGTACATTCAGTGTGTAAGACAGGGACTTCGCGCGGTAATCAATACCTGCCGCCGCATTTGCCGTGATCGTACATGTCCCAAGCCCTTTCAGGGAGACAGTTCCTTCAGAATCGACCGTGGCGATGTCGGGATCACTCGAAGTGTATGTGATGACACCGTCGGTGTCTGTTGTCAGCCTGTTGACGGCAGTTTCTTCTACAAGCCCGTATTCTGCGGTCGTTTTTTCAAATTCCATGGATGGTTCATATGCGTGCATGTGTCCGACTTCTGACTGGAAAGTTCTGTCCGTCAGATTTACCTGGTAAAAGGTCAGCTTCTCGCCGTCTGTGACATACCAGATTGCCTTGTCTCCGGATACGAGAGGTTTGCAGTCGGACAGATAGCCTTCTGCCGTATAGATATCACTGACTGGCAGTGCGTTTTCATCCAGAAACAGATAGCAGAGTTTTCCATTCAGCCGCCGGTTTTCCGTTTCTGCCCACAAAAGCAGGAAGGAGTCAGAGGAAAGCTTGACCAGATGCGGTGTGGAGGCAGAGATTCCGCTTCCCTGTGCATAATCTGTGATTTGTTTCAGATAGACTTCGCCGTAAGGGAAACCATTCCGCGAAAAAGCGGCGACAAAGATATTCCGTTCGGAATTACTTTTCCAGTTGGAATCCTGGAGGACAGTATTTCCTGCTGTGAGATAACTGGTGCTGGAGTACTCCAGTCCTCCGATGGTGGCGCCAGTATAATTGTCTCCGGTTTCTCCTGGAAATTTCAGGAAGGAGATGCCGCTGTATCCAGACTGGAATGTGCTTTCACCGGCCTTTTTGCGGTAAGTTCCCAGCAGAAAACTGCGAGGATAAGCATCACCGTGATCCAGGGCAACCAGGTTTCCCGCGTCGTCGGCAAGAATAAACTGATTAAAGGAATGGCTGACATATCCGACAGAGGAATTCATAACTGCACTGTAGGAATCGGTGATCGTCATATCGGATGTCCGCACCTGGATCATAAGATTTGCCTGGTGGTTGAGTCCGTCACTGGATGTATACATTTCGTGGGAAGTGCGGATGTAGAGATATCCTCCGTACTCGGTCATCCTGAGACTGCCGGCGTCGAACGGAATGACCGTGTTTGCTCCACGAAGAGACGCCTGTCCCAGACGGTTCCAGTCTTTGTCATATTTTACAATCCGCACGACTTCCTTTGAATTATCCTCTTCTTTATTGGTCTGTCCAAATGCAAGATAGTATGCGTCGCTGCCGGAGTAGAATCCTCCGAATATGCTCAGTTCCCGCGGAATCAGTTTCTGATCCTGGCGCAGAAGCGTGCTGTCGTACCGCTCAACAAGGACTCCGTCACTGAAACATTCAATGCGCAGATAGTCGGAGCCGTCCTCGATCAGATAGGAATAGACCGGTGAGCTCCAGTTTCCGTAGTTCTGTTCATTGCGGTTGTCGCTGACTTCCGAAGAATTGTCATATTCTCCCGCCGTGGGCATCCAGGAGACAGGGACAGAGAACATTTCCGGTGTTTCTGTTTCCGGTTCCAGGCCGGGATCATTCTCCTGTATGATTTCTTCAATCTGGATTTCGGGGCTGCCGGAAAGTTCATTTTGTGCTTCAGAAGATTCTTCCGCAGGTCCCTCCTGCGGTCCGCCAGCTTCTTCCAGAATCCCGGAGAAGAAATCCTCGCCGGAATTTTCTGCCGGACTGTCGGCATCCACGATGAAATCCTTTGCATTTTCTGATACATCTGAAACGGATCCCTGTTCAGTCTCCAGAATGATTTCTCCGGAAAGTTCATTCTGATCTTCTATGACAGAGATGATTCCTGTTTCTTCTCCGGCCAGTACCGCGGATGGCAGCATTCCCTGAATGACTGCCGCGCTGGTCAATACTGCAAGTAACTTTTTGAAATTTCCATTCATCATATCCCTCCTTATTTAAATGGTAAATCCTGCAGTTCCGACAGGCATATTTTCCAGCATTCTTTTTTAACACAGCATTGCAGATTACATGACTATTAACGCAATGCTGCACTAATATTTTATGAATTGAAAAATATACCTGCTTTTCTAATGATATATTAATATCTCATGATTTGCAAGATGGAAGGATTATTATGTTCGTAAGTAATAAGCGGATATTTTTTGGATACAGAGAAAAACAGATGGCTGTTTGTCTGAAAATAGTGTATACTGTTTTTGGTTACGTTTATTCGGCACAGGGATCAGCTCGCATGTGGAAATCATCTGCCGTCGCAGCATGCGGACCCACGGCGAGCAGGAAGGAAAAACCGCTGCTTACTCGATTGATTAAAGAGGAGGAAAGGATGAAAAACAGACTTCCAGTAGGACTTGAAAATTTTGAAGATCTTCGCAAAGAAAAGTTTTATTACGTGGATAAAAGCGGACTGATCCGGGATATCCTGCAGAATTATGGGAAGGTGAATCTGATCACCCGCCCACGGCGTTTTGGAAAATCTCTGAATATGAGTATGCTGCACCATTTTTTTGAGATCGGAACGGACGCCTCGCTTTTCTATGGTCTGGAAATTTCCGGAGAGACGGAGCTGTGTGAGAACTATATGGGAAAATTTCCGGTCATTTCGCTGTCCCTGAAAGATGCCTGCGCGCTGAATTATAAGACTGCCAAAGATATGCTCTGTGCGCTTATTCATGAAGAAGCGCGCCGCCTTCTGATGCGAATGGAAAAGTTTTCTCCGGATCCTTCGGAACAGAATATCGTAAGCCGCCTGACCTCTCTTTCCATGGAAGAATCAGATATCGTGATGTCTCTGCATTGGCTGTCCGAACTGCTGCACCGGTATTATGGCCGAAAGGTGATTATTCTGATCGACGAGTACGACGTTCCGCTCGACAAGGCTTATGACAGTGGATTTTATCAGGAAATGCTTTCTTTAATCCGCGGGATGTTCAGCAGGGCGTTCAAGACGAATGAACATCTGCAGCTTGCCGTGCTGACCGGCTGTCTGCGCATATCAAAGGAGAGTATCTTTACCGGCCTCAATAATTTCATGGTGCGGACGATCACGGATGTGAGTTTTGATGAATATTTTGGTTTTACCGGTGAAGAAGTAAAAACCATGCTGGCGTATTACAGGCTGGAGTCTCACTATGACGAGATACAAAAATGGTATGACGGTTATCTGTTTGGAGAGAAGCATGTCTATTGTCCCTGGGATGTAATCAATTACTGCAGTAAACTCAGAACAAATCCCAGAGTTAAACCGGAGTCGTTCTGGGCGAACAGCAGCGGCAACAGCATTGTAAGACGGCTGGTGGATAAGGCCACAAAGCAGACGAAAAACGAAATTGAACGGCTGATTGCAGGAGAGTCCGTCCGCAAGGAGATTCGTCAGGAACTGACGTACAGTGAACTGGAAGATTCCATTGACAATTTGTGGAGTGTTCTCTTTACGACAGGATATCTGACTCTCAGAGAACCATACGACGGCAGGCAATGTGAGCTGGTGATTCCCAATCAGGAGGTCCGGGAGATCTTTGTGACGCAGGTGAGAGAATGGTTTCGGGATACGTTTTATCAGGACCGCCCTGGCCTCAGAGAATTCTGCGCCGCGTTCCGGGATGCGAAGCCAGAGGTGGTTGAGCAGATGTTCAGCGCTTACCTGATGAAGACGATCAGTATCCGGGATACGTTTGTCAGAAAAGAGCAGAAAGAAAATTTTTATCACGGGGTACTTCTTGGACTTCTTGGCAGCGAGGAAGAGTGGCTTGTGACCTCGAATGCGGAGTCCGGGGAAGGATACAGCGATATTCTTGTGGAGATTGAAGAAGAAGGAATCGGTATTGTGATTGAGATCAAGTACGCGGAAAAAGCGGCATTTGAGGATGCATGCCGGGAAGCCATGAGCCAGATTCATAAACGCCAGTATGCGCAGAAGCTGCGGGAAGAAGGGATGGAGACGATCTGGGCGTATGGGATTGCCTGTTTTAAAAAACGATGTAAGGTTGTCTGTGAGAGGATTTTATAGTATAGCCATGGCCGCTGGTTTCCCTGCCTGCGCCTGTGCATAAACCCGGCAGGAAGTTATCTGCAATCTTCCTGCCGGGTTCAAAGAAATATTGGTTTGATCAACGCTGGTTTTAGAAACAGATAGTATAAATTTATTTGCTGCCGCCCATCATGAAGTCGATCAATCTGGTGATATCTTCCGGCTCATGAGCAACGAGCTCCAGCTCCGGAATCTCAACTTCTCCTTTGGAGAAGATCGTAGCGAGAGATACATACTGGCTCAGCTTGGATTTCAGATTCAGGCGGTCTCCCTCACCTGTTATCAGCTCAACGGTACCTTTGCACTGATCGACTACCTTGAAAAACCCCTCGATGTTCGAAATGTTTGTAATTTTCATTAACTGTTCTCCTTTCTGAAGTTCCCCCATAAATACAAATTAACGTGTTTTCAGACCTGATACTGCTTTCAGATCCATGTTTGAAATGATTTTTGTGTTACCGTAGCTTTTTTCCTCTATAGCTTTTGTTTCCTCGATTACGGCTTCACTATAAGCCGGAGGCCTGGAAAAATCAAGTACTTTTTTTAAATTTGTATAATTGGATGGTGCACATAAAAAACAGGAAATAAAATTGTGCATGTTAACCACTGGAGAAGAGGAAAAGCAGGCTATGCGGAAACACAATGTTCTATTGAACATTTCTGCCCGATAATGTATCATAGCAAGGAGAAAATGTAGTATAAATGATCAAAGAAAGGTGTGAAGATTATGAAGATCAGACTTCCGCTTGGAATCGATAATTTTAAGAAACTGAGAGAAGCAGGATACTATTATGTGGACAAAACCGGTTTTATCGCGGAGCTTCTGAGAAATCCTCCGGAAGCCAGTCTGATCACCCGCCCGCGCAGGTTTGGAAAGACTCTGACGCTGAGCATGCTGGAAGATTTTTTTGATATCCGGCAGGACAGCAGGGGGCGTTTTCTGGGGCTGGAGATCATGCGGGAGCCAGAGTTGTGTGAGCACTGGATGAACCAGTGGCCGGTGTTGTTTCTTTCTTTTAAAAGTGTGGAGGGACTGGATTTTAAAGGGGCAGCAGGGATGATGGCGAATCTGCTGTCGGATCTGTGTATTTCTCATAAATATCTGGAGGAAAGTGAAAAGATTGATTCGGCGGACCGGAAATTTTTTGAAGATCTGAAATTAAAAAAAGCAGACACAGCGGATATTAAAAATGCGCTGTATGTCCTCATGCGTATGATGTACGCATGCTTTGGAAGACCGGTGATTCTGCTTGTCGATGAATATGACGTGCTGCTTGCGAAAGCGAACGAGTGCGGATATTATAAGGAGATGCTGGATCTAATTCGCGGGATGCTGGGGAAAGCGCTGAAAACGAATGAATATCTGAAGTTTTCTGTTATTATGGGATGTCTGAAAATCGCGAAAGAGAGTATTTTTACGGGAATCAATCATCTGGTTGCGGATACGGTTACAGGTCAGCGTTTTGAAGAGTATTTTGGCTTTACGCAGAAAGATGTGGAAAAACTGCTGGGGGACTGTGGACTGACAGAATATAACCAGGTGATAAAGGACTGGTATGACGGATACCATTTTGGAGCGGTTGATGTATATTGTCCGTGGGATGCGCTGCGGTACAGCAATGATTTGATGACGGATTCCGGGAAAAGACCGGAGGCCTACTGGGCAAATACCAGTGAGAACCGGATGATCCGGAACTTTATTCGCAGAGCAAATAAAAGTATCCGGCGGGAAATCGAACTGCTGATGGATGGCAGGACGATCAGCAAAGAGATCAGCGAAGAGCTCACTTATGCGGACATGGATGAAGATATAAACAATATATGGAGTATATTGCTTACAACGGGCTATCTGACACAGCAGGGTCAAAATGAAAATGGCAGTTACCGTCTTGTGATCCCCAACAGGGAGATCCACAAAATATTTGCAGATCAGATCATGCGCTGGTTCCAGGATGAAGCGCTGAAGAAGCCGGATGTTTTGGAGATGCTGTTTTCTTCTCTGCAAAACGGAGACGCGCAAGGGGTCAAAATGTCGTTTGATTCTCTGCTTGCGACAATGATCAGCATCCGTGATACGTATTCGCAAAAAGTACAAAAGGAAAATTTTTATCATGGGATGCTTTTGGGACTTCTGAGAAGCAATGACAACTGGATTGTGCAGTCCAATGCGGAGTCAGGAATCGGGTACTGTGATATACGGGTGGAAATTGAGGAAAAAGAAACAGGAATTATTATTGAAGTGAAATATGCGGAGAAGGATGCGCTGGATTCCCACTGTGCGGAGGCCATGAGGCAGATTGAGGAAAAACAGTATGCGGAAGGCCTGGCAGAGGATGGCATGAAAAAGATTTATCTGTATGGTATTGCCTGTTACAAAAAGCATTGCCAGGTGGTGTGCAGAAAATATTGTTCATAACGGCTTGGATATGTTCAATATCCGGGCGTTTTGTGAAAAAATTCCGTTGACAAGACCGTTTTTAAAATCGGTATACTGTTCTGATAAAACTGTTTCACAATAAAATTAAACGTAATTGACAATAGCAGGACTTTTATACTATACTATACGAAATCATGTGAAGTGCAGGATATTTGCGGGCAGGCAGAGTAAAAACTGTTTCAGAATTACGTGGCATCATGGGGGGCAAAACATTTTTGACCCCGGCGTCATTATATGGAAGAGAGGCAGACGCAGCCGGGAGATTTCCGGGAAACCGGAACCTTCGGCTGTATTTCTCTTATAGGATATTTGCAAAAGCAGACCTGAATCCTGCGCCGGGACTTGCAGGTGAATACTGAACAGCTGGAAAATGTTTTCTGAAACGGATCAGAAGTTCGCGTCAGGACCTGCGAACGTCTCTTGGAGAAACAGCAGGAGAGGGGGACCTGGCAGCGAACAAGGATGGAAGGAGGGGATGTGAAGTTGTCTGTAAAAAAGACAGGGGAAGAACAAAAGAAGAAAACCACAGTCAGTAATGTCCTGCTGGCTCTTATAGGAACACTTTTCATTTTCTGCGCTTCGGTGTATCTTGTGCTTAATATTCGCCAGATCTATTATTTCGACATAGACTTCCTGAAAATAGAGGAAGAAGTCGGTCTTGACGACTGGATTATACGGGAGAACTATGATATACTGATTAACTATAACCTGATTACGGGACAGGTCAGAGAATTGCAGCTCCCTTCTTTTCCAATGTCAGATACCGGGAAGGTCCATTTTGAGGAAGTACGCCGGATATTTTTTGGGATACAATATGCGGGTGCGGTCTGTCTGCTGTTGTTTGCAGCCGGATTCGCGCGCAAGGTTTGCCGGCGTGATTTCGAATGTCTGAGGCTGATGGCGCTTTTTTCTGTAGTGATTCCGCTGACGGTCGGTACTGCGATCGCCGTCAGCTGGCGAAAAGTCTTTGTAATATTCCATGAACTTGTTTTTCAAAATGATTACTGGATCTTTGATCCTGTTACGGATCCTGTTATCAATATACTGCCGGATGAGTTTTTCTTTCATTGCGCGGCAGCGATACTGTTGTTTATTTTGATCGGGAGTGCAGCGAGCGGTATTCTTTACAGGATGCTCACTCAGATAAGGAGGCGGAAATGAATCTTAAATTGATTCCTCAGTATGAATTACTGCAGCAGAAATATATCAGCGACATCCATGCCCAGGGATGTCTGCTTCGTCACAGGAAGAGCGGAGCCAGAGTGCTTGTGCTGCAAAATGATGACAATAATAAGGTCTTTAATATCGCGTTTCGAACGACTCCCAGGGACAGCACCGGCGTCGCCCATATCATGGAACACAGCGTCCTCTGCGGGAGCCGGCTGTTTCCGGTTAAGGATCCGTTTGTCGAGCTGGTAAAGGGTTCGCTGAATACGTTTCTGAACGCGATGACTTATCCCGACAAGACCATGTATCCGGTGGCAAGCTGTAATGATCGTGATTTCTGCAATCTGATGCATGTTTACCTGGATGCGGTCTTTTATCCGAATATCTACCAGAGGGAAGAGATTTTCAGGCAGGAAGGCTGGCATTATGAGCTGGAAGATCCCGAGGAGGAGATCATTTATAATGGTGTGGTCTACAATGAGATGAAAGGGGCGTTCTCCTCACCGGAAGACGTGCTTGAACGGGAGATTCTGAATACATTGTTCCCGGATACCACGTACGGCGTGGAGTCCGGCGGAGATCCGGTGCATATTCCGGAACTGACGTATGAAGCGTTCCTCGACTTCCACAAAAGATACTATCATCCTTCAAACAGCTATATTTATCTCTACGGCGATATGGATGCGGAGGAACGGCTTGCCTGGATGGACCGCGAATATCTCAGCCATTTTGAACAGAGTGAGGTGGACTCCCGGATCAGCCTGCAGGAGCCGTTTGAGAAAATGCGGGAATTTGAGCGGGTTTATCCCGTGACGGAGGGCGATCCGCTTGAGGATAATACGTACCTGGCATGGAATGCAGTCATCGGGACGAGTCTCGATGTGGAACTCTGCAATGCGTTTGCCGTACTGGAGTATGCGCTTGTATCCGCACCGGGAGCCAGGCTGAAGCAGGCCGTCCTTGACGCCGGTATCGGCAAGGACGTCATGGGTTCGTACGACAGCGGAACTTTGCAGCCGGTGTTCAGCCTGATTGCGAAGAATTCCAATAAGGAAGAAAAAGAACATTTCATGTCAGTGATCCGTGAGACTTTACAGCAGATTGTCGAGGAAGGTGTCGATGAAAAAGCGCTGCTTGCCGGGATCAATACGATGGAATTTAAATTCCGGGAGGCGGATTACGGCTCTTTCCCGAAGGGGCTGATCTATGGAATCGATGTGTTTGACAGCTGGCTTTACGATGAGAATCGTCCGTTCGACTATCTGGAGCAGCTTCATGTCTACGAAACACTGAAAGAAAAGGTTGGAAGCCGCTATTATGAGGACCTGATCCGGAAATATCTGCTGGATAATCCGCATGAAACGCTGATCGTGGCGACTCCTGAGCGAGGGCTGACAGACCGGGAGGATGAGCGTGTCAGGACGGAGCTTGCCGCATACAAGGAAAGTCTTTCTCCGGAACAGGTGAGGCAGCTGGTGGACCGCACAAATGCGCTCCGGGCTTATCAGGATGCCCCGTCGTCAGAGGAGGATCTGGAAAAGATTCCGATGCTCACGCGGGAGGACATTGGGAAGAAGGCCGCGCCTTATGCGAATAAAGAGATGCAGTGGGAAGGGACGACTGTCCTGCTTCATGATGTGTTTACAAACGGGATTTCTTATATGAACCTGATGTTTGACAGCAGCGATGTCAGCGAGGAGGATCTTCCGTATCTTGGGATTCTGAAATCCGTGATCGGGATGGTGGACACAGAACACTATTCCTACAGCGACCTGAACAACGAGATTAATGGAAACAGCGGCGGGATCAACGCCGGCCTCTGGAATTTCCCGCTGCTGGAGGGAGAACAGGGAGTCCGGACATTTTTCGGGATTCGGGCGAGAGTTTTGTACGATAAAATTCCGTTTGCCATGGATATGGCCCGTGAGATGCTTTTTGGATCTTCGCTGGAGAGCGACCGGAGACTGTATGAGATCCTGGCGCGGCAGAAATCCCGCCTTTCCATGCATTTAAGCTCTTCGGGGCATTCGACGGCGGCCGTGAGAGGCATGTCCTATTTCTCGGCGGTCAGTGCGTTCAACGATGCGGTCAGCGGGATTCGGTATTATAAATTTGTGGAGGATCTGGAACAGAATTTTGAGCAGAAGAAAGAAGAACTGCGTGCGGCGCTTCGCAGGCTGTGCGGACAGCTGCTCTGCAGGGAGAAGCTGCTGATCAGCGTCACGATGGACGAGGCGGGACTGATGGAGGCGCGGAAGTACATCGAGGAATTTATTGAATCGCTTCCATGCAAAGAAGCAGGTACAGAAAACCGCGGCGCGGAATCGAAAACTGCGAAAGAGGCCGTCTGTACAGACGCAGCGGCAGACAGTACAATCAACGAGGCGTTCACGACTGCGGGACAGGTGCAGTATGTGGCACGCACCGGCAACTTCCGGACGGCAGGCTATTCCTACACAGGAGCGCTGCGGATTCTTAAGGTGATCATGAGCTACGATTACCTCTGGATTAATATCCGCGTGAAGGGCGGAGCCTACGGCTGCATGAGCTCGTTCGGCAGGACCGGAGATTCCTACTTCGTATCATACCGCGACCCGCATCTTGTACAGACGAACGAGGTCTACCAGGGGATACCGGAATATCTGGAGCAGTTTGACGTCTCAGAACGTGATATGACAAAGTATGTGATCGGCACGATCAGCGAACTTGATACGCCGCTGACGCCTCAGACGCAGGGAAGCCGTTCTCTGAATGCCTGGATGAGCGGCATCACGGAGGAGATGATCCAGCAGGAGCGCGATGAGATCCTTGGAGCAGGCCGGGATTCCATAAGGGCGCTTGCGCCGCTGGTACGCGCAGTGCTGGAGCAGCAGTATATCTGTGTGATCGGAAACGAGGCGAAGATCCGGAAACAGCCAGAGCTGTTCCAGAAGATCATGCCGCTGATGAATTAAAGTGTTCCGGCATCTGTTCCGGAAAATCAGAATACAGGTTACTGTTCACTCCGTGATCAGCAACAACGCTTCGCGATGCACAGACCATGGAATGAACAAAGAGAATTCCATGATCCGCGCCTCAGACCTCGGGATTTCCGCAAAAAACATGCGGGAATCACCTCGAGCTCAGCGGGAGTGTGAACTGTAACGAATACAGGACTGAAAATCAGAAGATTGCGGGAGATTATATGGATAACAGTACGGAAAACAGCAGATTTAAATCGGGATTTGTGACTCTGATCGGCAGACCAAATGTGGGAAAATCGACACTGATGAATCATCTGATCGGACAGAAAATCGCGATCACATCCAACAAGCCGCAGACGACCCGGAACAGGATTCAGACGGTCTATACCTCGAAGGAGGGACAGATTGTGTTCCTTGATACGCCGGGGATTCATAAGGCAAAGAACAAACTGGGAGAGTACATGGTCAATGTGGCGGAGCACACGCTGAAGGAAGTCGACGTGGTGCTCTGGCTGGTAGAACCTTCTTCCTTTATCGGAAAAGGGGAACGCCATATCGCGGAACAGCTTTCCAGATCCGGCGTTCCGGTGATTCTTGTGATGAATAAGAAGGACACGGTGGATAAGGAAGCGCTGGCGGGATTTCTGGACGCGTACAGGCCCCTGCTGGATTTTGCGGATATGATTCCGGTGTCCGCGCTGCGGGGACAGAATCTGGACGCCGTGATTCGGGCGATTTTCCGATATCTGCCGTATGGTCCCCAGTATTACGACGACGACACGGTGACCGATCAGCCCCAGCGGCAGATTGCCGCGGAACTGATTCGCGAGAAGGCGCTGCGTTGTCTGGAGGAGGAGATTCCTCACGGGATCGCGGTGGCGATCGATCAGATGAAGGAACGCGAGGACGGTTCTCTGATTGATATCGACGCGACAATCATCTGCGAAAAGGAATCCCACAAAGGGATTATCATAGGAAAGGGCGGGACGATGCTCCGGCGTATCGGCAGCCAGGCCCGCCGTGAGATTGAAAAAATGATGGAGCAGCAGGTAAATCTGAAGCTCTGGGTAAAGGTGAAGAAGGACTGGCGCGACAGTGATTTCCTTCTGAAAAATTTCGGGTATGACAAGAAAGAGATATAAAAGCAGTGCATCGGAGGAACTGAAGCTCACGGGAATGGTTCTGTCGGCCGCGCCCTTTGCGGAATCCGGAAAGCGGGTGGTGCTTCTTACACGGGAGCGCGGAAAAATTGCTGCGTTCGCCCGGGGCGCAAGGAAGCCAGCCAGCCGCCTTCTTGCCGCTACAGATCCGTTTGCATTCGGCACGTTTAAAGTCTATGCCGGAAGGGATTCCTATACGCTGCTCGATGCGGAGATAACGAATTATTTTCAGGAGCTGAAGGAGGATTTTGAGGGAATCTGCTACGGATTCTATTTCATGGAGGTGGCGGATTATTACGCAAAAGAGAATCTGGAAGCCTCCGAGCTTCTCAAACTGCTTTATGTGTCGCTGCGCGCCCTCTCAAATCCGCATCTGGAGAATGAGCTGGTGCGCAGTGTTTTTGAGATGAAAGCGATGCTGCTTGACGGAGAGTATCCCCATGAGACGGCACAGGATATGAGTCTTCAGGAATCGACACGGTACGCGCTTTCGTACGTGATGCAGGCTCCGATTCAGAAATTATATACATTTACGCTGGCGCCGGATATTCTAAGGGAATTTCAGGAGGTGCAGGAGCGCATTATGAAAAAAAGTATCGGGCGGGAATTCCGATCCATGGAAATGATAAGAACATTGTTTACAAAATGAATATGTCTGAAAATTTCATAAAGAAAAGGTTGAAAACCGTATTTTTTCTATGTATAATAAGCGGTACGGCAGAAGCGGGAGTTCCCTGCTTTTGCGCATGCGGCGTGTCGGAAGATTTCATGCCGGGCATTGTCCTGCGGCGCGGGGCATGACTGTTTGGAGGAAAAATATTGCGTACGGAAAAAATATGGAAAACTGCAGTGCTTGCGTCAGCGGCGGCACTGCTTGCAGGGTGTCGGATGACAGGGGAAGAAGCGTGGACGCCGGGAGAAAATGCCGCGATTTCCATTGACCGAAAAGGAAGAGTCACGGAATATCTCTCTGAGAAGCTGGATCAGCCTTACTACAGTTTTGATGAACTGAAATCCATGCTTGACGGGGAAGCAGCAGAATACAACGCGGCGCATGGAGCGGAATGTGTGACTGTGACCCTGGCGGAGCAGGAAGGCAGCCAGGTGAAGCTGGTTATTACCTATGCCTCCGGTGAAGATTATGCTTTATTTAATAATGTCGAATTTTATCATGGTTCCATAATCAATGCACAGCTTGAGGGCTATCTGTTCGGCGGGGCTTTTAAAGAGATCAAAGACGGAGTTGTGGTCGGTGAGAAAGTGGACGGAAGCGAAGTATTCCATGATATGGCGGATACAGTAGTTATCGTGCAGGCACCTCTTGAGGTGCAGGTTCCGGGCGATGTCTGTTTTACGAGCAGCAATGCCGACGTGATCCGCTCCGATGTGGTTGCTGCGTCCGGAGCAGATGAAGATGAAACGGTTTCTGTTGTCTCAGGAGAGGATCAGGAGGATCCGGACCGCGTATATATCATATTTGAAGAGGATTAAGAGGAGGAGATTATTTATTATGGAAAAGACGATGGAGAAGATTGTTGCTCTTGCAAAGGGCAGAGGCTTTGTGTATCCTGGTTCTGAGATTTACGGCGGACTTGCGAACACATGGGATTACGGCAATCTTGGTGTTGAGCTCAAGAACAATGTAAAGAAGGCATGGTGGCAGAAATTTGTCACGGAGAATCCCTACAATGTCGGCGTTGACTGTGCGATTCTGATGAATCCGCAGACTTGGGTGGCGTCCGGACATCTCGGCGGCTTTGCTGATCCGCTGATGGACTGCAAGGAGTGTCATGAGCGCTTCCGCGCGGACAAGCTGATTGAAGATTACTGCAAGGAGCAGGGGATGGAGCTTCCGAAGCCGATCGATGCTTTTTCTCAGGAGGAGATGAAGAATTTTATCGAGGACAACAATATTCCATGTCCGACCTGCGGCAAGCATAATTTCACGGATATCCGTCAGTTCAACCTCATGTTCAAGACCTTCCAGGGCGTGACCGAGGACGCGAAAAATACGGTTTATCTGAGACCGGAGACAGCGCAGGGTATTTTTGTCAATTTCAAGAATGTGCAGAGGACTTCCAGAAAGAAGCTGCCGTTCGGCATCGCGCAGATCGGCAAGTCCTTCCGAAATGAGATCACGCCGGGCAACTTTACGTTCCGCACGCGTGAGTTTGAGCAGATGGAACTGGAATTTTTCTGTGTGCCGGGCACAGACCTTGACTGGTTCAATTATTGGAGAAGCTTCTGCATCGACTGGCTGAAAGCGCTCGGCATGAAGGAAGAAGAGATGCGTGTGCGCGACCATACGCCGGAAGAGCTCTGCTTCTACAGCAAGGGTACGACGGATATCGAGTTCCTCTTCCCATTCGGCTGGGGCGAGCTCTGGGGTATCGCGGACCGTACCGATTACGACCTGACGCAGCATCAGACGGTATCCGGCCAGGATATGACTTATTTTGATGATGAGAGAAAAGAGAAATATATTCCGTACGTGATCGAGCCGTCGCTCGGCGCGGACCGTGTTGTGCTCGCGTTCCTGTGCAGCGCGTACGACGAGGAGGAACTGGAAGGCGGAGACATGCGTACCGTGCTTCACTTCCATCCGGCGCTTGCTCCGGTAAAGGTCGGCGTGCTTCCGCTTTCCAAGAAGCTGAACGAGGGCGCGGAGAAGGTCTACACAATGCTCTCGAAGTACTACAACTGTGAGTTCGATGACAGAGGCAACATCGGCAAGCGCTACAGAAGACAGGATGAGATTGGAACGCCGTTCTGCGTGACGTACGACTTTGATTCTGAGACAGACGGAGCGGTGACTGTGCGCGACCGCGACACGATGGCGCAGGAGCGCGTGAAGATTGAAGATCTGAAAGCGTATCTGGAGGAGAAGTTCCAGTTCTGATCTTTAGTTTTGTTCCGCAGGTCACAAAATAAATAACAACAGAAGCAAAATGCCCTGTGTTTTTATGCGGTTTGCGCCTTGAAGCGTCTGAAGATTTTTGCTATAATCTGGAAAGGTTGTTTATAATTACTATAAGAGATCAGGAGGAACTTAATTATGAAAGGTAATATTGTAGTAGGACAGTCCGGCGGACCGACAGCTGTCATCAATTCCAGTCTTGCAGGCGTGTTCAGCGCGGCGAAGGCACTGGGTGTAAAGAAGATTTATGGTATGCATCACGGCATTCAGGGTTTCCTGAATGAGGATCTGGTAGATATGAGCGAATACGTAAAGGATGACAAGGATGTGGAGCTTCTCAAGAGAACTCCGTCTGCTTTCCTTGGTTCCTGCCGCTACAAGATGCCGAAGATCGAGGGCAACGAGGCTGTCTATGACAAAGTTTTCGAGATCATGGAGAAGTATGACATTGAGTGCCTGTTCTACATCGGCGGTAATGACTCCATGGATACGATCAAGATGCTGTCCGACTATGCGGCTCTGAAGGGCAAACCGCAGAGATTCATGGGCGTTCCGAAGACGATCGACAACGATCTTCCGATCACTGACCACTGCCCGGGCTACGGTTCCGCGGCAAAATATATCGCGACCTCCCTCAAGGAGATCATCCGCGACAACTCCAGCTTCGGCATCGAGAAGCCGACCATCCTGATCGTGGAGATCATGGGACGTCACGCAGGCTGGCTGACCGCGGCTGCAGCACTTTCCAGAGGTGAGGACTGCGAAGGTCCGGATATGATTTATCTGCCGGAAGCAGTTTTCGACATGGATGACTTCATGGCGAGGGTGAAGAAACTTTCCGAGGAGAAGAGTTCTGTGGTCATCGCGGTTTCCGAGGGAATCAAGATCGCGGACGGCCGCTTCGTGTGCGAGCTCGGCAACGCTTCCGATTATGTGGACGCGTTCGGTCACAAGCAGCTCTCCGGCTGCGGCGTTGTTCTCGCGAACAAGATCGCTGAGGCATATGGTCTGAAGACCCGTGCGGTAGAATTCTCCACACTGCAGAGAGCGGCTACGCACATTGCTTCCCTTCAGGATATCAACGAGGCGTTCAGCGTCGGCTATCTGGCGTGCCAGGCCGCGAATGACGGCAAGACAGGCATGATGATCACGATCGACGTCAAGGAGCGCGACCCGTATCAGGTTGGCTACAGCATCTATGATATTCACGCAATCGCGAACGTGGAGCGTCCGGTGCCGGCAGAATGGATCATCAACGACGGAACCGATGTCAGCGATGAGTATGTGAAGTACGCGCGTCCGCTGATCCTCGGCGAGCTGAATCCTCTGATGGTGAACGGAACACCGCAGCACCTTGTGCTGAACAAATCCACCTACAGAAAATAATCCGGAAACCGGAAAAACTACTTCAATTTAAAAATAGCGCCCCGCATTGCGGGGCGTTTTTCTGAGAGTGTCACTGTTCACTCCGTGACCAGCAACAACGCTCCGCGATGCACAGAAATGCTGCTTTCGCAGCATTCCGCGCCTCAGACCTCGGGATTTCCGGACAAAATGTCCGCAAATCACCTCGAGCTCGGTGGGAGAGTGAACTGTAACCCGCGAGTGCATTTTTTGCGTGCAATTTGAAGGATTTCCTTGACGGAATCTGGAAATATGTTACAATTAAGTGAAAGCTTTGAATATTATGTTAGGAGGCATGGAAAACATGGCAAACAAATGGGTGTATATGTTTACGGAAGGCAATGCCGGCATGAGGAATCTTCTCGGCGGCAAGGGTGCGAACCTTGCAGAGATGACGAATCTGGGTCTTCCGGTACCGCAGGGCTTTACGATCACGACGGAAGCCTGCACGCAGTACTATGAGGACGGCAAATGGATCAATGACGAGATCATGGGACAGGTTATGGAAGCTGTCGAGAAGATGGAAAAGATCACCGGAAAGAAATTCGGCGACATGGAGAATCCGCTTCTCGTATCCGTACGTTCCGGTGCAAGGGCATCCATGCCAGGTATGATGGACACAATCCTGAACCTTGGTCTGAATGAGGACGTCGTGAAGGTTCTGGCCGAGAAGTCCGGCAACCCGCGCTGGGCATGGGACTGCTACCGCAGATTTATCCAGATGTTCTCAGACGTTGTCATGGAAGTAGGCAAGAAGTATTTCGAAGAGCTGATCGACAAGATGAAAGCTGAGAAGGGCGTGCAGCAGGATGTTGAGCTGACTGCTGACGACCTGAAAGAGCTTGCAAATCAGTTCAAGGCTGAGTACAAGGACAAGATTGGCAAGGATTTCCCGACTGATCCGAAGGATCAGCTGATCGAGGCGATCAAGGCCGTGTTCCGTTCCTGGGACAACCCGCGTGCAAACGTATACCGCCGCGACAACGATATCCCGTATTCCTGGGGTACCGCGGTCAACGTACAGATGATGGCATTCGGAAACATGGGCGATACCTCCGGCACGGGCGTTGCGTTCACGCGTGACCCGGCGACCGGCGAGAAGCACCTGATGGGCGAGTTCCTGATG
>CANQUH010000057.1 GCA_947626965.1 uncultured Lachnospiraceae bacterium
AAACCGGTAGTAACAGCCGGTCAAGAGTTTTTTCGATTTTTTGCCGGGCAATATGTTTCCAATGAAAAAGCAAGTTTCACACTCGAAAAATAAAAAATACCTCCCCATCATGGACAGGGAGGATAATATCATATATTATATCATATGCAGAAAGAAAAATGTGACTCAGTTCGGCCTGCTGTTTCCGGGGCAGTGATATTATCTGCGCTCACAGCGGGCATACTGTTTTTCACCGGATACTTTCCTTTGGGAAGACAGCACCGTTTCAAATGGATATAGACCGTTTCAAACTCCCACTTCCCGAAAATTCATGGACATGGCAAAAGTTCTGGAAAACTCTGGAAGGCTCGCCAGCTCCAGAAATTCAATCCGATCCCGCAAGATCTGACTCTTTGCCAGCATCTCTTTATTGCAGGCCAGAAGCTTGGCGCCTCTGCCAGCAGCATTGCCCACGGCGGTGATCCGTCCCCGGAGTTCCTCCGGCAAAAGGCCGATGCGACAGGCGCTCTCCGGTGACATATAGCTGCCGAAGGCCCCGGCCAGCAATACCCGTTGGATATCGTCCACTTCTCTGCCCAGCTGCTTTACCATGAGCCGAACCCCGGCGCAAATGGCACCCTTCGCCATTTGAACCTGGCGGATATCCTCCTGTGTCAGCCACACCCTGTCGGCCAGGGCCACGGCCCGCTGACCGTCCCACTCTTCGCCGGATTGGATCCGTCCTCTCTTATTAAGGATGCCCGCATCCAGCAGCACAGCCACCGCATCAATGAGCCCTGAGCCGCAGATGCCCCTGGCTGTTCCGCCGCCGATGACGGAACACCGGAGACGTCCCTCTTCCATCCACACATGGTCAATGGCTCCATCCGTCCCTCGCATTCCGAATCGGATATTGGCTCCCTCCAGGGCCGGTCCCGCAGCTGTGGAGCAGGCAATCATCCGCTCCCGGCTGCCCAGAACCAACTCCCCGTTAGTGCCAATATCCACCATCAGAGTCAAAGGCTCCGAGGCGTACATTTCTGTGGACAAAACACAGCCCATGGTATCCGCTCCGATGTACCCGGCGATATCCGGCACGGTCAGCAGCACAGCGTTTTCGCATATGGGGAGCACGTCTCGGCAAGGCGACGTTTTCGCCTCCAGAAGCACGGGGGCAAAAGGCACCCCCGCCAGGTTTTCCACAGAAAGTCCCAAAAAGAGCTGCTGCATTGAAGGATTCCCCACTACCGCCACCGTGCCGATCTCCGTCGGGGAAATACCAACCTGGCCGCACACCCGGCTGATCAGGTCTGTCAGGGTGCCTCGGATCAAATCCCGCTGCTTTTCCAGACTTCCTTCCATGGCCGCCTTGATTCGTGAGATCACGTCGGCCCCGTAGCCAGTCTGGGGATTCAGCATGCTGGCACTGGCCAGTTCCCGCCCCGTATCCCGGTCCAACAGGAAAGTGACCACGGATGTTGTCCCGATGTCAATGGCGACAAAATATCCACGTCGCACCGGGTTCAGGACTATATCCGCCCCGACGCCCTCCCTGAGGATGTGCAGCCCGTCCTTTTCTGGAACGGTCACTGTCATATCCGTCTCCACTGAGGTCTGGCAGGCAAGAACGCGCTTTCCATTCATCAGCACGACGCATTTGCCGCATTTGCCCTGACCGCCGCAGGGAGCATCCGGGGAGATTCCTTCTGTCCGCAAAACCTCCAGCAAACATGTGCCCCGCCCAACTTCTACAGTCAGCTCTTCGGGTAAAATGTGAATTACAGGCATTGACTATTCCCCCCATTGTAAATTGACAAATCTTCCAATTTGGAATTTTTTCAATTCTGCTATTTTCTTTCTCTTTTCACCAATGCTCACTCTTTGGGAACGATCAGGCCCTTAACCGAAGCAGCCAGTCCCAGCGCAATAAAAATGATAATACCAAGGACAAATGTACTGTCTGCGTCCGTGGTAAGATGGAAAATACCATGGGCGATCGTCATAAAGAAAGTAGACAAAAACGTGCCTATCTGGTTACCAGTAAGTAACAGCGTAGTTGCCAGCGGCATCTGGTGAGGCTCCACAGCGGCGCCCACGTAAACCTGCATCAGGGAAAACTCGCCCATAAAACCAAAGCCAACTAAAAACAGTGCCGCAAATGCAGTGATCACGCTGGGGAACAATACAAGCAATGCGTATGCCAACGCCAAAACGGCAAAACAGAAAGTCATGGTAAAACGCTTAAAAAATTTCTGGATAGTTCCGATGGAAGACACAGCCACGCAGCCCAGAGAGTACAGGATCAGAATGGTGCCAGCCATAGTAGCGCTGCCGATCTCGTGTCCTGCCAAATATGTTGAAATTCCCACTATAGCAGGATATGTAAGCGCCGTAGCCAACATTTGAGACACGGCAAAAAGAAGAACTTTAGGATTAAATTTACTTCCAGCGGCAGTTCCGGCACCGGCCTGTTCTGGCGAAGTGCTCTTTGGCGGTTCCTTAATAAAAAACATTGCCAGGAAAACTACAACTGTATAAATATTGATCAAAAAAATGTGTCTCCAAGAAATCCCACTGAGAACACCAACAATAGGACCAGAGACGAGTCCAACGCAAATGGACACAGCCTGGGCGATACCCATATACTGAGCATGCTTTTCCGACGGAACACTGGAAAGGAGCAATGCTGTCCGAGATGCGCACAGGCCAACGCCAACGCCCATCAATGCCCGAAAGGCCAGGATCACACTCCAGTTTCCAGAGATGAAAAAGGGCCCCAAACCGCCGACCACAATGCTCCCTGTGGAAATAATGGCTGTAAGCTTATAGGGTATCTTTTTCCCTACTACTGCACCGATCGCCAGGGTAAAAGGAAGGCTGATCAGACTGGGCAGCGTTGCCAGCATACGGATACTCTCCACACTGACACCCAACGCAGTCCAATGATCAATGATGATCTGCATCCCAGGGTTCTCAAAAGTACCTGCAGAGCCCGCCATAAAGAACATAAGAATAGCAATCAGACTTAGAGTAATCTTGAATGGTGTTCTTTCTGAATTTTCCATATTTATCTCCTTACTTTCCGAAATCCATCCAAAAGAGTGACCAGTGCGCCGCCGATGATGGTCTCCACGCCAGGTTCTCGGCCTCAGCGCGTCTGCGATAGTCTTCATGGAGTCAACAGCCAGAGTCAGCCCCCTGAGGATGCCAGACGCAGTCCGATAATGCCCGTCCCAGCCTCTTACACCCCGGGGATGTCTCCATTGATTTTCTCACCTGTGACGCTCTGTGATCACCTTCGGTCATTGTTTCGCTTACAGCTGGAAACAGAGAAATACAAAAGTGGCAAGAGCCGCCTGCTTCTCCTCATCCGTTTCTACCCAGTCAATATATTTCATGATTTCCTGGGGGCCTTCGGGGTACTTGGTAATATCGATTTTTTCGTTGGACATGACGCGAATCCTCCTTCTAATAACTCTAACTGTTTTTTTCTTCAGTTCGAGTACTTCAAGTACTATATTTTAGGTACACAAGTTATCTTTTCTTAAATCTCATAGCTGTTGACAAAGTCACAGACAGCCTTCAAATTTTCGCGGCTGCAGTCATTGGGGAAAGAGAGCATCTTATTGGGCTGAAGAATCAATCCGCCATCTTTCCCGAGCTCATCAATAACCTTTTTAGCCTGGGCAACGCACTGATCTGGGGTGCCAAGACCCAGGAGCGTGGAATCAATGCCTCCCATCAAAGAGATGTTAGGATACTTAGCGCGAAGTTCAAAGATGTTGTCCTGTTCCACCATCATACAGACCGTTCCTTTGGGGAATTGGTTAAAGAAATCCCCGAAGCGATCCCATGAACCCTCGGCGTACACCAGAACCTGTTTGCCTTTCTCTGCGGCCTTGCTGAATATGTATTCCATAAGCGGGGCATACAGCCGGTCAAATTGTTTCCTGTTGAGGACCGTGTGGGCCAGAATGCCGGTAGAAATGTCGCAATTCTCCTCCATATTGGGACCATAAGGCGTGGACTCAAACCATGCGTCAAATGCAGCTTTGTAATTTTCCGTGGTCTGATCCACATACTCCTCCACCTGGGCTTTGTGCCGTCTCAGGTCGATACTGCTGTTTTTCATGCCGCGGTAAAGCTGAAAAAGATCCTCAAAGGCACACATGAAATAGTAGTAGTCCACCTCAGCAACTACACCATATTTTTCACGAAGCATCATGGAGGTCTGCGCCTTGTCCGCATAGAATTCATTAAGCAGCTTCATAGCATGAACAATCTCCTGCGGAGTCATATCTTTTGCCTTGGGAAAACGCCGGAAAAACAGTGTCCAGGAAAACTCCGGGAAGTTATGGTTCAGCTGATCAAACTCATCATCGTTCACGATGCAGCGGTCCAGAACATTCAGCGCTTCTGAGTTGTCCGTGTATCCGCTGCTGCCGCCCAGCGCATCGGAGACAATAAAAGGATTCCGGTGGACGCAGTTCATCACATTTACCTGATCCACGTTGTAGGTCTGAACGAAGTTCTCTATTACCTGGTGGTTTTTGTCATAGTCCCGGACCGTTTCCATATAGGAGACGCCCTGATCTATATACATCCAATTGAACATATTGGCACAAAACGGGATGCGGTCTGGTTTTTTCCAAGACTGGGCGTCCCGGTACAGTTTGATCCTGTACTGGTACTTTTCCCGCGGGGTCATTTTACTCATGTCTTGCATCGGTGATTCCTCCTCTACTAAATTTCGTTTTTAACTTTCAGAAATTCGTTTGATTGTTTGCGTTTACAAGCTTTTTCAGCGTGATATTTTAGATGATCAGGCTGCCCACTCTCTGCAGATTCTTACGGTATCCTGCGGGCTTCTGCCCCATGCGTCGGCTCCCACCACTTCTGCGGTTCCCTCCCCCACAGGTGCACCACCGATAATCACCTTCACATCGTCAAGTCCGTTTGCCTTCAGTGCATCTACGGTATTTTTCATAGAATCGATGGCCAGAGTCAGCACTCCGCTGAGAGCCACGATCTTGATATCATTCTCTTTTACGGCTTCCACGATCTTCTCCGCCGGAACGTCAATACCCAGATCCAGCACCTCAAATCCGGATGCCTCCAGCATGGAGATCACAATGTTCTTTCCGATATCGTGAAGATCATCCTTGACAGTGCACATCAGCATCCTGCCCATGGCGGTTCCGCCTCCGGTTATCAGTCCGCTCTTTAAGATGGACACAGCCTGCTTCATCAGCTCACCTGCATAGATCAGATCACCTACAAAGTACTCTCCTTCTTCAAACAGATCTCCTACCTTATTCATACCTGCCTGGCATGCATCCATGGCGGCCTGCGCTTCAGTTCCTCCATCTTCCATCACTCCGTTCAGGATTTCCACTACGGTATCCTCATCCAGTTCTCCCATGGCTTCTGCCAGTTTTTTTGCGTCAAGCATTTCTTTTCCCTCCTGTAAATTATTTTCCTTTTTTATTTTCTTTTATTTTCCTCTTTGATCTTTGTTTGCCTTAACATTGCCTTTTATCGCTATGGACATGCTTTGTGTTTATTTCACTGGTCCGATCTTCCCTGCCCGATAAGCCTTATTGTATTTTCTGCACAGACGGTCTCTTCCCAGAAGCGCCTCCGTGCCGTAAATTGTCTCGACCACCGACCTGCTGGTGGGATCCGCAATCACCGAATCAAGCCCCGCTTCCATGGACAGCGTTAAGAAGTTGGTATTGATGATCCTGCGGGCTGGCATACCAAACGAGATATTGGACAGTGCCGCTGTAATGTTGACCGTGGGATACTTCGCCTTGATCATCCGGATCGCCCTAGTAAATTCCAGAGCAGAATTTCCCACAGCCGAGAGAGCCAGCACCAGAGGATCTATGTGCATCCGGTCGGGCGTGACCCCATACTCCGACGCTTTCTCGATCAGCTGGAACGCCAGAGCAGCTTTATCCTCTGCTTTTTCAGTCACGCCGTTCTGATCACAGGACAGGGCAATCACCTGCCATTGGGGGTTATCCCTTAAAAGAGGCAATAAAATATCGCATTTCCTGCCTTCCAGGGAAATTGAATTTATAATCCCTGGCTTTTCAATCTTCTCAAACACTTTCACCAGCATCTCAGGATCGGGGGAATCAATGCAGATCGGCTTGGCGGCCACGCCCTGCACCACATCAATCAGCCAGCAAAGAGCATCATATTCTTTTTCCGGCGCTGTGCCTGCGCACACATCCAGGTAATCTGCTCCACCCTCTTCCTGAGTCTTGACCAGCTGTCTGATATACTCAGCGTCCCTGCCCTCGATCGCTGCCTTCGTTTTCGGAATCGCTCCGTTGATCTTTTCTCCAATGATTATCATGCTCTACCTCCATTTCCAACTGTGCCTGCCTTTTGCGCTGACCCGGCGCGTCTGGCTGGTATTTATTCGCTGTATCCAGGTTTCTCTCTTTTTTATAATTTTATCATAAACTTTTTTCAAAAAGATGTACAATGCCAGGAGTTTATTATGCTATAATAAATTATCATAGCAGTCAGAGGAGATGAAATGAATGATAGAAACCCACTTCTGGGAACAGCTGGCGATGATCGCCCAGTGCGGGACTCTTTCCGCAGCGGCAGAGAAACTGTACCTGACACAGCCTGCTCTGAGCCGCTCCATGAAAAAACTGGAAGAGCTTCTGGGAGTTGAATTGTTTACCAGAGGAAAAAATAAGATCACGCTGAACGAAAGCGGAGAACTGGCCGCGAAATGCGCTGTCCGCATGCTGGAGCTGGAAAGTGAGACGGTAGAACGAATCCGTATCTTTGACCGCATGCGGCGCACCATCACGATAGGATCCAGCGGTCCTTCCGCCCTCAGTGACCTGGTCGGCCTTTTGTCGCAGCTCTATCCGGGTATGGCGGTATCCAGTGAGCTGATGGATGAGGAAACTCTTCTGCGCCATGTTCGGGACGGAGCCATGCAGCTGGCGGTCGTGACACACCCGGAAGATGATGAAGATCTGTTCTGCATGAAATATATGGAAGAGGCGCTGTACCTGGTAGTACCGGAGAATCATGAATTGGCCGGCCTGTCTCATCTTTACCTAAAGGACATCGATGGATACACTATCCTTCTCCACTCCAACATCGGTTTCTGGATGGATCTGTGCCGGGAACATCTCTCTCACTCCAGGTTTTTGCTCCAGAATGACTTCGAAACATTTAAAGAACTGGCGGACGCCTCCGATTTTCTTTTCTTTACCACCAGCTGGCAGCTGGAACACGCTTCGCACCCGAAAAATAAAAAATACCTCCCCATCATAGACGAAGAGGCAAATATCACATATTACATCATATGCAGGAAGAAAAATGTGGCGCAGTTTGGTCTGCTGTTTCCGGGGCAGTGATATTATCTGCGCTCACAGAATTCACCTTATCCGATTTTATTGATACATTTTCCGACCTGCACAATCCCATACGGTGGAATGATCTCATAGCGGGATTCATCCCACGGCCCGGTGAGGAGCTCCCGCATATAGTCCAGTGTCCCCGCGACAACGGTGCGTTTTAAATTCAGCGTCTCCTCGATGATCTGTGTTTTTTCTTCCAGATTTTTGATCGGAGTCACACCTGTATCGAGGAGCGCCAGCGTGCGATAGTTGCTGTACATCATATCTGCGATTTCCCGAGCAGTCTCCTCCCCATATTTTTCAACGGAATATCGGTACTCCACCCAGAGGTTGCGCTCTCCGCGCATCCATCCCTCGGTGAGATAATAACAGGCGTTCTCCCGCGAAAACTCTCTGCGCCGCTCATCGGAACCCATCAGCAGAGAGATACAGTCGTCCACCTTCGGGATGATCATCTCAAAATTTCCGGTTTTCACCCCGACAATAGAATTTCCGCATCGTCCAAACAGCAGGATCAGTCTCTCACACTCGCTGATCCGGTCGATTTCTTCCTGCAGACGTTTCCGAAGCTTGTCGGGATAATTGTGCAAACCTGATTCGATCCAGATCACTTCCGCATCCAGTTCCAGTTTATCAAATAAATATGTAAATTCATCTCTCAATGTCTCGCAGGCAAGAACTTTTATTCTCATAGGCAGCTCCTTTTCATCGTATTATTTCCAAGTATACCATACGCGAATGCTCATTACAATGATCTGTTCACCTGTCGGGTCGTCTGCATGAGTTCTAACTTGTGGTAACAACTTATGAACTAACCGAGACTTCCGCCCACCGGCAAAGCAGGCTAAAATATAATTACAAATAAGCCCCAAAGGATGTAAGCCATGCCTGGTAATCCGGAAGATAAAGCAGCAATCGTGACCGGCGGTTAGGGTGCAGCATAAATAACATTTGCGGAAATGGGCATTCCGGCCGATACGGATTACAAGGCCATCGCAGACAGCGCCGTTCTCACCGGTGGCTGTTGCAAGAAATATTCACGAAGGACGAACTGCTGGCAGTTCTCCATGAGTGCAGATAAGGAGTGTAAAGATTATGAAAGAAAAAGCGTTGACACAATCGAAAGCATTTTGGTCTGCTCTTGAGAAAGCAGACGTAGGTGGAATGCAGGCGGTCGCAGATCCAAAATGTATGTTTGTTCACATTGGCGTCACCTGTGGGATGGAAGAAGAAATGCGTTGCTTTACCGACAAAATTTTTATTCCTACAAAAGTCGTGCTGAACAGCCAGCAGGCACAGGTTTTCGGGAATACGGTCATCGTGATCACAGACTGCAATTATAGCCTGCTTCTCGGTGGAAAAGAAACTACCCATCATTTTGCTGTGACAGAAGTTTATGTGCCGGAAGATGGCGAGTGCAAACTGGTACAACTCTCCTTTACGGCGCTCGTATATTGATTAAAACGGAGGTATGGATATGGCAAAGAAACAAACGGCGGGCCGTGACAGGCTCGGCACTCTTGCACCCAAATTTGCGGAACTGAATGACGACGTACTGTTCGGAGAAGTATGGTCTCGGGAAGATAAACTTTCGCCCAGAGACAGAAGCATGGTCACCATAGCAGCACTGTTTTCGGCGGGTCTTTATCCGCAGCTCAAAAGCCACCTTGCTTTGGGTAAGGAACACGGCGTTACCAGGACGGAGGCTGTGGAAATCGTTACCCAGCTCGCCTTTTACTGCGGCTGGCCGAAAGCGTGGAGCGCTTTTCCGTTGATTGCGGAGATCTACGGCGAAGATGAGGGCGCTCCGGCAAAAGATCTTTCCGTTTTTCCCGTGGGCGGCAAAAACGATGCGTTTGCACAGTATTTCATTGGGCAGAGCTACCTTGCCCCCATTTCCACCACGCAGGTGCCGGTGTTCAACGTGACCTTTGAACCGGGGTGCCGTAACAACTGGCACATTCATCACGCGAAAAACGGCGGCGGCCAGATGCTGATCTGCGTTGCCGGCCGCGGCTGGTATCAGGAGGAAGGAAAAGAGGCGCAGGAGCTTCACCCCGGCGATGTAGTCAATATCCCTGCAAACGTCAAGCACTGGCACGGCGCGGCGAAGGACTGCTGGTTCCAGCACCTCGCCATTGAAGTTCCCGGCGAGGACGGGAAAACAAAATGGTGCGAAGCTGTGACGGACGACGTTTACTGCAAGCTGCCGTAGAGACCGGCGATGAAATCAAAATTCAGGAGGCGGCGATTAGCCGCCTCTTCGATTACGTCCTTACTACTGACCAGATTTATCCGAAAAAGCGGACGTAATGGCTATGTCTCACTGCTTCCAAGAAAAACGCGCATTCCATTCATCATATCGAAATCCCTGCTACCCATCCCGCACTCAATATATAATATCTTCATTTTCTACACTCCTGATGATTAATCATACTGGCCAGATATCCCGCGCCGAACCCATTGTCTATATTGACCACCGAAATCCCGCTGGCACAGGAATTCAGCATGGACAAAAGAGCTGTGATTCCTCCAAAGGAAGCTCCGTATCCCACACTGGTGGGAACAGCGATTACCGGACAGTCTGCCAGTCCGCCGATCACGCTGGGGAGAGCTCCTTCCATACCGGCAATGCAGACGATCACGTTGGCGCTCATAACAGTGTCCAGATGTGATAAAAGCCGGTGCAGACCCGCCACACCAACATCGTAGAGGCGCTCTACCCGGTTTCCAAGAGCTTCCGCGGTGAGCGCGGCTTCCTCTGCCACCGGGATATCGCTGGTTCCTCCGGTAGCTACTACCACGGTTCCGTTTCCGTCTGCTTCGGGCATCTCCCCCGCGATACCCATGCGGGCAGCCTCATCGTAGCGAAGATCATGAACCTCCTGTACCAGCTGCGCTTTCTCAGGACTCAGCCTGGTGACCAGTACCAGCGACTGACCGTTCTCCTTCATCGCAGAGATAATCCCGATAATCTGCCTGGCGGTCTTCCCCTCTCCGTAGATCACTTCCGCTGCGCCTTGCCTTAACTTTCGGTGGAGATCCACCTTGGCATACCCAAGCTCCTCAAAAGGCTCCAGTTTTAATTTCAGCCCGGCCTCTTCCACTGTCAGCCGACCGTCCCGCACGTCCTCCAATATCGTTTTGATCTCGTGATTCATCCTTTACACCTGTCCCATATAATATATTTCCATCCTGTTTTTCCGCATCGGGCCTGTTCCGGATACGGCACACTCCCAAAGCGGCTCAGTTTTCACAAATTTTCTCAATAATCAACTACCCCCAGCCGGCGGAATCGCAGCCAGCTGAGGGTAATGGGAACAAACCCTCTATACAAATAGAGGATAAGTTCAGACGATCAGTCTTTCTTTTTCCAGTAATCGGTGCTCAGTCCGCTGGCGGAATCGCTGTTCTCGTCGGTATTGGTCAGGTTCTTTAAGGCATTGAACGCCTCCAGTTCCTTGGCCACCAGTTCCAGGTTGTCGCGAATCGGCAGTCCCTGAGGACAGACCTTCTCACATTTTCCACATTTTACACAGTCTGACGCTGCGCCGCGTCCTCTGTTTACAATGTTCTGATAGAAGATAGACTGGGTGGATACGTTGGTCACTTTCGTGTTCTTGTTAACGCGCATATAGTCATTGTACAGGTTGAAGAAATCAGGGATGGCGATCTTCTTGGGACACTGGGGCTCACAGTAGCGGCAGGTAGTACAGGGAATCGCAGTGTTGGCGTTGATGATATCCACTACCTTCTTTAAAATCTCCTGCTCCTCATCGTTTAACGGAACAAAGTTTTCCATGGTCTTGATATTATCGTCCAAAAATTCCATCTTCGGCATGCCGGAGAGAACCACACGGCAGTTGGGCAGGCTGGCACAGAAGCGATATGCCCAGGATGCAGGGGAAGCATCGGGATTGTAGGCCTTCATCAGCTTCACGGCTTCCTCAGGAATCTCGGACAATGTGCCGCCTTTGCAGGCTTCCATGGAGATACAGGGTTTGCCGTGTTTTAACGCGGTCTCATACAGCTCTCTGGAACGGATTGCGGGGCTGTACCAGTCAAGGTAGTTAATCTGGAGTGTGACAAAGTTGATCTCTGGATGCTCTGTCAGGATTTGATCCAGAAACTCAGGGGTATCATGCAGAGAAACACCGAACTCCCTGAACTTTCCTTCCTCTCTCTTCTTTTTCAGGAACTCAAATACGCCCCATTTTTTACATTTTTCATAGGACTCATGGTTGATGCTGTGGATCAGGTAGAAATCAAAATGATCCACCCCCAGCTTCTCCAGCTGTTCGTTAAAAACCCGCTCCACATCTTCTTTCTTGCTCATAAACTTGACAGGTACCTTGGTGGACAGCAGATACGCGTCACGGGGATATCGCTTCACCAGACACTCTCTCAAAGCAATCTCGGACTTGAAATCGTGATAAATGTAAGAGGTGTCATAGTAGGTGAATCCGTGGGCCTGGAACTTATCGATCATCTTACAAAGCTCGCTGTAGTTGATCGAGCCCTGATCCGCAGGATCCGTGATGGGCAGACGCAGTGTGCCAAATCCAAATCTTTTTCCAAAATCAATTGCCATTATGTTTTCCTCCTTGTGTGATAATCTTAAGCAGAAAAAGCGGCAGACGCTTTTTGCAGGGTTTCTACTTCAGCATTTAACGCTGCCGCCGGTTTACCGGGGAACATACTGCTGGTACTTCACCGTCCCGGCTGACCGGGGTTATTTCAGAGAGAGCGCCTCGTTGAAATTGTAGACAAAAGAGCAGATCTTCCACTGTCCGTCCACTTTCATTTCCGTGAGATACACGGTGTAATAGTTTCCATTGTAATTGTTTTCCAGTACCTGTACCAGAGCGATGGTATCCTCTATGGCCACTACATCCACACGGTAGTTGAATCCTTCATCTACTTTGGAATTGTCGATCTGATTGAGTAGATTTTCATAGGGACCGATATTTTTCCGGTCTTTTGTCTGGCCAAAAATGCAGCATTCGGACATAAAGCTGTTCCGAGCTATACTGCTGTCACCCTTGATGATCGCCTCAAATACATTGGCCGCGGTCTGGGCGGCGGCATCGTATTCTTCTCTTCCTACACGCATACGTTTTTCCTCCTTATCAGGTTTTTCTGAGCCGTTTTCTTCAGGCTCATTTTATGATCGAAATCCTGGCAGCTGCCAGAAGATCATTCTACCCACATGGGCTGCACCTTTTTAGCATCGCTCAGGGATTTCATGCCCAGGATAACCGCCACGATAAACAGAGCGAAGGAAATCCACAGCGCACTGCTGTAGCCCACCTGATCCACGATGACCGCCCAGATAGTGGTAGCAAAGGTAACGGAGATGGCCTGAAGCCGCGATGCCTGAGCCCAGATGGCGCTGAAATCCTTTAGTCCGAACACATTTTTCACCAGAATAGGCCCCAGCGTGTTGCAGGCACCATAGGTAACTCCGAACAGGGCGGCGGCCACCCACGCAGTCCACATAACATGAGGTGCAACCAGCGCGAACAGCAGCATGGCCAGAATACCAGCGCCGGAGCAGATCGTGGCAGCTTTCAGGCTTCGGTCAGCGATGCCGCCGATGATGATCTTGCCGATCATGTTGCCGAACATGACCGTGGAGGCCGCAGTACCGGCCAGCACTGTAGTCATGCCGATACCCAGGTAATAATCGTTGAACACCATGTTCACATTGCAGCCAAAGGCCATCAGAAGCGGACAGAATGCCACCACCCAGAAGGCGCTCATCTTTACCGCATCCTTCATGGCTACTCCTTTAAGCGCCTGTACCTGCCCGGAGCCTGAACTTTTGGGATCATAGCCCACCGGTTTCAGCCCTACATCCTCTGGCTTGAACCGTATGAACAGCAGGGATGCGGGAACACCCACCACGATACAGACCGCGGCCCACAGCATATAGCAGGCTCTCCAGCCGGAAGATGCGATCACCATCGCGCCGACAGAGTTGAACAACATGCCGGCCACGCCCTGTGCAGCGCCGCAGATACCGATCCACAGACCGGTATTTTTGGCAAACCAGTTATTCACCAGCACGGGAATAATCAAATAGATCAGCAGGGATTCACAACAGCCCAGGAAGAACGCATCCACGTAGAACATCCAGACGCTGGTAGCTCGGGAGTTAAGAAAGTAAGCAATGCCCTCCAGAACCATACAGGCTGTGACGGTGACACGGGTATCATATTTTTTAAAAAGTTTGTTGATGGTAGGCAGCATCAGTGCCATAGTGGCCTCCGAAATGGAGATGTGAATACCGAATGCTGTTCTGCTGATGCCCAGATCCTGGGTTACGGGAGTATAGAAAATACTCGCCGCATTCAGAATAAAGCACATCGGAAACATCAGAAGGATCACGCCTGTCACTACAAGATAGCCTCTGTGAAATTTTTCTTTTGTTGCCGTCATAATTAATTCCCTCCTTTTCAGCCGGCATTTCCGGTCACTGCAGGTTCCTTTTTCCGCACATGACCTTCAAATGGACATTCCTTCCGCACATATCCGGGGGTACCTCCCTCCGGAGGAAGCATGCCCAGACGCTCCATCTCATCCGCCATATACCCCAGGTCAGCCTTCTCCCAAGTGGAGCGGAAAGGCCAGCCGGTAGCCAGATCGTATCCCGCGCTCTGGTAATACATGTCCACCAGATCGTTCCACTCCTCCCAGTCCACCGTATCCCCCGCAGGATCAGGATAGGTAAGGAACGGATAAGCATCTTCCACTTCCATATCCCTGCAGCGTCCATGATTCCTCATCAGAATAGCGCGGAATACCAGGCGTGCCCGGTCGGCGCGCATCAGCAGCTGTTCAGGGGTCAGGTCCTCCCCGGTAGCGGCATAGAACTGCTCCGCGTTCTGCTCCGGATAAAACATTTCATTGGACTGCCACTCGCAGTTCGGAACAGAATCGGTCAGGATGGCCACAGTCTCTGTACGGCGGATGGCCATGATCTGGGTGGGACTGTGACAAATTCCCTCTTTTTGTATGGTTCTCAGTTCATCGGTGGTCAGATGGGTATGACCGCTGGACATGGCATCCCGGGTGTTGAGCATATGCAGGATTGCGTTGGAGGTCCAGAACCATTTCTGACATCCCTGGAAGCCGCGCCCATGCCAATGGGTACACTGTCCCCAGCCAGCCTCCAGAGAGACTGGAATTTCGATATTTTTCTTTAAAATGTGGGAATAGCGGCCATGGTAGATGGAATCACCGTACTTTTCCTTGCCCAGCAGCCGGATCGCCCGCGCCATATGCTCGGCGAACACGTCTCCAATAGGACGCCTGCTCCCGTCTGCCAAAGTGACCAGCGGACCTTTCCGGTAGACGATCAGCTGAATGAAGTACCGGACGAACTCCGCGCTCTCTGGGTCGGGTTCCATCCCGAAATCAAGGTCGTCCAGAAGGCCTTCTTTTTTGCACATGGAGATCCATGTCATGTTCCACACGATGAAATCCCATTTGTCAATGCCATATTCCTTACACAGCTGATCCATCATGGAACCCTTGTCGAAGTCGCCTTTCCAGTAATTTGTGGTATCTCCACCCCACATCTCAGAGATCACAGGATAGTCTGGATCGTTTTCGTCATAAGGGATACCCCAGGAGCGCTGAGCTCCCATGGAGCGGGGATTTCTGGGCGACTGCACCCAGGTACCCACCGGCATAAAGCAGTCCCTCTCCATGGTAAAAGCCATAGGACTAACACACTTTTCGATCTGGGCAATCTTCTCGCCGGTGAAAGCGTCTTTCATGTTCATCATCAGGCGCTGGCATCGGGAGTTGCACCCTGGTGAGCAGGCCAGCTTTCCGAAATCCCAGCCATCCGGGGCGGGAATATTGTAAGCAATACTTTTCAACGCCGTCTGATGGGTCACCGGATTTGGAACATGATGATAGTCTCCGATCTTCAGCCGCAGCTCCAATACTTTGTTGATATCATAGGGAGTAATGGATCCAGTACCGTGAAACGCGATTCCCTTCAGGTTTTTAGAGCCGAACACCGCTCCGAATCCGGCCTTGGACAGAGTATGGTCATTGCTGGTGGTGATGGTGGCGTCACGAACCAGATTCTCCCCGGCGGGACCAATGACCATAGAAAATGTATCCCGGCCGTGAGCCAGAAAGATTGCCTCCTGAGCTTCACTGATCAGCATACCCCAGATACCGTCGGCATCCAGAAATGAAACCTTTTCATCCTCGATGAGCAGGTACGTGTGTTTGGGTGCCCTGCCCTGTATGATAATGGCATCATAACCGCAGTATTTCATCACGGTTCCCACCCAGCCGCCGATGCTGGAGGAGGTGTATTGTTCCGGCAGATTATTGGCACCGATACCGCACATTACTGCCCTTCCGCCTGTGGGGATTCCTGTTCCTCCGGCAGGTCCATCCGTAAAGATCAGTTTATTCTCCGGGTCGAAAGCTCCCACACCGGGTCCCACCTCATCCCAGAAGATCCTGTGGGCCAGGGCCCGTCCGCCGATCCACTCCGGCAGATATTTGCGGCTGTCAATCACTTCTGTTGTGCTTTCGGTCAGGTTGATCCGGAGGATCTTGCCCGCGTAGCCGTAGAGTCTGCTTTTTTTCTCTTCTGCATTCCTGCTCATGCCTGTTCCTCCTTTGTCTCATCCCACGGAATAGGGCCTTCAGAAAGGGCCAGGCACATGGCCGGGCACCATTTCACACACTGGGGACCGTCCGGTTTATCCCGGCAGAGGTCACATTTCTTGGCCTTTCGCTCGTCCTTATTTCTGGACTTCACCAGGTTGATCCGGGACGGGGTGAAATGACAGGCTTTCTGACATTTCCCGCAGCCGATACATTCCGACTCGTTGATATAAGCAATGTTCGTCTTCAAATCCAGACACATAGCCTGATCCTTTCTGGGACATGCCTCATAGCAGGGATGATCATCACACTGCTGGCAGGACAGGATCTTATGTACCATCTGTTTTATCCGCCCCGGCTGAAGAAAGATCCGGTTGTGTTGGGGGCCGATACATCCGTCGTGCAGCAGACCGCACAGCATCTCACAGCTGACACAGCCGGTACACAGGGAGTATTCCATCGGGGCCTGTATAATATGGTTGCCAGGTTTCATCTCTCCACCTCCTGGTTTTTTAATTTTATTCGTTTTCCAGATAACGATTGCGTCTTCTTTTATTATTGTAAACAACCTTCGAATCCCAGTCCACTTCATAATATTCATAGGCCCATAAACATGGATTTATCACAGATCAAAATCCTTCAGAATAAAGGTGTGATACTGATAATTGTCATAGACCGAAGGATATTCCTGCACGATCTTCTCCACCAGATCACTGTAGCGGTACTGGGCTTTCTGATTCAACAGCCAGGAGACGCTGGTCACCTGTACCAGATTCAGATTTTCTACTTCCCGCTTAACATAACCCTCCCCGTACCACTTTTGAAAGCTGTTCTCTGTGGTAAGTCCAATAAACCGGTCTGACCCTCTGTTTCTTTCCAGTACCTGGATATAGTCCGCGTAGTCATACTCCACCATGGAAAGCTTGATCCCTTCTTTTTTCAGCTGATTATCACAGTTCTGACGGAACGGATTGGCTTTGGTCAGCACGGTAAAGGTATACTGTCCCAAATCTTCCACCGTGATATTCTGTTTTTGAGCCAGCGGATGTTCCTCGGAAAGCGTCAGGATAATCCTGTCTTCATAGATCGTACGACTTCCGATCTGCGAACCGGTGATCGGTGGATACGTGATGGCAAAATCCAGCTGTCCATGCACCAGCATATTCTGAATCTGATCATGTCCTGCAAAGACTTTATCAATGGGAATCCCCTTGTAAGATGCCAGAAACCCTGTGACAAACAGGGCGGAAAAAATGAGCGCAGATCCGGAAAAACCCAGCAATATTTTTTCATCCTGTTTTTCAGACAGTCTTTTGACATCCTCATACAATCCCATATATTCCTCATTGATCCTCTGGAATCTTTCCATAAGCTTTTCTCCTTCCGGCGTCAGCACCAGTTGATTTCCCATCCGATAAAACAGATAGATTCCAAGTTCCCGCTCCATCTTTGCCAGAGAGTGGCTCAGAGCAGGCTGAGTAATGTAAAGTTCCCTGGCCGCTTTCGTCAGGCTCATATGTTTCACGATCGCCATGAGCTGCTGAATCTGCGAGTAATTCATGCCTGCCTCCTTTATCTTGCAGATCTTCATAACACATTCTGATCCCGTCATAGAAGTTCATAAAAAATGCCCACCATTTACGTTCTCCTCTCCTGTCTTTTCTCTTATATGCAGCGAATGTGCCCGCTGCAGGCTTATGCTTTTCTTCCGAATCTATTTTATCAATCTCATAGGGCAACGTCCATTTCATAAAATTTATGAGCGCATTAGCGATCGTTTATCATTTCATACAATTTTCGGGCAGACTGTTTTTCATGCGCAGGCCCAGGCAGGGAAACCTGTTTTTTTACAGCATAATAAAATCGAGACCTCCTGAGAAGTCTCGATTGGTTCATCAATTCGTACCAAAGGTTATAACGGATTCTTATTTCAAACGGACTGTGAATTCTTTCATAGTTTTATGATTTTCACGGCACATCTTTTTTTATGAAACGCGATTCCACAGATAAATATTTCTTCATACCCATCGTCGATCAGCGGATCCGCATACTTTCGTTCTTCTGCCTGTCTGACTGCTCTGTCACACAAAGCTGTCAGTTCTTTTGGAGTTCTGGCGTACTTCAGCTCCAGAATTTCAGCTTCTGTTCGCACGTTCTTTCAGAATGGCCGTGAGTATTTCCAGCAGCTTTTCCACATCGATCGGTTTGGAGACATGCGCGTTCATGCCGCATTCAAGCGCCAGCCTGCGGTCTTCCTCAAACGCGTTGGCCGTCATGGCTACGATCGGGATGGCTGCAAGGGCCGGATCATCCAGCGCCCGGATGGCCTGGGTGGCGTCGTAGCCGTTCATTTTCGGCATCTGGATATCCATGAGGATGAGGGAGTAATAACCCGGGGCGGAGTTT
>CANQUH010000058.1 GCA_947626965.1 uncultured Lachnospiraceae bacterium
TATGCCAGGGTGTTGACTGCTTTGGTCAGGCGGGAAACTTTTCTGGCCGCTGTGTTCTTATGATAGATGCCTTTTTTCGCAGTCTTATCGATAAGAGAAACTGCAGCCACCAGCGCTGCCTGAGCAGCGGCCTTGTCGTTTGCTGCGATTGCGGCCTCGACCTTTCTGGACGCGGTCTTTACAGCAGACTTAGCAGATTTGTTGCGCTCATTTCTTTTCTTCGCAACATCAATTCTCTTTTTCGCAGATTTAATATTAGCCAACCTGTACACCTCCAAACATTTGTATTTAATAAAAGAATGAGCAGAAGACGATAACCTCCCACACCACGGAGGCAGTTTCTGCGGTTCTGCCGGACTGCACACGGACGTCCGGCGAAAACATACTCATACAGTTTAGTTCAAACTCCTTTTTCTGTCAATACATAATTCTGAAAAACCTGCAAAAAATAAGCAGAAGAAAAGGTGATTACAAAGGAGAGAGCTTATGGTTGGGGATTTTCAGATCAGAACAGACCTCGCGCTCGAGGCGCGGGAATCATACGATGCAGACGATACAAGAATCCGGGGGGTGAAGGTCGAGGAGCACGAGGACAGGGAGCGGGAGATTTTTACGACGGTTGTGCGGATCGAGACGGAGAACGGGGCAAAAGCGATGGGAAAGCCGGTGGGTACCTATATTACGCTGGAGGCGCCGAACATGTCAATGCCGGATGAAGGATATCACAGGGAAGTATCGGAAGTTCTTTCCCACCATATCCGGGAACTGATGGGGGAGGGCGAACATTCGGTTCTGGTGGTCGGGCTTGGAAACCGGGATGTAACGCCGGACGCGCTGGGTCCCAATGTTGTGAACAATCTGCACATCACGCGGCATATGATGCGTGAATACGGGAGGACTTCTCTCGAATCGGAGAACGCGGAGATCGTCAGCGCGATCGTTCCGGGCGTCATGGCGCAGACGGGAATGGAGACGCTGGAGATTGTAAAAGGTGTGGTGGAAGAGACGAAGCCGGATTTTGTGATTGTGGTCGACGCTCTGGCGGCGCGCAGCACAAAACGGCTGAACAGGACAATCCAGATTACGGATACAGGAATCAACCCGGGTTCGGGAGTCGGAAATCACCGCCACGGGATCAACCGTCAGGTACTGGGAATTCCCGTGATTGCCGTGGGAGTGCCGACTGTTGTGGACGCGGCTACGATTGTGAATGACACGATGGAAGAGCTGGTATCCGAGATGGACCGGACTGCGGACATGCAGAAACTGGGAGGAACACTTGGCACGCTGGACCGCGCGGAGAAACATCAGATGATACAGGAACTGATTTCACCCCATCTGAATACCATGTTTGTGACGCCGAAAGATATCGATGAGACAGTAAAATATCTGAGTTTTACGATCTCAGAAGGAATTAATATCGCACTTTCAGGGAATGATCCCATAAAAGACAGAGAGCAGGAAGCAGAATCAGAGACGGGCCGGAAAGTATGAACAATCAGCTTTCATCTATGGCGATGTCCTGCCGTCATAAAATTCTCCTGGAAAACATATACTGGAATTTGAGGACAAACTGTTTCCCTGTTGTATGATTCTGGCGAGAGGTGATTGTTACGCGCAACGACAGCTGGCTGCAGAGAGTACTGTATCTGATTATCGCGGTACTTGGGGTTTATATTGTTTACAAAAGCGGGGCGATCCTTTTGAGAGACAGGGAAACACATCCGGTGTCAGGTTCGGGCGTGGTTCAGAAGAATGTGGAAGATACGGCAGTGCGCACTCTGGCGCCGGGATATGCGGCGGCAGTGGAAGGAAAGGGAAGAGAGGGCTGGCTTTCGGGTTTTATGAAGCCGCTCGTCCCGGTCTACAGTTATATGGCAGAGACGCCGGGGGATGAAAGCGAAACAGACAGCGGGCAGGAGGAGAGCGCAGGGGATGAGACTGCTGAGGAGACAGGTCAAAAAACCGCGGAGAACGGCGAAAAAAACGTTGCCGTGGATCAGACTGCTGAGGAACCAGATCAGAAAACTGCGGAGAGCGTAAGAAAACAGGCGGACAGTTCCGATACGAAAACAGAGAAGAAGACTGCAGAAGAGCCCGCCGGTTCGTCAGACAGCGCATCAGAAGAACAGGAGAGCCCGTCTGCCGATGCGGGGGTTCAGGGAGCTGAAAGTACGGCAGACGGGAATACGGAGCAGGATGGACAGACTCTGGAGGTGTTTGGCCGCAGAAATAATCTTCCTCTTTCCCTTTTGAAACAGATTCAGGATTTTGATTATCTGCTGTCCGGTTATTATATACTTGACGAGAGCACGACGATTGACGAAAACATGCTCGACGCGCAGGCCCTGCTCTCAAGAGATCTCAGCATTCAGAAAAAAGCGGACGAGCCTCAGATTTTGATTTATCATACACATTCTCAGGAAGAATTCGTGGATTCTGTGGAGGGCGATGTGAGCACGACGATCGTGGGAATGGGCGAGGTGCTCGCGGAACTGCTTCGAGGCAGATACGGCTATCAGGTGATTCACGATACAGGCGTTTATGATCTGATAGACGGTGTTCTTGACCGAAGCGCCGCATATGATTACGCGAGAGAATCCGTGGAACAGATTCTTGCGGAAAATCCGACGATTGAGGTTGTGATTGATCTGCACCGGGACGGGGTGGACGGCTGTAAATTTGTGACGGAAATCGACGGGAAGCCGACCTCGAAGATTATGTTTTTTAATGGACTGTCGCAGGATAAATATGGAAATCCGATGGCTGGCCTTGAAAATCCGTACGTGGAGGATAATCTGGCTTTTTCCCTGCAGATGCAGCTGCTCGCGAGACAGCAGTATCCTGATTTTACGCGAAATATCTATCTGAAAGCGGAGCGGTACAATCTCCATCTGAGGGCACGCTCCCTGCTGGTCGAAGCGGGAACACAGCTGAATACGGTGGAGGAGGAGAGAAACGCGATGGAGCCGCTCGCGGCGCTGCTTGCGCAGGTGCTGGGAGGGGCCGGGTAATCTGCCCTGCAATCGGATGCGCTGCAGTTCATCTTCTCACTGAGCCTGAGGTATTACAGTTCACTTCTTGAGGTGATTTCCGCGGGAAAGCCATCAGTTTTTCTATGGACAAGTCAGACAGAAGTATGATAGAATAGCATGATTTACAGCGGAAGATCTTCCTCTATATAAAAGGTGGCCGTACTTTGTAAAATCGTCGGGCGCGAATTGAGGAAATCTCAAAAACAGGGAAAGAAAAGAGACAGTTCAGGAGGAGTTTACGTGGCGACAGACCAGAGCAGAATCAGAAATTTTTGTATTATCGCACATATCGATCACGGCAAATCGACGTTGGCGGACCGCATCATCGAGATGACAGGTCTGCTGACCAGCCGTGAAATGCAGAATCAGATACTCGACAACATGGATCTGGAGCGTGAGCGCGGCATCACGATCAAATCCCAGGCGGTCCGCACCGTATATAAGGCGGATGACGGAGAAGAATATATTTTTAATCTGATTGATACGCCGGGGCATGTGGACTTTAATTATGAAGTTTCGCGCAGCCTTGCGGCTTGTGACGGAGCGATCCTGGTGGTTGACGCGGCGCAGGGAATCGAGGCGCAGACACTGGCGAATGTGTACCTTGCGCTGGATCATGACCTTGACGTTTTTCCGGTCATCAACAAGATTGATCTGCCGAGCGCTGACCCGCAGCGCGTGATCAGCGAGATCGAGGATATCATCGGCATTGAAGCGCAGGACGCGCCGCAGATTTCAGCAAAGACAGGGCTGAATGTGGAGGAGGTGCTCCGTCAGATCGTGGAGAAGATACCGGCGCCGGGCGGTGATCCGAATGCCCCGCTGCAGGCGCTGATCTTTGACTCCGTCTATGATTCCTACAAGGGAGTTATCATCTTCATCCGTCTCATGGAAGGTACGGTCAGCAAGGGAACTCCGATCCTGATGATGGCGACCGGGGCGCAGGCCGAGGTGGTGGAAGTCGGATATTTCGGCGCCGGGCAGTTTATTCCGTGCGACGAGCTGAGCGCCGGCATGGTTGGCTACATCACGGCGAGCCTCAAGAATGTCAAGGATACCCGTGTGGGCGACACGGTGACAAACGCGAAAAATCCGTGCGCGCAGCCGCTTCCCGGATACAAGAAGGTAAATCCGATGGTATACTGCGGCGTGTATCCTGCGGATGGTGCAAAATATCCGGATCTGAGAGATGCGCTTGAGAAGCTGCAGCTGAACGACGCTTCCCTGCAGTTTGAGCCGGAGACGTCGGTGGCGCTTGGCTTTGGTTTCCGCTGCGGCTTCCTTGGCCTGCTTCATCTGGAAATCATTCAGGAACGTCTTGAGCGCGAGTATAATCTCGATCTTGTGACCACGGCGCCGAGCGTTATTTATAAGGTACATAAAACAGACGGGGAAGTTATTGATCTGACGAATCCGACGAATCTGCCGGATCCTTCGGAGATCGAGTACATGGAGGAACCGGTCGTGGCGGCCGAAATCATGGTGACGACGGAGTATATCGGTTCGATCATGGAGCTGTGTCAGGAGCGGCGCGGCATCTATGAGAGCATGGAGTACATTGAGGAGAAGCGGGCGCTTCTGAAATATACGCTTCCTCTCAATGAGATTATCTATGACTTTTTTGACGCGCTGAAGTCGCGCTCCCGCGGCTATGCGTCGTTCGATTACGAGATGAAGGGATACATGCGCTCAGAGCTTGTGAAGCTTGATATCCTGGTGAACCGCGAGGAAGTTGACGCGCTTTCGTTCATCGTGTTTGCGGGCGGAGCGTATGAGCGCGGACGGAAAATGTGCGAGAAGCTGAAAGAGGAGATTCCGCGCCAGCTCTTCGAGATTCCAATCCAGGCGGCAATCGGGAGCAAGATTATTGCCCGGGAGACCGTCAAGGCGATGCGCAAGGACGTGCTCGCGAAATGCTACGGCGGCGATATCACGCGTAAGAAGAAACTGCTTGAGAAGCAGAAGGAAGGAAAGAAACGCATGCGGCAGATCGGAAATGTCGAGATTCCGCAGAAAGCGTTTATGAGTGTGCTGAAGCTGGACGATAAGTAAAAAACAGGACTGCTGCAGAATGTGTGTTCGACAGGATGGCGGAGTGAAATGAGATAGAAATGCCAGTCATGCCGTCCCGAATGGAACGGATGTTTTGCGGCAGTCCTGTTTCATTCGTGACAAAAAGGACAGAGAGATATGGTAAAAAGAGAACTTGAGCTTTATATTCATATACCTTTTTGTGTCAGAAAATGTGCATACTGCGATTTTCTGTCCGCTCCGGCGCCGCAGGAGACCATGCGCGCGTACGCTGATGTCCTGTGCCGGGAGATCCTCGAATTTCCGTGGGCAGAGCAGTATGAGGTATCCACTGTCTTTTTCGGCGGAGGAACGCCGTCCATACTGCCGCCTGAACTTACGGAGAAGATCCTGCATGCCATACACGAAAAATTTAATTTTGCGCAGAGCGGGTATGAAAGAAGCAGGGGAGGGAAACGCTCAGTCAGGCAGCAGGATGCAGACGACAGGCCGGAAAAACCATCCGGGAAGATATTTCCGTATGGTGAGACAGGAAGAATTTCAGAGCAGGAGCAGGAAATCGGATGTGCGCAGGAACTTCCGGAAATCACAATCGAGTGCAATCCCGGTACTGCGGATGAAAAAAAACTGACTGCATGGCGGTGTATGGGAATCAACCGCCTGAGTCTTGGCCTGCAGTCTGCGGACAATGAGGAACTGCGCCGTCTTGGCAGAATCCATACGTGGGAAGATTTTCTTGCGACTTACCATACCGCGCGCCGCGCAGGTTTTGAGAATATCAACGTCGACCTGATGTCCGCGCTGCCCGGACAGACTGTGAGTTCGTGGAAGCAGACGCTGGAGAAAGTGCTTGCCCTTAAACCGGAACATATCTCAGCGTACAGTTTGATTATTGAAGAAGGAACGCCGTTTTACGACCGATACCACGAGGATGCCCGCAGGAGGGAAGCGGGGGAGCCCTGTCGGGAGCTGCCTTCCGAGGAGGAAGAGCGGGAGATGTACCGGCTGACGGAGCAGTATCTGCAGGAGGCAGGTATGTACCGGTATGAGATTTCCAACTATGCTCTGCCCGGATACGAATGCCGCCACAACTGCGGTTACTGGAAGCGGACTGAGTATGCCGGATTCGGCCTGGGAGCCGCTTCGCTTCTTTCCCCGCAGGAGAGAAGTTCGCGGGCTGCTTTGGGCTGGTGCCGCACGATTGACGCTGGCAGGGATGAAATGCAGCCCCGTACAGTTTCTCTGAAAAATTATCGCAGCAAAAATCCGGAAGATCTGGACGCTTATCTGGCGTATGATTTTTCAGGCAGGCAGGTGGAAGAATTGTCCAGGAGGGATCAGATGGAGGAATTTATGTTCCTGGGGCTGCGCATGACGAAAGGCGTGTCGGAGAGAGTATTTGAGGAAACTTTTGGCATTCCGATTGGTCAGGTTTACGGAGCAGAACTGGAAAAACTTGAGGGACAGAAGCTGCTGTGCAGAAAGAACGGAAGAATATTCCTGAGTCCGCGCGGGACGGACCTTGCGAATTACGTCATGGCGGAATTTCTGTGAAAAACACTCCGCCGGATCCGTTGTTTTCAAAAAATGAAAATTCTCTTAAGGAAAGCTGACAGAAATTTACATTCTTTTAATTATTGCAATGGTTGTTTTTTAAGATAAAGCGCGATAAAATAGTGAAGGTTATTCAAAAAATCAAATGCTCTATGAGTACAGGGGCAAGGGGAGGAATACATAATGCGCAAAAAATCACACATTGCTCTGGCGCGTTATCTGGTCAGGAATAGCTGCAATCTTGATCTGTTTCAGCATAAAAAAGTATTTTATTTTGGGTCGATCCAGCCGGATCTGAATCCGGGGATGATCTCCACGCCGCATGAGTTTGAATCTTCCTACGGGAAATTAAAGGAAACGATCCTGGAACTGACTGCGGGTTTCCACGGAGGAACGGATTCCGCATCATTCTGGAGAAATCTCGGGATCGTGCTCCATTACATAGCGGATTACTTTACATTTCCGCACAACTCCAACTATGAGGGAACGCTGAAAGACCATTGTCTTCATGAGCGGGATATGAAATATTATCTGCGTTATTTTGTGCAGACGCCGGAGGCTGCCGTGATCCTGCACAGACAGAAGTACAGGGAAAAATGGGCGGAGACGCCGGAAGATCTGTTCCGCTATATAGAAGAAGCGCACTGGTGTTATCTGCGCCGGAGTCATTCTGTGGAGGATGACTGTAGATGGATTGTGGAGATATGTTCCTACAGCATGGAATCTCTGCTGTATATGGCAGGTCAGATGGAAAATGCTTCCTCGTTCGCAGGAACCGCAGCAAAGGCGGCATAAGAGGCTGCTGCCGGAAAAGGAGTTTTTATGGGACTGATCAAAGCTTTTTCGGGAGCTGTCGGAAGTACGCTCGCGGATCAATGGAAGGAATATTTTTACTGTGAGGCCATGCCTGCGGATGTGCTTGTCCGCCGGGGAAGGAAACGTGCGTCGGGCCGCTTTTTCGGACGGGGCGGATCTGATTCCGTCATCACGGATGGTTCCGCAATCGCGGTGGCTGACGGACAGTGCATGATGATTGTGGAGCAGGGCAAGGTTGTCGAGGTCGGCGCTGAGCCGGGCATATATACATACGACAGTTCGCTTGCGCCGACGGTCTTTTCCGGAGATCTCGGGGACGGGGTACGGAGGACTTTTGAGGAAATCGGAAAGCGGTTTGCGTACGGAGGGCATGCGGCGGCTGACCAGAGGGTTTATTATTTTAACACAAAGGAGATCATGGGGAACAAATACGGGACGGCGGCGCCTGTTCCGTTCCGCGTGACTGATCCGAATATCGGACTGGATGTGGATATCGCGATCCGCTGCAATGGAGAGTATTCTTATCGGATTGAGGATCCGATTCTGTTTTACACGAATGTCTGCGGCAACGTTTCGGATGAATTTGACCGCTCGCAGATTGAGAGTCAGCTGAAGAGCGAACTGATGACGGCACTTCAGCCGGCTTTTGCCAGAATCTCCGCACTGGGGATCCGTTACAGCGCGCTTCCGGGGTGTACGATGGAGATTGCCGACGCGCTGAACGATGTCCTGACGAAAAAATGGAGAAATCAGAGAGGCATTGTGATTGCTTCCTTTGGCGTGAATTCCGTATCCGCGTCCAAAGAAGATGAAGACATGATCAAACAGCTCCAGAAGAGTGCCGTGATGCGGGATCCGTCGATGGCCGCTGCCCAGCTTGTCGGGGCACAGGGAGACGCGATGCGCGCGGCCGCCGCGAACAAGGCCGGAGCCATGACCGGTTTTATGGGAATGGGCATGGCGTCGCAGGCCGGCGGTATGAATGCGGCGGATTTGTTTGCGATGGGGCAGCAGGGCGCTTATGGCCGTGGAAACGGATCTATGATGAGTCAGCAGGGCGCGGCAGGAAGCAGAAGCAGATCGGCCTCAGGCATGGAGGGAAATCCGGAAGGATACAGAACGCCACAGAAAGGGGATCGAGGCGCTTCCCCACGGGACAACGGACATGCGGCTTCCGGCTGGACCTGCAGCTGCGGGGCAGTCAATACAGGAAAATTCTGTACGGAATGCGGACAGCCCCGGCCGGCAGAAGGCTGGACCTGCAAATGCGGAACGGTCAACACAGGGAAGTTCTGTTCAGAGTGCGGTGCGAGACGGCCGAACGGAGCACCCGTATATCAATGCGACAAATGCGGCTGGCGTCCCGAGGATCCGGCCAGACCGCCCAGATTCTGCCCCGAATGCGGAGATCCGTTTGACGAGGGAGATATTGTCCAGTGAAGGTACAGATATAAATTTCCGGTTAATGAGAAATATCACAGAATAAATATATGTGGCTTATCGCCGGGCAGCGTCTGATGTCCGGCGATTTGTATTTCCACGAAGGCAAAGTGAGGGAAAGCATGCCTGCATGCGTCCCGAACGCGCCCGCGAGAAGGAAGGAATCACGTGAAAAGGGATTCGGGAGAGAGAAGACAAAGTGAGGAAAAGCATGCTTGCATGCGTCCTGATCGCGCCTGCGGGAAGGAATCACGCGAAGAGGGATTCGGGAGTGAGAACGAAGGAAAGGGAAGGAGGAAATGCGGTGTCAGGCATCCTGGAATATAAATGTCCCTGCTGCGGCGGGGCAATAACGTTTGACAGCAGAGTCCAGAAGATGAAATGTCCTTATTGTGACACAGAATTTGAGATGGATACGCTGCGTCAGTTTGAGGAGGAAGAGATTTGGGAGGATTCAGGTCCTGACTGGAGGACAGCGGAAAAGGAGAGGGAGGAACTCCGGGATGAGGGGAACGGGCTCGTCTCCTATGTCTGCGAGTCCTGCGGCGGTGAGATCATCGCAGATCAGACGATGGCGGCGTCAAGGTGTCCCTATTGCGACAATCCAGTTATTGTCATGAAGCAGCTGAGCGGCATGGCAAAACCGGATCTGGTGATCCCGTTTAAACTCGACAAAAAACAGGCGAAGGAAAATCTGAAGCGGCATCTGAAAAACAAAATGCTGCTTCCGCGCTCCTTTCGGACAGAGAGCAAGCTTGAGGAAGTCAAGGGCGTCTATGTCCCGTTCTGGCTGTTTGACTGTGAGGCTCAGGCAGACATGCGCTACCGGGCGACACGGATCCGCCACTGGACGAGAGGCGATTATAACTACACGGAGACATCGCATTATCTGGTCAGCCGCACAGGGGATCTGGCTTTTGATTACGTACCGGTGGACGGTTCGGAGAAAATGGCAAATGATTTGATGGAGTCGATCGAGCCGTTTCGTTATGAGGAAGCGGTGGATTTCCAGACCGCGTATCTGTCCGGTTATCTGGCCGACAAATATGACGTTTCCTCCAGTGAATGCTATGCCCGCGCGAATGAGCGCATTGCGGAGAGCACGGAACGGGTATTTGCGGACACGGTTATGGGATATGCGACCTGTATCCCGGAGAAAAAGGATATCCTTCTGCGGCAGGGGCGGGTCAGCTATGCACTGCTTCCAGTCTGGATTTTACATACGAATTACAGGGGAAAGCTGTATACATTTGCAATGAACGGGCAGACAGGCAAATTTGTAGGGAATCTGCCGATGGATGCGGGCCGCGCGTTCGCGGCGGCAGGGAGTGCGTTTTTATCGGCGGCGCTTATCGCACTGCTGGTCATGATGATACTGTTGTAAAAAACAGGTAAAATAACAGGAGATATTTATGAAAAAGATAAGATTTACTGGGGCAGTCATGTGCTTTCTTTTTGCCGTTACATTTCTTTTCACAGCCGGGCAGCAGGTCTTTGCGGCCGGGGATAAAGTGGTCGATATGGCCGGACTGCTCTCAGAAGAACAGGAAGAACAGCTTGAAAAGCGGCTGAATGAAGTCGCGGAAAAATACAGCTGTGATGTGGCCGTGGTCACAACAGATTCGACCGGCGGATTGTCTCCGATGACGTATGCAGATGATTATTACGAAAATAACGGATATGGCGTCGGCCCGGACCGGGACGGACTTCTTCTGCTTGTCAGCATGGAAGAGCGGGACTGGTGGATCACGACGTGGGGAAGTGCGATCGATACCTTTACAGACTACGGGATAGAGGTAATCGGTGATGAGATCGTCGGGGAGCTGGGCGATGCTGATTACTATGAAGCATTTATAGAGTTTGCCGACCTGACGGAAGACTTTTTGAAGCAGGCGCAGCAGGGAGAGTCGTATGACGTGTACCATGAATATAAAGCGCCGTTCCCGTTTGTAGGAAAGATTGCGATTGCCTGTGGAATCGGGTTTATAGCGGCTTTGCTTACATTGCTCGGCTTCCGGGCGCAGCTTCGCAGTGTGTCGTATGAGAAAGGAGCACGTCAGTATGTCAAGCAGGGGAGCTTTCATCTGACACGCTCGAAAGATCTCTACCTCTACCGTACCGTCACACGGACGAAGATTGAGAGACCGAATTCATCTTCCGGAAGCCATACACATACCACTTCAGGAGGCAGCAGAGCTGGCGGAGGCGGGGGGAAATTTTAGTTATGGCAGGAAGTTTTTTCAACGTTAAAGTGAATTGATATATTTACCTGGATTGTGTATAATAATACCAACAGGCAGGCATCTGCCTTGAAAAGTGGTTCGCTCCCGGTCATGCGAATAATAAAATAGACCGTGTAAAAGTTTTTAAGCCCCTTGACTGAGAATGACAAGGGGCTTGATTCATATAAGGAGAAGCTTATCTCCTGATCCTTCGGGGATTTTGCGTTTACATGGACGGATCACTGTCTGCCTGAATGAAGCTTAGTTGTCCTCCAGCTTATCCTCCATCGTGTACACCTGTCTCTTTCTTGCCATCTCGTCGCTGTCGAGATACTCGTCGTACGTGGTGATCTTGTCGATCAGCTTCCCGTTCGGCAGAAACTCCATGATGCGGTTTGCTGTCGTCTGTACGATCTGGTGGTCGCGCGAGGAGAAGAGCTCGACGCCCGGAAATTTGACCATGCCGTTGTTCAGGGCAGTGATCGCTTCCATATCGAGGTGGTTCGTTGGCTCGTCGAAGATCAGGACATTGGCGCCCGAGATCATCATCTTCGAGAGCATGCAGCGCACGCGCTCGCCGCCGGAGAGAACCTTGAGCTGCTTGACGCCGTCCTCGCCGGCGAACAGCATACGGCCAAGAAAACCACGGACGTAAGTGGCATCCTTGATCTCGGAGTACTGGGTCAGCCAGTCTGCGATGCAGAGGTCGCTGTCAAATTCTCTGGTGTTGTCTTTTGGAAAATAAGCGCGCGAGGTGGTGACGCCCCACTTGAATTTTCCTTCGTCCGGTTCTATTTCGCCCATCAGGATCTGGAAAAAGGTGGTTTTTGCCAGTTCATTTCCGCCGACAAATGCCACTTTGTCATCATGGCCGAGCGTGAAGGTAATGTTATCGAGCACTTTGACGCCGTCGATGGTTTTGGAGAGATTTTCCACCATCAGGACTTCATTTCCGATCGTGCGGTTCGGACGGAAGTCGATGTACGGATACTTTCTGCTGGACGGTTTGATCTCCTCGAGCTGAATTTTCTCAAGCGCTCTCTTTCTTGAAGTCGCCTGCTTGGATTTGGAGGCGTTCGCGGAGAAACGGGAGATAAACTCCTGCAGTTCTTTGATTTTTTCTTCTTTTTTCTTGTTTGCTTCCTTCATCTGGCGGATCAGAAGCTGGCTGGACTCGTACCAGAAATCATAGTTTCCGGCGTAAAGCTGAATCTTTCCATAATCGATGTCAGCAGTGTACGTACACACTTTGTTGAGAAAATAGCGGTCATGGGATACGACGATGACGGTATTCTCAAAGTTGATCAGAAATTCTTCCAGCCAGTTGATCGCCTCGAGATCTAGGTGGTTCGTCGGCTCGTCGAGCAGAAGAATGTCCGGATTGCCGAACAACGCCCGTGCAAGCAGCACTTTGACTTTCTCATTTCCGTTCAGGTCCTTCATCATCGCATAGTGGAGATCCGTGTCGATACCAAGTCCGTTCAGCAGAGAAGCAGCATCGGATTCCGCTTCCCAGCCGTTCATCTCGGCAAATTCGCCTTCAAGCTCGCTTGCGCGGATGCCGTCCGCATCCGTGAAATCTTCTTTGGCGTAAATTGCGTCTTTTTCCTTCATGATATCGTACAGACGCTGATTTCCCATGATCACCGTATCCAGAACAGGAAATTCATCATACTTGAAATGGTCCTGTTCCAGGACAGAGAGGCGCTGCCCCGGAGTAACGGAGATATCTCCGTTCGTTGTCTCAAGATTTCCTGAGAGAATTTTCAGGAAAGTTGACTTTCCGGCGCCGTTTGCGCCGATCAGTCCATAGCAGTTGCCTTCTGTAAATTTGATGTTGACATTTTCAAATAACGCTTTCTTTCCTACCCGGTAAGTCACATTGTTTGCACTGATCATCTGATAACCTCGTTTTCGTAGTTAGTTTTGTTGGTTTGTTTTTTCCCTGATAAAGTTCTTTCTTATTGTAACGAAAAACAGAAAAAATGCAAGTGTTTCCGCAGAAAAAGGAAGAGAAAAGACAGAAGGGGCATCAGATTTTGCCGCAGACAGCTGTACAGAAGAAAAAAGGCACGCCATGCCTGAAGATCTGGCAGGCGTCAATAAACTGCGATAAAGCGGCTGCGGAACTCATCAAAGTATTTTCTGCCGAGGGGCAGGGTTACGCGGCAGTCAAGCGTCACGCCTTCTGTCCGCGAAAAATGCGAGATACGGGCCAGGTTCACGGCGTAGGATTTATGACACCGGACAAACCGGGACGGAGGCAGTTCCCCAAGGATCTGCGAGAAGGTCATTCTTACCGTGTAGTCTTTTGCACGTGTGTGAACCGTCAGATCGTGGTTCAAAACCTCCAGGTAAAGGATACTGTCAACAGGGATCTGAACATATTTGCGGTTATATTTTAAAATAATATTTTTTGACTCTTCCTGAAGATTCAAATCGGGATTCATTGCTTTTTCACACTGAGATGTTATAGACTGTACAAAATTCATGCTGTCGTCGCGGACAGCAATATCATATACGGACATTACTAATTTCTCCTTATCAGTAAAATATTATCCGGTTTTTTTACCATAACATTTTTGTACTGTTTTTTCAATGTACTTTTGTATTTTCACCTGTTTTCTGTGTTATATCACTTGTTTTTCTGTATTTCGCGGTGTATAATAGAGAAACAGAAGAGTACGTTTTGGCATGGAGTGATTTTATGAAAACAGATGACCTGATCTTCCGCTCCATTTTTATCATAACAGAGTATTATAAAAACAATCTGGAGCCGTTTTTTGAAAGTATCAGCGATGATATATTATGGGTTGGCCCCGCCCAGGGGCAGCAGATGCAGGGCAGGGAAAATCTCATACAGGCCTGGGCGGCGGAAAAACATGCCCTGACTTTTACCATGGGCGATATCAGTGCTCTGTGCGTTTCACCTCACAGCCGTGTGAAGGAGGTTTTCCTGCATTATGACATTTATACCCATTATCCCAGCGGCAACACGGTTATGCATGACCAGCGGCTGAATTATACATGGCGGGAAAAGCGGACGAAAACCGGTGCCGGCTGGGAATACTGCCCGGAGATTGTTATGCTGCAGATCAGCAATGCATGGAAGTACGACAGCCGGGATACCATTTATCCCGTCCACTATGAAAACATGTCTAAGTCAGAGTATTTCTTCACGAAACCGGAACATTATGTGATTGTAAAAACGCCGGATATGAGTGTACACCGTATCGCAGCGGAACGTATTTTGTATATCGAAACAGTCAAGCGTTCCGCGAGGCTGCAGGTGCACATGGGAAACGGCACGATTACCATAAATGAGACACTGCCGGAATTTGAGAAAAAGTATCCGGGTCTTTTCCTGCGTGTCCACGCCAGTTATATGATTAACCCCGTCCATGTACGGGAGATCCGGCGTTTTTCCGTAACCTTGTCGGATGGGACAGAACTTCCCATTCCGGAGAAGAAATACACCCGGATCAAGAAACTGCTTTTGCAGGAAGACAGGGAAAAACAGCTGTTGGCGGCATCAGTGCCATGCGATGATTTATAAAAATCGTATTTTTGTCGTGAACAACGAATAAATAACGTAAACTACCGGGTATATTTTTTTAAATCAGGTACAATGAAATAATCAGAAGCTGCGAGACAAAATAATTTTTGACTCTGGCAATATATTATGATTTAGGGAGGAATCAGAAAATGAAACTTATGAAAAAAATGCTCGCGCTTTCGCTGAGCGTTTCCATGTTGTCCGGCATGTGCGTTTTCGCAGAAGAAACTGCTGACGCTCACAGCTATACACTGTCCGACGTCACCGTTGTCAGCGGAGATCAGACGTTCGATTTTTCGAATCTTTCCATCGGGATTGACATTCCGGAAGAAGAGAACGGAGTACTTCTGCATCTGGACGAGAATGGTGAGACTGCGGCTGAAGTCGGTGTGACGATGACCGATGGAATTTATGTGCTGCATCTGGACAGCAATATGCTGGGACACAAGGACTTCGGAGTTGATCCGGTAGTGGTGATTGAGCGTGCTCTTCAGGGAGGAATCGACGGCCTGATTTCAGTGCTGGAGGATATCGATGTACACAGCGCGGCGCAGGACATCGCGGATTTTCTTCAGGATCCGTCTGCTCTGAAAGCTGAGCTGGAGACCGAGAAAGAAACGGAATCATATATGAAGATTCCGGACGTCTCCGTTGACGGTGATTTCATGGCTGTGCTTGAGGACTGTGTCAGTGAGCCGGAGACTGTCACTGTGGACGGCGACGAGTATACGATGACGACATTCACCTATGATATGGATCATATCGGCCAGATTCTTGACATGATCCGTATAGACGGCGAACAGTTCGATGTGAGCGGAGCTCTCAGGGAGGCAGGCGTGGAGTTCTCGTTTACAGGTACATTCTATGAGAATGATGAGAGACAAATGGGCGATGTCAGCGGCACCTATGATGACGGAGAGCAGAGCGGAAGCTGCCAGGCCAGCTATGACACATCCATTGCCGGGGATGACACCTCTACGGTATACACTATCGACACGGCGTGGACTGGTCAGCCGGATGTATCGATAACGTTTACCGTCTCGGACGGTGTGAGCGAGGACAGCGGATTTACTGCCGACTCAGTTGACATGGACAATGTAGTCATACTGACAGACATGGAAGACGAAGAAGCTGTGGCGACTCTTACGGAGACGCTGGGCACACTGGCAGGTGAGACAATGGGGCTGGTTCTCGCTCCGGTGATGGAAGTCCTGCTGGCGGACGTAAATCTTGAAGCCCTCGAGGCCATGCAGACGGAAATGGTTACGGAATAAAATACAATGAGTTTCCTGGGAGCAGAGTCAGTTTGGCTCTGCTCCTGCTTTTCCCCGTGAGCAGTGAGCCGGATGGCGTGCCGGCACGTCTGTCTGGCAGCTGCCGCGGGCAGTGAACTGTCGCATATCTGTATATATCTGTCGCAGAGCTGGCTGAAAAAGGAAACGCTGACGAACAAAAAACGTGAGTGAAACGGCCCGCTGCGGGAAATACTATTGCAAAACGAATAATTTGAGGTGCTTTAGAATTGTGGGAGCATGAAATGCAGAGCAATTCGCGGCATCATGGGGGCAAAATCCCTTTTGACCCCAGCATTAATAATTTTGAATGGCGCGCAAAAGAGAGCGCCTGGAAAAGATCAGGAGGTTTTGCGATATGTGCAGCTATATGCCGATAACAGATGTCTTTGCAAGGGAAATTCTGGATTCAAGAGGGAATCCTACGGTGGAAGTGGAGATCATGACGGAGGACGGAAACGTCGGAAGAGCGGCGGTTCCTTCCGGCGCTTCCACCGGACAGCATGAGGCAGTGGAGCTGAGAGACGGACAGGACCGCTATCGGGGAAAGGGTGTGGAACAGGCCTGCCATTTTGTGAATACGATTCTGGCCGACGCGATCATCGGTGAGAACGTGTACGGACAGGCGTCCATTGACCGGATTCTCCGGCGGGAGGACGGGACTCCCAACAAACGAAGGCTTGGTGCAAACGGGATTCTCGGCGTGTCCATGGCAGCGGCTTCAGCGGCCGCGCGTTCTCTTTCCATGCCGCTTTACCGGTATCTTGGAGGGATGCATGCGCACCGGATGCCGGTGCCGATGATGAATATCCTGAACGGAGGCTGTCATGCAGACAATACGGTTGATCTGCAGGAGTTCATGATCATGCCGGTCGGCGCGGAAGGATTTTCCCATGGTCTTCAGATGTGTGTGGAGATTTACCATACATTGAAGGAAATTCTGCGTTCGCGTGGCTTTTCCACGGGAGTCGGCGATGAAGGAGGCTTTGCCCCGGATCTCGCAGATGCGCCGGAGGTGCTTGCGCTGATCTGTGAGGCGGTTGAGAAAGCAGGGTACCACATGGAAAGCCAGATTGTGATCGCGCTTGACGTGGCCGCCAGCGAATTATATCAGGAGGATAAGAAAGCGTATTATTTCCCCGGAGAGAGCAGGATGAAAGGGGTCGAGGTTTACCGCAGCACGGATGAAATGATCCGTTATCTGGAGGAACTCTGCGGAAAGTTCCCGATTGCCTCAATCGAGGACGGGCTGGATGAGAATGACTGGGAAGGATGGACCCGGCTGACGCAGCAGCTGGGGGACAGGATTCAGCTTGTCGGAGACGATCTCTTTGTGACGAACAGGAACCGCCTCACGGAAGGAATCGGGCGCGGCGCCGGAAATGCGATTCTGGTGAAGGTAAACCAGATTGGTACGCTGACAGAGGCGTTCGACACGATCGAGCTTGCGCATAAGAATGGATACCGTACGATCATTTCTCACCGTTCCGGGGAAACAGAAGATACCATGATTGCCGATATTGCCGTCGCAGTGGGTTCCGGGCAGATCAAAACCGGAGCGCCGTGCAGGACAGAGCGCGTGGCAAAGTACAATCAGCTTCTTCGGATCGAGGACAGCGTCGGGTTTTCTGTGATGTATGAAAACCCTTTTGCCGCAAAATATCAGCCTTCCTGCAAAAACAGAATGGAAAATGACTCCGCCAAAAATAATATAAAGATGTAAGAAGAAAACAGTTGAAATTCCGATAATCCTGTGTTAGACTAACCATGTTTGGCATAGGAGGTGTGAGTGGCCGTGAGAATTTTTCTGACTATTATTTTTGTATTAGCATGCATAGCATTGGTGGTGCTTGTTTTGTCACAGCAGGGAAGAGACGCCGGACTTGGAGCGATCGGAGGTATGGGCGATACCTACTGGAGCAAGAACAAGGCGCGTTCCATGGAGGGCAAGCTGGTTCTGTTTACAAAAATTCTTGCAGTGGCGTTTTTTGTAGTTGCTGCTGTTTTGAACATGAATTTCTAGGACAGGAGACCGATGCGGCAGCATCGGTCTTTTTATGGTGTGCCCGGCGGCGCACGTTTCTAACGGGTGAAAGTCCCGAATCCGCCCGGTAGTGGGAAGGATACAG
>CANQUH010000059.1 GCA_947626965.1 uncultured Lachnospiraceae bacterium
ATGGGTAGTAAATTCAAGCTGCTGTCTTGCGGAAATGCCCGTAAACTGGGGATTTTTTGAGATAATCATTTGATTTTTCAGAAATATACTTGACATAGAAAGAAATAAAAAATAAAATATATACGAAAAAGCAGTTTATAAATATACATTCTCTGCCGGGATGTTCATTTTTGCAAGAGAATGTATGCGGAACAAAGGAAAAAAGATGAAAAAACAAAGGGAGGAAATTTATGTTCAAAGATGAAATCAATGGTGTCTGCAAAACTGCAAACGGCAAACTGAATCTGTTGTCAACTAACCCGGCAGGATATCTTGTGCTGTCCTTCATGGCAGGTATGTTTATCGCGATCGGCTGCTTCCTGATGGGAATTGTGGGAGGTGTTTTTGCTGCAGGAGGAGCTTATTCGACAAAGCTGATCAATGGTCTTGTCTTCTCCGTCGGTCTGTGCCTGGTCACGGTGGCAGGAGCGGAGCTGTTCACTGGCAATAACTTTGTGATGGGCGTTGCCGGACTGAAGAAGGCGGCTTCCTGGGGAAATGTAATCAAACTCTGGGTTGTATGCTGGCTTGGCAATCTTGTCGGCTCGGTCGTGTCCGCGGTTGTCTTTACGCTGACGGGGATTCCGGGAGCGGATGACGCGATCGGCAATAATTTTGCGACAATCGCGGCCGGAAAGATCGCGGGAACTCCCCTGAACTTGTTTATGAAGGGAATTCTGTGTAATATCTGTGTTTGTCTTGCAATCTGGTGCGGCGCGAAACTTAAGTCTGAAGGCGCGAAGATTGCGATGAACATCGGCTGCGTCATGGCATTCGTCACCTGCGGATTCGAGCACAGCATTGCCAATATGACATTCCTTACCATCGGATTTCTGAATCCGCATGAGGCGGCGATCACTCTGGGCGGTATTGTATACAATCTTGCGATTGTCACGCTGGGGAATATTGTGGGAGGCGTCCTGTTCGTGGCCGTGCCTTATGTACTGGTCGCGAAAGATAAGTAGACGGAATTTTTACGCCTGCGCTGCGGGCAGAATCACAAATAAAAATGGAAAGAAAAAAGGGACCGCTGAAATTTTGCGGTTCCTTTTTGCTGTGCAGGTCCAGGCATGGAAATCAGCTGCTGACGCAGCACCTGGGCCGCGCGGCGAGCAGAAGGAAAAGCCGCCTCCTGCTCGATCGGCTGAAAAATCATCGGCTGTCTTTTTGAGCGATATCAAGCGCATCCGATATCGCATTCAGGAGTACCTGCGAGGTGTAGCGGTTTTCCTGCGGACAGGTGATGCCTTCAAGGGTCTGCCTCTGCAGGATCTGAGAGGTGATGTTCTCAAGCGCCGGTGTCATCAGCGGGTACATAGTTTCTACCGTCTCACTCAGATTCACAAGGCGGACTGCGTTGATGTGATTTGAATCAACTGTGACCTCAACGTCCACGGTGGCATCGTTGAGAAAAACAGGGACCGTGTAGACGCCGGGCGTAAAGCTCATAGAGGAGGATACGACGGCGAAAGCCTGGTCTGAGTCTGCCTGTACTGCCGCAGACTGTACCGCTGCGTTGGATTGACCGGAAGCATCCGACTGGTCCGCTCCTGACTGCTCTGTCGTGTCAGACTGGGTCTGTTCGGTGATCTGTGTCAGCGGCTCGCTCTGACTGTCTGTGCCTGCCGTGGTTTCGCCTGTTCCCACTGTCTGCTGCTCCGTGCTTCCCGTCATTTCTCCTTCGTGGGAGTGTCCCGGTGAGAACATCAGGAAAAGGCAGAAAAACAGCAGGATGACGAGCAGAACCAGGAGGACTGTGTAGATGATTTCCCTCATCCTGAGTACAATGATTTTTGGTTTGGAGTTCATGGCAGTGCTCCGGGAGTTATTGTTAATTCATTTTATGGGACGGGATATGTTTTTATGCCTGTTTTGGCGGCCGGCAGCAGGATATCCGGTCTTTTGACCGCTGTTTAACAGGAAAACAGAATTTAATCTATTGTTTACAACAAGTTAAGGTTCGTGATAGAATCAAAGTGATTTTGAGGCTGAAGGGGGCAGAAAATGAATTTACAGAGAGGGATTAGAATGATGACGGCGCTGCTGGCGTGTGTGCTGATGCTGTCGAATGGCCAGGGGATATATGCGTCCGCGAAAGAAAACAGCAAAGAGGCGGAGTTTTTCTTTTTGCAGGAAGATGTGCCGGCTGAGATTCTGGATGCGGAGGAACCGGCATCGGAAGGAACAGGTGCGCTGGCGCAGGATGAGATCACTGAAGATTCCGGTGATCTGCAGGAGATCCCTGCCCGGCCGGAAGACGGCGGACAGTACCCGGATACTGTTCTGGAAAATGCGCCCGGGGATATTTTAATTGAGGATATGGAGATTGCGGAAGTTCCAGGCAGTACAGACTTATCTGAGATTAACGATACCTGGAGCGGGACGGCTCTTCACAAAGCCGGTCTTGCCGCTGATACTTCCGGAGCCGCGCCGGTATCCGGCGGGATCAATGCGGCCGCGGAGACTGCTGTGTATGATACCTGTTACGGGAATCAGCTTGAAGGAGAGTCACGAAAGATTTATGATGAAATGAAGTGGGAATGGGAAGACGCGCGCGGGACAGAGGAAATTGTTTATCCGTTAAGCGAACCGGTTCAGGTCAGTATGAGCGGCCCGTTCAATAAAAATAATCCGCAGCTGAGAGCGGCGGTTGACAGGATCAGCTGTGCTGTCTCAGACGCGATTGACGCTTTTCTGTATGACTATCCAGATGTTTTCTGGGCATCCGGAGTAGGTTTTAAATGCAGTGCGGCAGTGTAAGGAGGTTTGGAGGTATATGCGGGTCAGAGCAGAAAGACGGATTCTGGCAATCCTTATGTCGGTGGTGATTGCGGTCTGTGCAGGAAGCGCAGTACAGGCGGAAGGGGAAGCAGAAATTTTTACGGAAGCCGCGGATTCGGGTGTTGCGGAAATAAAGGTTCAGCCGGAGGAATTTTCTGCTGCGGCTGCAGGATGGGAGGAAGACGGAATAAGCGCTGAAAAACCGGAGATTTTGCCGGAAGTTTCCGGGATGGCGGCAGATGCGGGAACAAAAGAGGACGAGGAAGCGGCAGAACCGTCCGGCGCTGACGCAAAGGTGGAGATCATTTCTGTGGAGGGAGTCTCGAATGAAGCCGCGGCAGAGATTCAGACTTCTGAGGAAGCGCCGGCAGCTGAACTTCAGACTTCCGGGAAAGTAACCGGGAGCGTGATTTCAGAAAGCACGGATCCGGAAACAGAGATTTCAGAGGATATGAATCCGGGAATCACAGTTCTGGAAAATCCGGATGATGAAGTCATTTACCTGGAAGAACGGACATTCAGAAGCGGCGATGCGGCTGACGGAGCCGCCCCCAGACTTTTTATGCGCTCCACGCTTGAGTATGAACTCTGCTACGGGGATCAGCTCATCGGGGAGAGCAGAAAAATCTATGACACACTGGTAAGCAAGTGGACCGGGGCAGACGCGGGCACAGAAAACGTTGCCTATCAGCTCGAGACGCAGCTGCCTTACAGTGAGGTGAATGTCAATCAGATTTACCACAACGCGCAGACGGCTTTTGACGCGTTCGTATATGACTATCCGGAAGTTTTCTGGCTGCGGGATATCACAGTATCGATTGGACGCAGTCCTTCCACCAATCTCTTGGTTTCCATACTCTTGATCGGAAACGAGCGCTATGCGGGAGCAAAGTCTGAGGTGAGGAAGTTTAAGCAGGCAGTCGAAAATGAGACAGGTCTTGTCAAGGGCCGTCTTCCGCAAAATGCGGACCGTTATACCATTGTGAAGACGATTCATGATTATATCTGTGAGACGACAGAATATGATTATCAGGGGATAAATTACAGAGAAATAAATGGATATATTTATTATGATACTGCGCACACGGCGGCAGGTATTTTTTTGAAAGACCGGATCGTCGTGTGCGAAGGCTACGCGAAGGCATTCAAGATTCTGTGCCGCCAGTTCGGCATTGAATGTGCGCTGATTATCGGACAAGCCAGCGGCGAAAATCACATGTGGAATTATGTGAAGATGGATGACGGAAAATGGTATCTGGTCGACACGACCTGGGATGATCAGAGCAGCGGAATCCGCGCCACGTACCTGCTGGCAGGGACCTTGTCGCAGGGCTTTACGAATCTGGTCTGGGAGGAAAGGCAGTCCTGGACGGATTTTTCGGGTTCCGGCGCGAAGAATTTTGTGCTGCCGGTCCTGAGCGCGCGCGCATATGAAAAGGAAGAGCATCGGTGGCTGGAGATCTCGAGAATGGCTGCGACCTGCCGCAGCTACGAGACCGCCCAGTACCGCTGCGAGATCTGCGGGGAAACGAAAACAGAGATTATTGGCGCGGAGGTGGATCATGACTGGGGTCCCTACGTTTCCAACCACGACGCTACCTGGCAGAAAGATGGAACAAAGACAGCGGTCTGCCAGTACGGCTGCGGGGAGACAAAGACAGTCACGGATGTGGGCAGCAGGCTGACCCGATCCATTGAGATAAATGTTTCCAGTCTCTGTCTGAGGATCGGACAGTCGACAAGCGCAGTGAAGGTCACGCTTGCCAAAGGTGACAAGGTTGTGTCCTGGGAATCCGGCGATCCGGATATTGTGTCTGTCAGCAAAAAAGGAAAAATCACGGCTGGGATGAAGACGGGCGAAACGGACGTTACGCTTTCCACGCTGAGTGGGATGACACGAAAGATTCCTGTGACAGTACAGAAAGAAGCTGTGGAGACGACTGATATAACCGGTCTTTCCCAGAAAGTAACGCTGAAAAAGGGGAAAAAGCTGCAGCTTTCCCCGGTGATCGAACCGGTTACCAGTCTGCAGAAGGTGACGTATTCTTCTTCCAACAAGAAGATTGCGGCTGTTACCGCAAAAGGGGTAATCACGGCGAAGAAAGCAGGCACCGCCAAAATTACAGTCAAATCAGGGAAAAAAACGTTTAAGGTGACTGTGAAAGTAAAAAAACCATAAAATCAAAACTACTCGGGAGGCTTATATGGCAATTATTTGGAATCAGGACGACAGGACTCTGACATTACAGACGGACGGAAGTACTTATCAGATGAAAATCGACAATCACAACGTTCTTCTGCATACGTATTACGGGAAAAAGACGGAACTGTTTGATTATTCTTATCTGATCGATCACCGGGACCGCGGTTTTGCGGGTAATCCGTACGATGCGGAGAAAGACAAGACGTATACACTGGATACGCTTCCGCAGGAATATCCCTGTTTTGGCAGCGGGGATTTCCGGAACTCCGCGCTGAAGGTGCGCTATGGTTCCGGGGCTTCCGCACTGGAGCTGCGCTATCTGAAGCACGAGATTCTTCCGGGCAAGTATCGGATTCCCGGGCTTCCGTCAATGTTTGCCGACGAGGATAAGGCGGATACGCTGATTGTGACCATGAAAGGCGACGCGGCGGAACTTCTTGTGCATCTGTATTACGGAGTAATCCCCGGAGCCGATATCATCACGCGCGCAGTCGTGCTGGAAAACTGTTCTTCCGAGGCAATTTATCTGGAGAAAGCGATGTCTGTCAGTCTTGACTTTCAGTATGGCTCTTATGATCTTGTTACGTTTTATGGAAGACACTGCATGGAGCGGAACGTCTGCCGCGAAAAGCTGCGCCATGGGATTCAGTCTGTCGGGAGCACGCGGGGCGCGTCAAGCCACCAGCAGAATCCGTTTGTGATTCTGGCTGATCCCGGGACCTCGGAGGAGAGCGGAGACTGCTATGGACTTTCGTTCCTCTACAGCGGGGATTTCATGGGTGAGGCTGAGTGTGATCAGATCAATCAGACCAGAGTCATTATGGGAATTCATCCGGCAAATTTCCGATGGAAGCTGGAGCCGGGCGATTCGTTTTACACGCCTGAGGCGGCGCTGAGCTATTCCAGCGAGGGATTCCGGAAGCTGTCCTGGAATTATCATGACGCGATCCGAAAGCATCTGTGCCGCGGACCTTACGGGAATGACCGTGCGCCGATTCTGATCAACAACTGGGAAGGAACGTATTTTGATTTTACGGGCGAGAAGCTGATTGAGATGGCCAGGGATGCGGCGGAACTCGGAATTGAGATGTTTGTGCTCGATGACGGCTGGTTCGGGGCGCGCAACTCGGAGACCGGAGGACTGGGAGACTGGTACGCCAATGAGAAAAAGCTGGGCTGCACGATCGGCGAGCTGGCCGCGCAGATTCATGGGCTGGGAATGAAATTCGGACTCTGGTTCGAGCCGGAATGTGTGTCGGAGGACAGCGATCTGTACCGCGCACATCCGGACTGGGCGTTTACGGTGCCGGGAAGAAAACCGATGCGCGGGCGCTATCAGCTTGTGCTCGATTTCGGCCGCAGCGAGGTGCGGGAGCATATTTTCCGTCAGATGTGCGAGGTGCTTGACCAGTCGAAAGCTGATTACATAAAATGGGATTTCAACCGCAGCGTCAGCGACGTCTACAGCGCGGCTCTCACATCGGACCGCCAGGGCGAGGCGGCGCACCGCTATGTGCTGGGGCTGTACGATATTCTGGAACGCCTGCTTGCGCGCTATCCGAATCTGCTGATTGAGGGCTGCTGCGGCGGAGGCGGCAGGTTTGACGCCGGCATGCTTCATTATGCGCCGCAGATCTGGTGCAGCGACAATACAGATGCAGTCAACCGGATGAGCATCCAGTACGGAACCTCATTCTGTTATCCGGTCAGCACAATGGGCGCGCATGTATCGGCCTGCCCGAATCATCAGACCGGACGGATTGTGCCGTTTTCCACGAGAGGCGCCGTGGCAATGGCGGGGACATTCGGCTACGAGCTTGACATCACAAAGATGACCGCCGAGGAAAAAGAAGATGTCAGGCAGCAGGTTGCCTGTTTTAAGAAATACAGCGATGTGATCCGAAACGGCCGCTACTACCGTCTGACTGCGCCAGGAGAGAAAAATTTCCATGCCTGGGAAATGGCGAAAGAGGATGGAAGCGAGGCGCTGGTGACCGTTGTTTCCACCGTGCTTGAAGGAAATCCGCTCGGCAGCTATCTGAAACTGCGCGGTCTGATTCCGGAGAAAATTTACGAGGTGGAAGGCTGGGAGAAACGGTATCCAGGTTCTGCGCTGATGAACTGCGGCGTGATTCTGCCGACCGCGCAGTATGAATACCAGAGCTGGCAGTTCCACATTAAAGCAGCGGAGTAAACGAAAGAGCGGAACTGTCGGATTTTCTGTCAGAAAAAGGCAGGATGGGCCTTAAACTGGAAGACCGTTCTGTATTGCGCTGCAGAAAATTTTTAAAGTAATAATTTGCGAAAATATGCAGATACTGTCCGTGTAATCATGAATTATGTAAGGTGAAGCATGAATCTGCGGAAAAATTAAAAAATGAACCGGGAATTGCGTGCCGAAGGAAATTTCGGCATTGACCGCTGTGATCAGCAGATCAGCGGGCGCGATTCCCGGTTTTATTTTTCTTCGTTTGCAGAATAAAAACAATGAAAAAGCACATATTACTAACATACCTTTGCAGGTTTCTTCTCATGGTGACAGCACAGAGGTACAAAAAGAAAAAGAAAAGGAGATTAAAGTTATGAAGCGTTGGAGAAAATACGCATTGTGTCTGTTCTGCGCGCTCTGCATGGCTGTGCTTGCGGGCTGCGGAAACAACAATGACGGCGGGAGCACAGGAAAAAAGGAAGACACTGCGCAGGAGAATGGGAACAGGCAGGATGATGTGGCCGCTGACGACAAAGAGAGCGGCAGTGATGCGGCAGATAACGGTTCTGCCAGGACGGATCAGAATAAAAATAATGGAACCAACGGCGGCACTGGAAACGGGATCATCGCCGGTAAAAATGCGGCGGATGACGACAAAACCGGGAACCATGCGGCAGATAATAATGTGGAAAATGGAGTGACTGGGGACAGCGTTGCCGAGGATGATGCGGCAGAAAAAAAGAATCAGGAAGATAATCTGACAGACAACAGCCTGGCAGATGGTGCGGACGCAGATGATCTTGCGGATGGGTCGGATGACAGTGCGATTATCGGGACGGATGAGAACGGTACTGAAAAAAGCTTTGTAAACAGCGTGACCGATCACGATAACACAGAAGACGGAAACCGCGGTGATGACGATGCGGACAACGAAAATAAAAACGGTGAAACAGGCAGCGGCGGCGTGCTTGGAAACGCCGCGGACAGCCTGCTCGATGGTGTCGGAGATGCCGGAAAAGATGTGATCGACGGTGTTGGGAATGCCGGAAAAAATGTGATTGACGGAATTGAAGGTGCCGGGGATGCGCTGACCGGAAACGGGACAGACGCACAGTAGGAAGCGCTGTACAGAAATGCTGTATTTGCAGCATTTCGCGCCTCAGACCTCGGGATTTCCGGACAAAATGTCCGGAAATCCCCTCGAACTCGATGGGGGAGTAAACTGTAACCCCGGTTACGGTTAAACAGATAAATTTTATTTGGACAGTCATTGAATAAACAGAAAAGATTCGATATAATGATGCTGGGATCAAAATGTATTTTGCCCCATGATGCGCACGAATTTGAAGCGGAAAAATGCCGCTTGGGCGGCGTAAATTCGGCGCAGGGAACGAGAAAAACGAAAATCGTTTTGTCGTTTCCTATATTTATTCGTGAAAGAAGGAGGCAGGACATGAGATTTCGTCCATGCATTGATATACATAACGGGAAAGTGAAACAGATCGTCGGCGGCTCCCTTCAGGATAAGGGGGACCGCGCGAAAGAAAATTTTGTGTCGGAGAAGGATGCGGGATATTACGCCGACTTTTATAAGAAGGCAGGTCTTGACGGAGGGCATATTATCATGCTGAATCCCCGGAGTTCTTTTTATTATGAAGCGACAAAAAAGCAGGCTCTTCTTGCGCTTGGACGTCAGCCGGGCAGGTGGCAGATCGGCGGAGGGATCAATGAGCAGAACGCCGCGCAGTTCCTGGATGCAGGCGCTTCGCATGTGATTGTGACTTCTTATGTGTTCCGGGACGGACAGATTTACTATGATAACCTTGAGAAGCTGCTGCGGGAAGTCGGCCGTGAACATCTGGTGCTGGATCTGAGCTGCCGGGCAGCAGGAAGGAAAGTGCCGGATCTGAATTGTCAGCCCGCCTCAAAATCATATTATATCGTGACAGACCGCTGGCAGAAATTTACTGATGTCAGACTCTGCCCGGAAGTTCTCGATGAGCTTTCCGCGTACTGCGATGAGTTTCTGATCCATGCTGCCGATGTGGAAGGAAAGGCGCAGGGGATTGAGCAGGAGTTGGTCCGCATGCTTGGAGACTGGAAGGGGATTCCTGTGACCTATGCGGGAGGCGTGGGAACGTACGAAGATATCCGGCTGCTTGGCCGTCTCGGGCGGGGACATGTCGATGTGACGGTTGGGAGCGCGCTGGATCTGTTCGGGGGGAAGCTGTCTTTTGAGGAGGTTGTGCGCTGCTGTTCATAAAAGCGATACAGAAAACCCTCCACTGGAGGCTTTTCTGCATACTCAGGCATGCACAGAAATGCTGCAGAGTTCCATGGTCCGCGCCTCAGACCTCGGGATTTCCGCACAAAACGTGCGGAAATCACCTCGAATTCAGTGGAAGTGTGAGCTGTAACGCGGATTGTTCAGACTGTATGAATAAAGACAGAACAATGCTTTTGTAACAGGAAAGGATACGGGATGGATCGTCTGAAGAGAATGTATCAGAAACTGATCGGCAGTCTGCGCCAGAACGGTATCGGGAAGTCAAAGAAACCTGGTATGAAGGTTATATTCCTGGACATCGACGGTGTTCTGAACCATGAGGCGTTTTTTCTGGAGCACATTGATGAGATGGAACAGTTTCCGGTTGATCCGGAGTGTGTCAGGAGAGTGAAGAATATTGTGGATGCGACCGGGGCCAGAATTGTGCTTACTTCCTCCTGGAGAATGGGATGGAGCCGCAATCCGGACGAGATGGATGAACTGTGCCAGAGACTTGTGGAGATTATGGCGGAGTACGATCTGGAGATCTATGACCGTACGGACTGGCTGCGCAGCGGGGACAGAGGGCTGGAAATCCGGGAATGGATCAAAAATGCTCCTGCAAAGGTGGAACGGTTTGTAATCATAGACGACAATGATTTTCACTGGAAGCAGCGCCGGCTGGAAGCATACTGGATTCAGACCGATTTTTCGGACGGAGGCCTGAAGGAGAAGTATGTGCCCAGGGCGGTGGAGATATTGACGACAGATGACTCACACCTTTTCAGGTAGTGAGTAGCAAATCCTCCATATTACCGGAGAAGACAGCAAACTGCATAAAATAGTGGTACGGATGCAGGATTTTTCTGTGCAGGATAATTCTGGTTGAAAAATAGGCAAAATATGTTATAATCAGATTTATCAATAATGTCCGTAAGACAGACATTATTCAAAAAACCCGAGTAAAGGAGATGAACTGTATGAGATTTACGATAAGCGGAAAGAATCTTGAGGTATCTGACGGACTGAAGAATGCGATTAAGGACAAACTTGGCAAGCTGGAGCGCTATTTCACCCCGGATACGGAGATCATCGTGACACTGAGCATCGAGAAGGAACGTCAGAAGATTGAGGTGACGATACCGGTCAAGGGCAACATTATCCGCTCCGAGCAGGTGAGCAATGACATGTACGTGTCCATCGATCTGGTGGAGGAAGTCATTGAGCGTCAGCTCCGCAAATACAAAGAGAAGATCATAGACAAGCATCAGCATCAGGGCGGGAACAACTTCAGGCAGGAGTTTATTGAGAAAGAGTCAGAGCCTCTCGACGAAGTAAAGATTATCCGCACGAAGCATTTCGGCATGAAGCCGATGTATCCGGAAGACGCCTGCGTGCAGATGGAACTCCTCGGGCATAATTTCTTTGTATTCTACAATGCCGAGACTGATCAGGTGAATGTCGTTTACAAGCGCAAGGGCAATACCTATGGCTTGATTGAGCCGGAATATTAAACCGGAATGAGATTTCCTGCGGGAGATAATATCAAGTGAGCATTCCCTGTTAAATTATCAGGCGCAGATTAAGACAAACAAGTGACAATACAGAAAAGGCCGTCTGGCTGCCGGGTTTTCCGGCGGACAGACGGCTTTTTCTGTGCGCAGGCCGCATAGGGGGACCAGCTGCTTGGCGCAGCATGCGGGCCGCGCGGGCGAGCAGGAGGAAAAACCGCCTCCTACTCAATCGCACAGGCATGGAAACCAGCTGCTGAAGCAGCATCTGGGCCGTACGGCGCACAGAAGAAAAAACACATTCTGTCCGATTGCATAAAAATCTTGACTTTATATAATAATTTAAATATAATATAATTTGGAAAAGCATTATTTATTTATAAAATTTATATTTAATATTAACTACATGTTATGATGTTGGGGTCAAAAGGTATTTTGCCCCCATGATGCCACGGATTTCTCCGCACTTCGTGCTCACGAAATCCTGAAACACCTCAAATCCGCACATTTTTCCATGAAAAATGGCTTCTTTTCGGTGTTTTTGGGGTCTCAGTGTCATGCTTTTCCATGTGAACATGGAACGCATGACCTTTCGACCCTGGCATCATGTTATTTTGTACAGATGGGAGGGAATGTGATGAAAGAGAAATTAAAGGTCCGGGAGAACAGTCTTAAAGCGACAGTTGTCATGATCGTATCAGTGGCTGTTCTTTTTGCTGCCGCCTTTTTCAAAATTGAAGCAATCATGGAGGAACGCTGTCTTGAACGGATGGAAGAGGGCGTGGATACGGTGATCAAGGAGATTACTGCCAAACTGGATATGGACAGCCGGATTCTGAACGCGGCGGCGAATATTCTTTCCAGGTCGGAAAGCTTTGAGCGCGATTCGCTCTGGAGGACGATGGACACATTCTCCCCGCTGATCGAGACGATGAAGATCCGTATTCTGCTGCCGGATAATACCGTGATCGAATCGGACGGGACAACAGCCGACGGGACAGGCTATATTTCGTTTGAGGAGGAGGCGGACAAGGGAGAACATGTCTCAAGCCGCATGACAAGCGTTATAGATGGGAATACCCAGATTCTCCGCCATTTCGTTCCAATCAGGAAGAATGGCGAGACGGCCGCGCTTCTCTACGGCGTCACACGGCTGGCGGATCTTCCGCTTATTATGAATGTCGAGAATTTTTTCGGCGGCCGCGCGGAGGCTTACATTCTCGATACAAAAAACGGCGATTTTATCATGGATACCCGAAGAGACAGCCTGGGAAATATCCATACGCATCCTGCGTGCAGGATGAAAGACGGGGAAAACTGGGACAGCATGGTACAGAATATGACAGAGGGCGGAAAAGATCTGGTTGTTTATCTTCCGGATGAGAAAGACGAGTGGACGTACCTGTACTATGGTTCCGCAGAGATCAACAACTGGGCGATCGGGGTGACAGTGCCGGAGAAGGTGGCGCTGGCAGGACTGTACGCGATCCGGCGTGTCTGGTGCGTGATCGCTATTCTGATGACGGCGGCCATTGCCCTGTATTATCTGTATATGTGGAGGGATGCACGCACAGCCGTCTCCAAAGCGGTGGAGCGCGCGGTGCTTGAGGAGAAACTTAAAAAGGCGAAGGCAGCGGAGCGTGCGAAGACCATGTTCCTCTCAAACATGTCGCACGATATACGTACGCCGATGAACGCCATCATTGGATTTGCCACTCTGGCGGAGACGAATATTGACAATAAAGAACGTGTGAAGAGCTATCTTGAAAGGATTCTTTCTTCGGGCAGTCATCTGCTCAGCCTGATCAACGATGTTCTTGATATGAGCCGTATCGAGAGCGGCAGACTGAACATCGAGGAGAAGGAATGCAGCATCTCGGACGTTTTCCGCGACATGCGGAATATCATCCTGACGCAGATGCGGGCAAAGCAGCTGAATTTTTCGATGAATACAATCGATGTGACGGACGAGGATATTTACTGCGACAAGCTTCACCTCAATCAGGTACTGCTGAATCTTCTGAGCAACGCGATCAAATTTACGCCTTCCGACGGTGCGGTTTCCCTTACGCTCCGACAGATGGACGATGCGCCGGAAGGCTGCGGTTCCTATGAAATCCGGGTGAAGGATACGGGGATCGGCATGGCCCCGGAATTTGCGGAGCACATTTTTGAACCGTTTGAGCGCGAGCGCACCTCCACGGTCAGCGGGATTCAGGGTACCGGGCTGGGAATGGCGATCACGAAGAGCATTGTCGATGCCATGGGAGGAACGATTCAGGTCGAGACAGAGAAAGGAAAGGGGACGGAATTTATCGTCAGGTTTACGTTCCGGCTGCAGCACAGGAGCGAAGCGCACTGGGAAATCCGGGAACTGGAAGGACTTCGCGCTCTCGTTGTGGACAGCAGTTTTGATACCTGCGACAGTGTGACCAGGATGCTGAAAAAGATCGGAATGCGGGCGGAATGGACTCTGCATGGAAAGGAAGCAGTACTGCGCGCCAGACAGTCCCGGGAACTGGAAGATGAATTCTGTGCATATATCATAGACTGGATGCTGCCGGATCTGAACGGCCTGGAGGTCGTGCGCCAGATTCGTTCCAGTGTGGGGAAAGATGCCCCGATCGTTGTTCTGACAGCGTATGATGTGGATGCCATGAAGGATGAAGCCAGGGAAGCAGGTGTTACCACTTTCTGTCACAAGCCGATTTTCCTCTCGGAAATGCGGGAAATACTTGCTGAAGTGGTCGGAAAAAGCGTTTCCGCAAAGATCAAAACTCTGGAACAGAACAATTCAGGAGAACCGTGCGGACATCGTCTGCTGTTGGTGGAGGACAATGAGCTGAACCGGGAGATTGCCGAGGAACTCCTTGCGGAGAGCGGTTTTATCGTTGAGTCGGTCGAGGATGGGATTCTGGCAGTCGACACCATGAAAAATGTGGAACCCGGCTACTACGATCTTATCCTGATGGATATCCAGATGCCGATCATGAACGGGTACGACGCCGCGCGGGCAATACGGAATCTGAATACCCCGGGTGTTTCTGATATACCGATCGTCGCCATGACGGCCAACGCGTTTGATGAGGACCGCAGAAAGGCGTTTGAGAGCGGTATGGATGCCCATGTCGCGAAGCCGATCGATGTGGACCGGCTGCTTGAAGTGCTGCACAGCCTGCTGGCGGCCTGATCCCATTGAATTTGGGTGATTTCCAGGAAGGATGACTGAGTGCTGTTCACTCCGTGATCGGTAACAACGTTCCGCGATACAGAAATGCCAGATAGACAAGGATTCTTTTTTGTGATAGAATACGGCGCAGGAAAGCCGGATCATTTGATGCGGGTTCTGGAAGGGAGAGAAACAGCATGAAAATAGGATTTACAGGATGCGGAAATATGGGCGGCGCGATGATGCGCGGGATTCTGAGCGCGGGGAAATGCGCCCCGCAGGATATGATGGCGTCCGCTCTGCGGGAATCCACGCTGGAAAGCAGGAGAGCAGAGCTTGGGATACGCACAACTAAGAACAACCGGGAGGTGGCCGCGTTTGCGGATGTCCTTTTTCTCGCGGTGAAGCCGCAGTATTATAAGGAAGTAATCGAGGAGATTCGGGATGCCGTGCGTCCGGATACACTGATCGTGTCGATTGCCCCGGGCAAGACGCTCGCATGGCTTTCCGAACTGTTTGGAGAGAAGACAAAGATTGTCCGTATGATGCCGAATACACCGGCCATGGTGCGCGAAGGAATGGCAGGAATCTGCCCGAACGCGAATGTCGCGGAAGAAGAACGGCAGATGCTGTGTGAGATCTGTTCTGGCTTTGGCAGTACCGAGGTCGTGCCTGAGCATCTGATGGATGTCGTGACTTCCGTCAGCGGCAGTTCCCCCGCTTACGTATTTATGTTTATTGAGGCGATGGCTGACGCGGCTGTCGCGGACGGAATGCCGCGCGCGCAGGCGTACCGTTTCGCCGCGCAGGCGGTACTTGGCAGCGCAAAGATGGTGCTCGAGACAGGAAAACATCCCGGCGAGCTCAAAGATATGGTATGTTCCCCTGCAGGGACGACGATCGAGGCCGTGCGCGTGCTTGAGGAGAAAGGGATGCGCAGCGCTGTGATTGAGGCGATGAAAGCGTGCACAAAGAAGGCGCGGGGGATGTAATATGAGAGGTAAAATTAGTATGAAACGTTTGCTGGTAGTTGTGGACATGCAGAAGGATTTTATCGACGGGAGTCTTGGAACTGCCGAGGCGCAGCAGATTGTTCCCGCGGTGAAGAACAAGATCAGGGAATACCGGGATGCCGGCGATGAGGTGGTGTTTACACTGGACACGCATGGGGAGGATTATCTCCGGACGCAGGAGGGCCAGAAGCTTCCCGTGCTGCACTGCATAAAAGGTACAGAGGGCTGGGAACTATGCGGAGAGCTGAAGGAGGAGCCGGGACAGCGTTTTGAGAAGGGGACGTTCGGAAGCAAGGAGCTGGCGGCGTGGGCGGCCGCGCAGGGGTTTGCTTCTGTTGAGGTGATCGGGCTCTGCACGGATATCTGTGTGATTTCCAATGCGCTGCTTCTGAAGGCGTTTTCACCGGAGATTCCGGTTCGGGTGGATGCGGCCTGCTGCGCGGGGGTCACGCCTCAGAGCCATGAGAACGCGCTGGAGGCCATGAAGATGTGTCAGATTGAGATAATAGAATAGCTGTTTTTGGTTTCTGGCCGCTTTCAGTTTCCTGAAGGCGGTTCAGTTTTATAAAATTACCGAGTGGGGATTGAAACAAATTTTGTTGAAAAAGGAGCAAAAATCCTGTATACTGTCCTCTGACGAAAAGAGGGATGTTTATGCCAAAGAGAAAAGCGGTCTTTTTTGATATTGACGGCACGCTGTGGGATTTCAATCGCAATATCCCCGCGAGTACGGTTGAGGCGATTCACGCGCTGCAGGCGAACGGTCATCTGGCTTTTATCTGCAGCGGCAGATGCCGCGCCCATATCCGGGATCCTCATCTGCTGGGGATCGGGTTTGACGGGATTGTCTGTGCCTGCGGGACGATGGCCGAATACCAGGGGGAGACGCTGTTTTACAACCGTCTGGACAATGCGCTTGTCGAGCGTGTGGTCCGGGTGATGCGCAGATACGGTGTGCTTCCGCTTCTGGAAGGGCGTGTGGATGTCTATTTTGACACAGAGGAATTTCGGTGGAACGATTTTGCCGAGAGGCTCCGGGAGGAGCTGGGAGACCATGTGCTCTCCATCGCGGAGCACTGGGGCAGGTGGGAGGTTTCCAAGTTTACCTGCGTGATGGAGAATGCCGACAGCGAGGCGTTTATGGCCGAGCTGTCCGATGCGTTTGATTTTATGGTACATAATAAAGTGATCGCGGAGCTGGTGCCGAAGGGTTTCCATAAGGGAGTGGGTCTGGCGAAGGTCTGTGAGTTCCTGGGAATGGATCTTTCCGATACGTTTGCGTTTGGGGACGGTGTGAATGATCTCGGTATGCTGCGTACGGCCGGTACAGGTATTGTAATGGGGAACGGATCTGACGTGGCGAAAGCCGCCGCCGATTATGTGACGGCTCCTCTGGCGGAGGATGGGATCTGGAAAGCGTGCAGACATTTCGGATTAATTTAAGGAAGGCAGGCGCGCCGGCAGCGCACGTTTGGAAAAGAGGTGTGAATCATGCTTCATATCAGGAATCTGGAAGATGGACTTAGTGTATTTAAAACACTGGGATCGGATGTGCGGATGCGGATTGTCGAGCTGTTGTCGACGCACGGGGAGATGAATATGAATGAGCTGGCCTCGGCGCTTCAGCTTACGAACGGCGCGCTGACCGCTCATATCAAGCGTCTTGAGGACTGTGGGATCATCGAGACGGTGTCCGAGTATACAGGGCATGGGAATCAGAAAAAATGCAGCATGAAAATCAGCCAGCTTCTGCTCAGCGTCGGCGGGGCGGAAGACGCGGGGGATATCAGGGTCTATGAGACGGAGCTGCGGGTCGGCCATTTCAGCGATTATTCGGTTCGTCCGGAGTGCGGGCTTGCGAGCGGCTACAGTATGATCGGGGAGGCGAATGATCCGCGGTATTTTGCGCATCCGGAGCGCCTGCAGGCGGGAATCCTGTGGTTCCGGGAGGGCTATGTGGAGTACAGAATCCCGAATATGCTTCCTCCGGGGCAGAAGATCAGCCAGCTCACGTTCTGCTTTGAGATTTCGTCGGAACACACGGGAATCGGGCCTGACTCCCAGGCGGATATCTCGTTTTATCTGAACGGAAAATTTCTCGGGAACTGGCTCAGTCTTGGAGATATGGGAGGCGTCAAGGGAATCTATACCCCGGTCTGGTGGTCGGCGCGTGCGCGGCAGTACGGGCTGCTGAAGATGATCGTGGTGAATGCAAAAGGGACGTTCCTTGACGGGCTGAAAATTTCCGATGTCGGGCTTGATGACTTCCGGCTGGACGACAACAGCGATATCCGGTTCCGCTTCGCGGTGGAGGAGGACAGTCTTTATACGGGGGGACTGGTTCTCTACGGGGCAGGTTTTGGCAATTATAATCAGGATATCAAGATTCGGGTGCATTATACGCAGAATGATAATCAGAATTAACTGAAAAGGCAGGAAATATCTCTCTCCGGAGATTTCCTGCCTTTTGCGGCTGACGCCGCGGTCTCAATTCATTTCGGCGAGGATGTGCTGCTTAAGCTTTTCGAAGCTTTCCTTGCTGACGACATGTTCAATCCGGCAGGCATCCTCTGTGGCGGTTTCTTCGTCCACGCCAAGCCAGGTGAGCCATTTGCTCAGAAGCTTGTGGCGCTCATAGATCATCTCGGCGATTTCGCTTCCGCTGTCTGTAAGTGTGATATATCCGTCGGAATCCATAAGGATCAGTCCCTTTTCGCGCAGCCCTTTCATGGCGACGCTGACGCTTGGCTTGGAGAATCCAAGCTCGTTCACGATGTCAATGGAGCGCACCTGGGGAAGGCGTTCGTGGAGGATCAGAATGGTTTCCAGATAGTTTTCAGCTGACTCAAGAACTTT
>CANQUH010000060.1 GCA_947626965.1 uncultured Lachnospiraceae bacterium
ACACCATGAAGGAGAAATTACAGGCAATCAGGGAAGAGGCCCTCTCCCAGATTCAGGAAGCCGGAATGCTCGACCGGCTGAATGATGTCAGAGTCAAATTTCTTGGGAAAAAAGGCCAGTTGACGGCTCTGCTGAAGAGCATGAAAGAAATTGCTCCGGAAGACCGCCCGGCGTTCGGTCTGCTTGTCAACGAAGCGAGAGCTCAGATTGAGGATGCCATCGAAGAGACGAAGAAAAAACTTGAGAAACAGGCCCTTGAGCTCCAGCTTAAGGCGGAAGTCATCGATGTGACGCTTCCGGCCAGAAAAAATCATGTCGGACACAGACATCCGAACACGATTGCGCGCGAGGAAGTGGAGCGCATTTTTATTGGAATGGGTTACGAAGTGGTCGAAGGACCGGAAGTGGAGTATGATCTTTACAATTTCGAAAAGCTGAATATTCCGGCGAATCATCCGGCAAAGGATGAGCAGGATACCTTCTATATCAATAAGGAGATCGTGCTGCGCACGCAGACCTCCCCGGTGCAGGCCCGTATCATGGAGAAGGGAAAACTCCCGATCCGCGTGATCGCTCCGGGCCGCGTATTCCGCTCGGACGAGGTGGACGCAACGCATTCTCCGTCCTTCCATCAGATCGAGGGACTGGTTGTGGACAAGAACATTACCTTTGCGGATCTGAAAGGCACACTGGAAGTATTTGCAAAAGAACTGTTCGGTGAAAACACAAAGACGAAATTCCGTCCGCATCATTTCCCGTTCACAGAGCCGAGTGCGGAGATGGATGTCTCCTGTTTCAAATGCGGCGGCAAAGGATGCCGGTTCTGCAAGGGAGAAGGCTGGATTGAGATTCTCGGCTGCGGCATGGTGCACCCGCATGTATTTGAAATGTGCGGAATTGATCCGGAGAAATATACGGGCTTTGCGTTCGGTGTCGGCCTTGAACGTATCGCTCTGCTGAAGTATGAGATTGACGACATGAGACTGCTGTACGAGAACGACGCGCGGTTCCTGAAACAGTTCTAAGGAGGGAAAAGAGAATGAATACAACATTATCATGGATGAAAGCATACGTGCCGGATCTTGATGTGACGGCGCAGGAATTCACGGACGCCATGACGCTCTCCGGAACAAAGGTAGAAGGATACCTTGCGGCGGACCGTGATCTTGACAAAATTGTCATCGGACAGATCGACCAGATTGAACAGCATCCTGACGCGGACAAGCTGATCGTCTGCCAGGTAAATATCGGAAATGGAAAGAGCGTGCAGATCGTAACCGGCGCTCCCAACGTTAAAGTGGGAGACAAGATTCCGGTCGTGCTGGACGGCGGAAAAGTCGCAGGACACCACGACGGAAAAATGGTCGAAGGCGGCATTGTGATCAAAAAAGGAAAGCTCAGAGGAATTGAGTCAAACGGCATGATGTGCTCCATTGAGGAACTGGGATCTTCACGCGACATGTATCCGGAAGCGCCGGAATACGGCATCTATATTTTCCCGGAAGATGCCGAGATCGGCGCGGACGCAGTCGCGGCTCTTGGACTGAACGATGTGACATTTGAGTTTGAAGTCACTTCAAACCGTGTCGACTGTTTCTCCGTGATCGGTATCGCGAGGGAAGCGGCAGCGACATTCCATAAAGAATTTCATCCGCCTGTCGTGACAAAAACCGGAAATGATGAGGATGCGCACGACTATGTGAAAGTGACGATCAAGGATCCTGATCTCTGCCCGCGTTACTGTGCAAGGATCGTGAAGAACATAAAGATTGCTCCGTCGCCGAAGTGGATGCAGAGAAGACTTGCGGCGGCCGGAATCCGTCCGATTAACAACATCGTTGATATCACAAACTACATCATGGAAGAGTATGGGCAGCCGATGCACGCATACGACTATGACACAATCGCAGGCCATGAAATTATTGTCCGCCGCGCAGCGGACGGCGAGAAGTTTACAACGCTCGACGGACAGGAGCGCACGATGGACAAGGATGTCGTCATGATCTGCGACGGCGAGAAATCCGTCGGTATCGGCGGCATCATGGGCGGCGAAAACTCCATGATCACGGACGACGTGCACACGATGCTGTTCGAGGCGGCCTGCTTTGACGGCACGAACATCCGTCTTTCCGCAAAGCGGATCGGTCTGCGCACCGAGGCTTCCGCAAAATTTGAGAAAGGTCTTGATCCGAACAACGCACAGGAAGCGATTGACCGTGCCTGCCAGCTCGTCGAGGAGCTTGGAGCGGGCGAGGTTGTCGGCGGTATGGTCGATGTCTACACAAAGAAAAAAGAACCGGTCAGAATTCCGTTTGAGCCGGAAAAGATCAACGCGCTTCTCGGAACGGACATCTCCGAGGAGGATATGATTTCCTATTTCAAGAGCGTTGACCTGATTTATGATGAGGCCGCGCGCGAGGTGATCGCTCCGACATTCCGCCAGGATCTGTTCCGCACGGCGGATCTCGCGGAGGAAGTTGCACGGTTCTACGGATATGACAACATTCCGACAACGCTTCCGAGCGGAGAGGCGACAGCCGGGAAACTGCCGTTTGAGATGCGTGTGCGTGAGATGGCGGAGGACATCGCCGAGTACTGCGGCTTCTCACAGGGTATGATGTATTCCTTTGAGAGCCCGAAGGTGTTTGACAAACTTCTGATTCCGGAAGATTCACCGCTGCGCCGGGCAGTTCAGATCTCGAATCCGCTCGGTGAGGATTTCAGCATCATGCGCACGACTTCCATGAACGGTATGCTGACATCCCTGGCGTTTAACTACAGTCACAGGAACAAGAATGTCCGTCTGTATGAACTTGGAAATATTTATCTTCCGAAGGAACTGCCACTGACAGAGCTTCCTGATGAGCGCATGCAGTTCACGCTGGGCATGTACGGAGAGGGAGATTTCTTCACAATGAAGGGAGTTGTCGAGGAATTTCTTGACAAACTGGGGATTTTCGGACGCAGAACATACGATCCTTCCGACAAGAAACCGTGGCTGCATCCGGGACGCCAGGCCGATATCCTGTACGGAGAGGAAAAGCTCGGCTATCTGGGTGAGATACATCCGTTCGTGGCTGACTCCTACGGAATCGGTGAGAAGGCATATGTGGCAGTTCTCGACATGCCGCAGGTCACAAAGCTGGCTTCGTTTGACCGCAAATATGCGGGAATCGCCCGCTATCCGGCGGTAACGCGCGACATCAGCATGGTTGTTCCGAAAGAAGTGCTGGCAGGTCAGATTGAAGCGATGATCCTGCAGCGCGGCGGAAAGATCCTCGAGGAGTGCCGTCTGTTTGACCTCTATGAAGGCAGCCAGATCAAAGAGGGATTCAAATCCGTGGCATATTCGATTGTATTCCGCGCAAAGGACAGGACGCTCGAGGAGACGGATATCACGGCGGCAATGAAGAAAATCTGGAACGGGCTGAAATCGCTTGGAATTGAAATAAGATCCTGACAGCAGCCGCATGAAGGCAAAGTGAGGAGAAGCATGAGACTGTATATAATAAGACATGGCGAGACCGTGTGGAACACAAAACGGCGTCTTCAGGGACAGACGGATACGCAGCTGAACGAAAACGGCAGAGAACTTGCCCGGATAACCGGGCAGGCCCTGCGCGGCGTCCCGTTTGACCTGGCGTTCACAAGCCCGCTGCGAAGAGCCGCAGAGACCGCGGAGATTATTCTGGAAGGGCGGGACATACCGCTTATAAAAGAAGAACGTATCCGCGAGATCAGCTTTGGCGTGCTGGAAGGACACAGCATTCTTCCGGAACTCCATGAAATCAGTGATCCGGATTTCCATTACTTCTTTGATGCGCCTGAGAAATATCATCCGCCTGAGGGAGGAGAAAGTCTGGACAGCCTGCTTGAGCGGACGGGAAATTTTCTTGATGAACTGAAGACAAGAGAGGATCTTCTGCATAAAACGATTCTGATTTCGACTCATGGAGCTGCATCCCGCGCTCTGCTTGGGAATATTACAGGATGCCCGCGAAAAGAGTTCTGGGGAACGGGCGTCCCGAAAAACTGCGCGGCCTCCATCATAGATCTGACGGGCGGAGAGTGGATACTTTCAGCAAGAGATGTCGTATACTACTAAATCATGGACTGCTTTCTGCCTGCAAGACGGCGGGAGGACTTCGGAAAATCCGGGATTGGAAGGAAAAAACATGAAAACATCTGATTTTTATTTTGAACTGCCCAAAGAACTGATTGCACAGGATCCTCTCGAGGACCGCTCTTCCTCCCGTCTTCTTGTACTGGGAAAGGAAGACGGTTCCATCGCACACCGGCATTTTACGGACATTCTTGAATATCTGCGCGAAGGGGACTGTCTGGTGCTGAACAATACAAAGGTGATTCCGGCCCGTCTGTATGGTGTGAGAGAGAACACGGGGGCCGCCATTGAAATTCTTCTCCTGAAGCGCAGAGAGAATGACGTCTGGGAGACGCTGGTCCGCCCAGGCAAAAAAGCGCGTCCCGGCACACGGATCATCTTTGGGGACGGAGCTCTGACCGGAGAAGTAATTGAGATTGCAGAGGAGGGGAACCGCCTGATCCGGTTCAGCTATGAGGGAATTTTTGAGGAGATCCTGGACAGGCTGGGGCAGATGCCGCTTCCTCCATATATTACACATGAACTGAAAGATAAAACCCGTTATCAGACTGTGTACGCAAAGTATGAAGGTTCCGCGGCCGCGCCGACAGCTGGGCTGCATTTCACTCCGCAGCTGCTTGACGCCGTCAGAGAAAAAGGCGTGCGCATTGCAGAGGTGACGCTGCATGTCGGACTTGGAACCTTCCGGCCGGTCAAGGTGGAAGATGTCGCACAGCATCACATGCATTCGGAATTTTACAGGATCGATGAGGATGCCGCACGGACAGTCAACGAGACGAAGGCGCGTGGAGGCAGAGTGTTCTGTGTCGGCACGACAAGCTGCCGGACGATCGAGTCGGCGGCCGATGAGAACGGATTATTAAAAGCCTGCAGCGGCTGGACCGATATTTTTATTTATCCGGGATATCAGTTTAAAATTCTGGACGGGCTGATCACGAATTTCCATCTTCCTGAGTCCACGCTGCTGATGCTCGTGTCGGCCCTGGCAGGAAAGGATCATGTGCTTGCCGCCTACAGGGAAGCAGTGAAGGAAAAATACAGGTTCTTCTCATTTGGGGACGCCATGCTGCTTTTATAAACGAGGTTTGTCAGGAGGCTGATCTATGCGATTTCACAATATAACAAAAGACGACATGCTCAATGGTGACGGACTCCGGGTGGTGCTCTGGGTGGCCGGCTGCAGTCATTATTGTCAGGAATGTCAGAATTCTGTCACGTGGGATCCGAATGGAGGACTTCCCTTTACAGAGGACTCAAAAAAGGAACTGTTTGAAGTGCTTGGAAAATCTTATATTTCAGGGATCACATTCAGCGGCGGAGATCCGCTGTACCGGACAAATGAACCGGAGATCCTGGAACTTGCAAAAGAAATCCGTGAAAAATTTCCCGACAAGACGATCTGGCTTTACACCGGTTCCACCTGGGAACAGATCAGGGATCACGAGATCATCCGTTATCTGGATATTCTTGTGGACGGAGAATATGTGAAGGAACTGCGCGACACGCAGCTTTACTGGCGCGGAAGTTCCAATCAGAGAGTCATCGATGTAAAAAAGACACTGGAAAGCGGAGAGATCCGGCTGCATTGCAAATAACCGGCAGACCAGTCGTTTGACCTCACGGAAAAGGAGATTTATGCCATCTTCTTTTCCGTGAGGTTTTCTTTTTTGCGCAGGGCAGTACTAGCTGCTGACGCAGCACCTGAGCCGCGCAGACGAGCAGGGGGAAAACCGCCCCCCGCTCGATCGTAATCCGTGCCCACATGACGAAACACAGCGTAAAAAGAGATGGATATTTTTGATATTTCAGAAAAAGTTGAAACATTAATAAGTTGTTCATTTTATAAAAAATAATTGACATTTACGATAGTGTATTATATTATTTATTTAACAGAAATAATAATACAGTTGGGAACAGAAAACAATCAAAAACAGATGCAGCTAGTTCAATAAAATTTCCGTCATGGCCGAGAAATACTCATGACGTTCGTATGAACTACGTGAGGGCCTGGCGTGAAACAGTCAGGCTTTTGTTATTTTTTCTAATTATTCCATCCGTTATTTTAGTTTTATACATTTACTGAAAATATTTTATCTTTTATAATGTTTGCATAAGAAATATTTCTTTGTGCACATTAGTATAGTAATAATGCCATGAAAAAGATATTAGTTAAAAAATTAACAGTTATGGCAAGCCTGTGCTTTCTTCTGCTGGTATTAAGCGCGGTAGTTTACGGATTCTCCGGTTCAGACACGATTACTGCCATGATCCGGCAGTCCAGGTATTACAATGGACTTCAGGCCATGATCGAAAAACTGAAAAATGAGGAAAATATTACGATTGATGTGCAGGTAATACCCGACATGGAATTTCTGAATATGCTTCGCATGAAGCTGAATTCAGGGGAAGCGCCTGATCTGATTGACTACAATATTCCGTCTGTTTACGATATTGTGGATCCCGGGCGGAATTTTGCAGATCTCAGCGGCGAAGAGTGGGTTGACAGTCTGCTCTTTCCTGAGAATGTGACCTGCAGATCGGACGGAAAGATCTATGGTTTTCCATTTCTTGGCGCGCCCGGAGTGTACGGCTTTATTTACAACCGGGAAGCTTTTGCACAGGCAGGAGCCGGGGTTCCCCGGACATGGGAGGAACTTCTCTCGGTATGTGAGAAGCTCCGGAAGGCCGGCATTACGCCGATCTACATGCCAAGGGACAGCTGGGCGGTACAGACACTGATGTCAGACAATTTTGCGAAGATCCTTGGAGCGGACGGCGCACAGGAATACGCGGACTGCCTGAAGGAAGGAAAGGCCAAATGGTCTGACAAACCGGAGTTTGCAGCCGTGATCGACACATATCTTGACCTCTACAAAAAAGGGTTTGTAAATCAGGACTTTTCAACCGCCTCCTATGAAGACGCGGTCAAAGCAGTCGCGGACGGGGAAGCGGCAATGCACTTTAACGGAGATTTCTTTGCCTCAAGTGTTCTGGAAGAGAATCCGGAAGCAGATATCGGTATGTTTGCTCTTTCCATGGAGGGCAGCGCTGATGTAGTGACAGCAAATATGTCGGCGCCCGGTTTTGTCGTATACAAGAACACACGCAATATGGAGCTTGTCAGAAAAGTACTCAATCTGTGGTCGGCTCCGGAATATGCGTCGCTGTATTTTCAGGACCGGCCGGGATACCCGGCATTTGAGGGAGTTGACGGAGGAAGTATTCCCTCCTGCCTGACGGAAATCAGGGAGAAATACATCGAATCAGACCGAGTCATTCCCGAGTGGAATTATTATGTGATGGATCTGAGCACGCTTTTTGAAAGTACACTGTACATTTACTACACAGATGCCCCGACACGGGACAATATGGATGGAGCTGATATTCTCGAAAAATTTCAGAGTGATTTTGAACAGTACAGGAAAGATCAGGGCAATTCCGGCTGACCTGGAGGAAGGAGGCCGACGATGTTCCGCAAATTACGTTTTCAGACAAAGATCATACTGGCTCAGAATATTGTGGTCCTGTTTGCAGTACTGACAATCGGCAGTATGTTTTATCAGAAAATCCGAAATGATATTGCGCAGAATGTTCTTGAGGAGTTTCGGATTCTCTCGGACAGCGTGGCGAGCCAGATCGATAATCACTTTTACATGATGGACAAAACGGCCCTGCAGATTGCGGCGAACCCGGACATCATCCGTCTGTTTGTCGACTCTGGTTCGGATTCCGGGTACAATTATTTCATCAATGAACCCGTCACAAACTCCGAAGCGGTAAGGCTGCTGAATTCCTACAATTTCAAGAAGGATGGGTTTGCAAGAATCTGCCTGTACAACGACTATCGTGATTTTGTCTATACGGCGACCGAGATCACAACCGCCTCTGGCATTCGGAACTGGTTTGACAGTGACCGTTTCGCAGAGGTACGGCAGTATTTTGACAATGATGAAAATTTTGTTTATTACGTCAATCCGTCAGATGATATCCTGAATGATACGGAACATACGAACAATCCGTATTTTTCCGTCATCCGTCAGATTAAAAATTACACAACAAACGATCAGGTCTGCGGCTATGTCGAGGTTCAGGAATTTGTAAAATGGATTGACCGGATTGTGGACAGTGTGGGAGAAGACATCTATGTGACGATGATCGACGAGGGAGGCGATATCATCTATACGGATCCTCTTCTGAAAGAAAATCAGAAGAAGGAGGAAATTCTTGGACTGACAGATGAATATCAGAAAAAGACGAAAGAAGATATTCCCGTGAACATGTCCGGATATTCCGTTTACAGAAAAAACATTGAGAATGCGCCGTGGCAGTTTATATTTGTCAGGGAAAAAGATTCCGATGTCACAATTTTTGTCTATTACAACCGCATGATGCTGAGTGCAATCTTTGTTGTCCTTGCAATCGCTCTGGCCACGGAAATCTTCCTGATCAGGCGTCTGTCGAGACCCCTTGAGGAACTGGTCCGCTCTGCAGGCAGGGTATCCATGGAAAATCCCCAGTTTGAGCTGGACGAGACAGGTCATGGAAATGAGATTACACAGCTGAAAGAAGTATTTAACGCAATGCTCACGCAGATGAAACAGTCGATGGAACGGGAGTACGCTTCCGAGGCAAATGAACTCAAAGCCCAGATGTTTGCGCTTCAGTCACAGATGAATCCGCATTTTCTTTTTAATATTCTTGCGATTATCTCGATTGAAGCTCAGGAATACGGCAATGACAAGATTCCCGATATGTGTACCAGGCTGCGCAGGATGATGGCCTACAGTACTTCGATTAGAAATGGCTACAGCACAGTCAGGGAGGAACTGGACTACGTTATCGACTATATGGAACTGATGAAGGTGCGGTACGAAGAAATGTTTGAGTACTGCGTCAGCTGCGAGGACGGCCTGATGAAAGCCAGAATGCCAAAGTATGTGATCCAGCCTGTCTGTGAGAACTGCTTTAAGCATTCTTTCAAAAATTCGGAACCTGTCTGGGAGATCAGGGTTATAATCAGGCAGGAGGAGAATCTCTGGATCGTCGAGATTCATGACAACGGCATTGGATTTTCAGAGGAATATCTGAAAAAGTTTGAAACGATGAAAAAGGGACTGACCTTCAATCAGGTAAAGGACAAGCTCGAAGACAGTAAAATAGGCGGTCTCGGCATACCGAACATTTATATGCGTCTGATGTTCTGCTATGAAGACAACTTTATTTTTCGCCTGTACAATGATACAGAGGGTGCAGTGGTTTTGATTGGAGGTATGCTGGATGATCAGGGTTCTGGTAGCTGAAGATGAACTTCCCCTGCTGAGAGGAATCAGCAGAATGATCATGAATCTCTGCGGGGATTTTGAAGTCGTAAAAATGGCAAAGACCGGAAGAGAAGCGCTTGATTATCTGAAAGACAACTATGTTGATGTCGTTTTTACGGATATCAACATGCCGGTGGTCGACGGGCTGAAAGTTCTGGAATATATACACGAAAACATGCCGAGGACCGTCGGCGTTGTGATCAGCGGATATCAGGATTTCTCTTACGCGCAGAAGGCAATGCAGTACGGAGTGCAGAACTATCTCGTAAAGCCGGTAGACCGGGCGGAGCTGAAAAAACTGCTTGAACAGCTGCGGGATTCCAGCCATCAGGGAAGAAAAAAACAGAAAAAGGAATTTATGGAGCGCGCGCTGCACGGAGAGTCGGGCATTGCAAAATTTATGGAAAGCCGTATGCAGACCGGCGAAAAGCTCACGATCGGAAAACTCTATCCTGTTTATCTGGTTGTGAAGGCATTTTGTATTCATGTGTTTGGAAATGAGACGGCCGACCCGGAAATCTGGGGAGACTGCCGGCCTGAAGATGCTGCAAGAGCAGAAGAAAATGAATCGGAGGAGATCTATTCTTTCTATGGAAGAAATCCAAATGAAATACTGTTCTTGTTTGAGGACGAAAAACCGGATATAAAAGCGCTGGTCGAAAGGATCATGAAGAATGGGAACATCCGTTTTCCTGTCGGAGCGGTGGCAGGAGAGCCGCTGGATGAGATTGACCATCTTGCACAGACCGTGCGGAAACTGAGGAAAGACGTCTACAAAAACTGGATTTACGGCCGGACCGGAGAAATCCGGAAAATAAAAGAAGTTCCGCAGACGTTTCATTTTTCGGAACATACGGAAGAATCCATTCTTTATATGGCAAAAAGCAGACAGTTCCGGGAGTTTGACAATGTGCTTGCAGATATTAAAGGCCAGCTGTGTTTAGGTAAAATTACGCAGTACCAGATCGAAATGACTCTCGACCGGATTATGATGCTGCTGGATGCATACCAGACGGTATCCGACAGCATGGACACGGTAAATGTGCGGTACAGTATCAACGATATTGTCGTGCGTTCCGGCAGTCTGGAGGAGATTTTCGAAAAATTTACTCTCTGGTGCCATGAGGAGCTGTTCGATGATCAGGGGCAGGACAAAGGGGCCCTGATGGAGCGGCTGGACGCTTATATTCGTGAACACTACAAGGATTCGATCAACACAAAGCATCTCGCGGCCAGATTTGGTCTGGTCCCGTCTTATTTAAGCAAGCTGTTTCAGAATTATAAAGGGATTACACCGAATCATTATATCCAGGAAATCCGCCTGGAGAAAGCAAAAGAGCTTCTGGTGAAATGTCCCGACTTGATGACAAAGGATATTGCTCAGATGACCGGCTATGCGGATCCCAGCTATTTTTCAAAAGTACTAAAGAAATACACAGGTATGTACCCGTCGGAATACAGAGCAGCGCATACAGGAAAGCAGTCATGACGGAAATTATGCCGTTTCGGCAGCGCTGTTCGCAGCGTCAGGCTGCAGTTTGCATCAGCGTTCTGCATCGTGGGAGAAAACCGGCAGTAAAGGATTAAAAAGGAGAAATGAGGATATGGATAAGCGGACTTTATATTTTGAAGAAAAAAGTGGAAACAGCCTGTTTGAAGGGCTGAAGATTTTGCTTGATGGATACGCGGATGAAAAAAGAAGTTTTGAATGTGTCACGTCCGGCGCTTCAAAAAGCGGCTGCTTTCATTTGACTGAGAGACAGTGGGACGCTGAGGAACTGAAGGTCACGAAATCGGGAGATCAGTGTGAGATTTTATATCAGCAGAAAGCTCATTTTTTCCGGGGAGTCACGCTGTTTCTGCAGAATATAGAAAAACGTGATTTCGTGATAACAGAGAAAGTAAATTTCAGATCCAATGGAATGATGATGGATTGTTCGCGCAATTGCGTGCCCACAACGGATACGATCAAAAAATATATCGTCCGTCTTGCAAAGTTTGGAATGAACCGCCTGTATATGTATATGGAGGACACGCTTGAGATCGAAGATTACCCGTACTGGGGATATCTGAGAGGCCGGTACAGCAAGGAAGAAATCAGGGACTGTGACCGTTTTGCCGTTCTGTTCGGAGTGACGCTGGTTCCCTGCATCCAGACGCTTGCGCATCTCCGCACCGTTCTGAATCTTCCGGCTTTCCGGGAATACAAGGATATCGATGATATTCTTCTGCTGGAGGATGAGAAGCCAAAAGCTCTCCTTGGCAGTCTTCTGGAAGCGATCTCGGAGTGTTTTTCCGGAGGAATCGTTCATCTCGGAATGGATGAGGCAGATCACCTCGGACGCGGCAGGTACATGAATCTGCACGGCTGGCAGGATCCTGCCAGACTGATGAAAAAACATCTGAACTGGCTTGTCAGTGAATGTGAAAAGTACAATCTGAAGCCGATGATCTGGTCCGATATGTATATGAGGCTGAATTTCCACTCCGGAAATTACTATGGAATCAGTGAAAATGAACAGCCGGCAGACCAGAGCAATCTTTCACAGGATGTCACTCTGTGCTACTGGGATTATTACAGTGAGGGGAAGGAAGCCTATCTGAAAAATATCCGGCTCCATCAAAAACTCGGAAACCCGCTTGTTTTCGCGGGAGGCGCATGGACCTGGAACGGGATTGCTCCCAATGTAAGCAAGGCGGTAAAGACAAGCTGCGATGCGCTTGACGCCTGCATCGAAAAAGGCGTACAGGATGTGTTTTTCACCGCATGGATGGACAACGGAGCGGAGACACCTCTGCAGACATGTCTTCCTGTTCTTGCGCTGTTCGGTGAGTACGGATTCGGGGACCGTCCGGATTTCGACTGGCTCTCAGAGCGGTTCTGCCACTGCCTCGGCAAGAAATTCAGAAATTATCTCCTCCTGGATGCTTTTGACAACAGGCTTTATCAGGACTACCGGATCGGGGATCCGCTCAATGCTTCAAAGCACAATGTACACAGTGAGAATCCCTCCAAGACGATCCTTTATCAGGACTGCATGATGGGAATCTACGAAAAGATGTTCGATGAACAGGAGCTTCAGGATCAGTATATTCAGATTTCAGAGGAACTGAACGAAAGACTGTTCTGGCAGGAAGATCTCGATGTGGAAGACAGGACGCTGCTTTCCTACTACGAGCTGCTCGCTGATGTCCTGTCCATCAAATCCATGATCGGGGAGAGGATCCGAAGCGCGTATGCAGCCCGGGATATGGAAGAGCTTTCCTGCATCGAGGATGATCTTGAGATGATGGCCGCGCTTGTCGACAGACTTGGGGAGGAACGGGAGCATATCTGGATGAATGAGTACAAACCGTTTGGCTATGAGGTCGTCGATATCCGTCTGGTCGGTGTTGCCAGGAGAGCAAAATCTGCGATTCACCGCATTGACGGGCTGCTTTCCGGCAGACAGGAGAAACTGCTCGAACTTGAGGAGGAGATTCTTCCATACAAAACCAGAGAGATTCTGGATTCGGAAGACCAGCAGGGTTCCTATTTCTGGGAACAGATCGTTACACGCGGAAATGTAGTCGGAATCTGATAAAATATCAGAACAGAGTCTTTTACATACTGCCGGGGCCGGCATATCAATGGCGGCCCCGGCATATACTTTAGACTAATCGCAGGAATTACAGGAAACCGGAGCGTCAAAACCCGGATTGAACGCGAAGAAATTCTTTGCGTCAAGATCTTCCTGCACGCTCCTGAGCGCTTCTCCGAATCTCTGGAAATGTACGACCTCGCGCTCGCGCAGGAAACGGAGCGGATCTGCAACTTCCGGATCTTTGATCAGGCGAAGCAGATTGTCGTACGTCGTGCGGGCTTTCATTTCAGCCGCCAGGTCCTCCGTCAGATCTGTGATGGGATCGCCTGTTGACTGAAATTCTGACGCCGAAAACGGATAACCGCCTGCCGACTGCGGCCAGATCCCGGTCGTATGATCTGTATAATATGCGCCAAATCCGGATTTCTGAATTTCCTCCGGCGTCAGATTTCTTGTGAGCTGGTGAACGATGGCCGCAACAATCTCCAGATGGGCCAGCTCCTCTGTACCGATGTCAGTCAGCACGGCCGCCGCTGTGCGGTTCGGCGCGGTGTACCGCTGTGAGAGATAGCGCATGGAGGCGCCCATTTCCCCGTCGGGTCCGCCGTACTGGCTCATTATATACTGCGCAAGCTGCGGATTCGGGGTAGTAATCTTTACCGGATATTCAAGTCTTTTTTCATAATGCCACATCAGCAGGCACCTCCTTCCAGTTCCCACGGCCACGGCTGCATCATCCACTCCCAGGAAGAGCAGTCTGTCTCATCGGTGGACGACGTCATGAGCGGACCATAGGACTTTGCGTGGAGCTTAAGCGCTTTGTTTCGCAGTTCATTATATTTACGGAAATGCTGGAGCGCTTCCTGGCAGTCCGGATGAGTATCCAGATAGAGCATAATATCATATGCGGCGAAGCTTACCTCGTTGATAAAGCATATCAGATCCGAACGGCAGCTGTTTGGGATTTCCGTTTCCGCAAAAGGAACACTCCATTTGTCAGTCTGGATGCCGCAGCTGTTCTGCGCGCGGCTGACGGAACTGCCTCGCTGACACATCATGCCCTGATTCATATTTCTGGATATATTCTGATTCATGCAATTCTGGTTCGTATTCTGATTCATACAATTCCGGTTCACAGGCAGGCACCTCCTTTTCCGCAGAATGGTTTGTCGAGGCACGGAAAGACTGTTCCTGCCCGAAGCGCCTTGCAGGGATCATAGATCTGGTTCCACTGCTGGTACGGGACATAGGCCATAGCATAGGGAGCATCGGCCATGTTCAGATGTTCATATATTTCATTGACGCGGTCATTCGCCTGATACTGGCAGCCGCAGTCTGAACGATATGAGTCCTGCATATATGGGAATCTCCTGATAAATATGATTGATTTCATAATACTATATGTAAGAAAAAAGAAAATGATGGTTGTACTGGAAAAACAGAGAAAACTATGTTATGATGTGTCAGTGATCGATAAGATTTCAGCAGTTCTGCAGAAAAAGGGGATGATTACCTGCAGGACTGATATGGAGGGGATGATTATGGCAGTACGTACGGATAAACTGAGGCCTGTCCGTGCCAAAAGCACGCGGCCGCAAAAAAAAGAAACCTCTGCAAAGGGTTCTTCCGGTAAAAAAAGTATTTTCAGTTCTGTTTTTACCGCGAGGCGGGATTATTTCGACTACAATCTGCTGGCAATCGTAATCCTGCTGACCTGCTTCGGACTGGTCATGCTGTACAGTACGAGCGCGTATGAGGCGAGTCTCGGGGAAGACGGAGACGACATGATGTACTTCGGCAAGCAGGCCGTCATCAGCGCCGGCGCTCTGATCCTTGCTCTGATCGGTTCTCAGATTGACTATCACTTTCTGGCAAAGATGTCGTGGCCTCTGTACGTTGGGTCCACAGCGCTGCTGGTTGCCACGAAATTTATCGGAAAGACTGTCAACGGGGCAAGGCGCTGGATTTATATCGGCCCGATCTCCTTTCAGCCGGCAGAACTCGCAAAGGTGGCGGTCATTCTGTTTCTGCCCACGATGATTGTCGGGATGGGACGTAAGATAAGAGGAGTCAAGGGTCCCTTACGTGTTCTTCTGTTCGGTGCGATTTCATCATTCTGCACGTATTATTTTACGGAAAATCTGAGCACGGCGCTGATCATCGCGGGCATTGCCGTTATACTGATTTTTATTGTTCATCCAAGGACTCTGCCGTTTGTCATCATAGGAGCAGTCGGAGCTGTTATAGTGGCCGCAGCATTGTACTATATAATTTCCATGGGAGGAAGTGAAAGCTTTCGTATCCGAAGGATTCAGGTATGGCTGAATCCGGAAGAAAATTCAAGTCTCGGCGGTTATCAGGTTATGCAGGGACTCTACGCGATCGGTTCCGGCGGGGCACTTGGCAAGGGACTTGGAAACAGCGCGCAGAAGCTGGGAGCTCTGCCGGAAGCGCAGAATGATATGATTTTTTCGATCATATGTGAAGAACTCGGTGTTTTTGGCGCAGCCCTTCTGATCTTTTTGTTCATGTTTCTGCTGTACAGGCTGTTTTTTATCGCGGAGAACGCACCGGATCTTCTCGGTTCGCTGATTGTTTCCGGGATCTTCATACACATAGCGCTGCAGGTGACCTTAAATATCGCGGTTGTCATCAATCTGATTCCGACGACCGGAATTACTCTGCCGTTTATCAGCTACGGAGGTACATCGATCCTGTTTTTGATGAGCGAGATCGCGATTGCACTCAGTGTTTCAAGACAGATTACATTTGTTGACTGACCGCGTGCCGGAGCGTGCTTCCGTCTGTGCTTTGCATAGTCGGAGACAGCGTCCCGCGGTACGCGGAAATCATTCCACCAGACAGAGGAAAACGGGAAAATTTTACAGAAAGAGGTTAAAGTATATGAGCAAAGTAAAGACAAGATTTGCCCCCAGTCCGACGGGGCGGATGCATGTGGGGAATCTGAGGACGGCGCTGTACGCCTATCTGATCGCAAAGCATGAGAATGGAACTTTCATGCTGCGCATCGAGGACACAGACCAGGAACGCCTTGTTGATGGAGCCGTCGATATCATTTACCGTACTTTGGCAAAAACCGGCCTGATTCACGATGAAGGCCCGGATAAAGACGGCGGCTGCGGTCCGTATGTGCAGAGCGAGCGCCAGAAGGCCGGCATTTATATGGAATATGCAAAGAAACTGATTGAAAAAGGCGAGGCCTATTACTGCTTCTGCGATAAAGAACGCCTGGAGTCCCTGAAACAGGAAATTGCCGGAAAGGAAATTGTTGTCTATGACAAACACTGCCTGCATCTTCCGAAAGAGGAGATCGAGGCGAAGCTTGCAGCCGGCGTGCCGTTCGTCATCCGTCAGAATGTTCCGCAGGAGGGCACAACCAGTTTTGTGGACGAAATTTACGGAAAGATCGAGGTCCCGAACGCGGAGCTTGACGATATGATCCTGATCAAATCGGACGGATTCCCCACCTACAATTTCGCGAATGTTGTGGATGACCATCTGATGGGAATCACGCATGTAGTCCGCGGCAATGAATACCTTTCTTCCGCTCCGAAATACAACCGCCTGTACGAGGCATTTGGCTGGGAAGTGCCGGTCTATGTGCACTGTCCGCTGATCACCAACGAGGAGCACAAAAAACTGAGCAAGCGTTCCGGTCATTCTTCCTATGAGGATCTTCTGGAGCAGGGCTTTGTTTCGGAGGCAATCGTCAATTATGTGGCGCTGCTTGGCTGGTGTCCGGAGGACAACCGCGAGATCTTCTCGCTGGAAGAACTGATTGAGGCGTTTGACTATCGTCATATGAGCAAGTCTCCTGCCGTCTTTGATATCCAGAAGCTGAAATGGATGAACGGCGAGTATCTCAAGGCGATGGATGATGATGAATTTTATGAGAGAGCACTTCCTTATCTGAAAGAGGTCATCACAAAGGAGATCGACTTCAGGAAGGTTGCGGCGATGGTCAAGACAAGAATCGAGATCTTCCCGGATATTGCAGAACTGGTGGATTTCTTTGAAGAAGTACCGGAATATGACATATCCATCTATGCACATAAAAAAATGAAGACAAATCCGCAGACTTCTCTCGAAGTGCTCCGGGAACTTCTCCCGCTGTTTGAAGCGCAGGAAGATTACAGCAATGACGCGCTGTTTGAACTCCTGAAGGGATACATCACGGAAAAAGGATACAAGAACGGCTATGTACTGTGGCCGGCACGCATTGCCGTATCCGGAAAGCAGATGACCCCGGCCGGAGCGACCGAGATCATGGAAGTCATCGGCAAGGAGGAGAGCGTGCGCAGAGTCAGGAATGCAATCGCAAAACTGGAGGCCGCGCTTTGATGAACAACACAACAGAAGCACAGTTTCGGGCAATCGCCCACAAAACGGGACCGGCTATGATACTGGCTGGTCCCGGTTCGGGAAAAACTCTGGTGATCACCAGCAGAACCCGTTACCTGATTGAGAAGTACGGAATCAATCCGCGGGATATCCTGGTAATCACATTCACAAAAGCGGCCGCTGCCGAGATGAAGGAACGTTTTTCGCGTATGTCAAAAGCGCGGGGCGTGACCTTCGGCACGTTCCACGCTGTCTTTTTCGGAATTCTCAAACATGCCTATCATTATACAGCCGCCAATATTCTCCGGGAGGA
>CANQUH010000061.1 GCA_947626965.1 uncultured Lachnospiraceae bacterium
TTCCACGCCTCGAAATCCGCCGCCACATCCGCGATCAGAGACGCGTAAGCTTCGTCGTCCGTCTCAACAGAGATCGCATCTTCAACTTCCTGTTCAAGAGCATCCGTGGTCTTTGTCCCGGTGGACTCCAGCAGATCTGGATCCGCCACGTTGTAGGTTCCTTCGCCGACACGGGTATTTCCGCCGATCGCGCTCATCTTCTCGAGAACAACGACCTTTGCTCCGGCATCGCTCGCGCTTGCCGCTGCCGCCATTCCGGCTCCGCCTGCGCCGATCACCACGATGTCCGTATCAACGGTGAGATCCTCACCTTTCTCCGCGGAGACCTCGCCCTTGTACTCGGCAACCTCAAGGCCGCCGGATTCAAGCGCCGCCTCAACTGCCGCGAGGAATCCTTCGCTGGAAAGGGTTGCGCCTGCCACCGCGTCCACGGCGATGGACTGATTCTCGATGATCTGAGAAGTCAGCTGCTCGATCGCGACATCGCCTACGCCCGGCGTCTCTTCCGCAGTAGTCTCAATGTTCGTGATCGCGGCGTTCTCGTCGAGCGTCACTTTTACTTTGATTTCTCCGTTTCTTCCTTCCGCAGAGCCTTCATAGACAGTGCCTTCTTCCGCGGCTTCGCTCTCGCTCTCGGCCACAGCCATGTTTGCCGGCATCATGGACATCACCATAAGGCCTGCTGCCAGCCATAATTTAAGCTTTTTAAATTTCATATCGCCCTCCTGTTTATCCCGCCGGTGATTTATCTGTTCCCTGGCTACGGAGGCGCTTCACGCAAACGCCTTTTCCGTGACATTTTACCTGCAGTTCCCGTATTTCCAAACGGTTTGCCAAAAAGACTGCTTCTTGCAAAACAGCATCATCTATGCACGAAGCGCTTTTTGTGTCACAGGACGAAATTTCCTGTGACAGAACAATACTGCAAAATGCCTGCATCCTGTATGATCAGACAGACTGGCGGTTAATATAGTCGATTCATATTTTAACATTTTTATCGTCTTTCGGCATCATTTAAGAAAAACTGGTCCTTTTTACGGCAAAACTGGCTGTCCGCCGGACTCAAAGACAGGCACGGTCACCCGCAGGACGAACGCGTTCTCCTCAGCAGTGATCTCCACCGTCCCATTATACTTCCCGGCGCAATAACGGATGCTCGAGATTCCGATTCCTTCCCGCCTGGGGCCTGGCTTTGACGAGATGTATTTTCCGTTTTCCACAACCGGCATGCGCATGCAGGAATTTTCCACCTTCAGAACCCAGATGCCCTGAATCACCGCGGTTTTCAGCCGGATCCACCGTCCCGAAGGCTCCGGAATCTGCACGGCTGCCTCCATGGCATTGTCCAGCGCATTTCCAAAAATCGAACACAGATCCATCGCCTCAAGAAAATCATACTGCACCGTATTGAGAAACAGTTGCAGATTGATCTGTTTCTCGCGCGCTTCCATCAGTTTGTGATTCAGAAGCGAATCCAGCAGCGGATTTCCGGACACCGTCACCCGCTCAAGATCCGAGGCGTGCGTTATCAGCTTATCCGCCAGCTTTTTGCGCTCCACCCGCCGCGAGGGATCAGAACCGGACGGTACATCCACAGAAAAAGAACTGCTTCATATAAATATACCAGAAGCCACTCCTTCTGAAATTCATTCATCGCCGCAAATTCCAGCATTACAGTAATCCTCCGATATACTCCATGTACTGATTCATAAATTCCTTCTTTCTGTGGCGGCTCAGCGGCAGCTCCTTCCCGGACTGCAGGATGACGCTGTCTTTGCTGATCCCTTTCACAGAACTTAAGGAGACGAGATAGGCCGTGTGGATGCGGAACATCGTCGTTCCGAACAGTTCTTCCATACTTTTCATGGACTTATACACCAGATGGGACCCCTCATGCGTGTGCAGAAGCACGTTCTTCCCCTTTGTCTCCGCCATCACGATGTCCTCCGGCGACAGCGTAAAATATCCGTCCTCGCAGTGCAGCGTGACGCTGCTCCCTCTGCGCTGGCCGATCAGGCGGAACACGGTCCTCAGCTCCCGGCTGAGAATCTCATAGGTGACCGGTTTCAGAAGATAATTGTACGCCTGTACGGAATAGCCGTCGATAGCATATTTTGCGTAGTTGCTCATATAGATCAGGATCACTTTCCGGTCAAACGTGCGTATCTCCCGCGCGGTCTGAATACCGTCCATCCCCGGCATCTCGATATCCAGAAGCAGCAGATCCAGATCCCGCGGATACTTCTCCAGCAGCTCCAGCGGCGTAGTAAAGCTTTTGATCCGGACATCCTGCAGCTTTTCCTCCTGGCAGTACCGCGTGACCATCTCCTCTACTAACTGACAACTTTTCTGATCGTCATCACAGATTGCTATCTTCATCTCTGATATTCCCCTCTGCAGATCAAATTCGTCCCAGACTTTCATCCCCTGCAAACAGGGGCACATGAATGAAAGCCTTTTTCCATTTATTTTATCCGTCTTTTTTTCGGCTGTCAAATGCAACTGAATAATTTAGTTGCAATATTTCCATTTATGTATTAGAATGTCAGATCAAACAACTCGTTGAGATTCTGGAACAGGAGGGACTTATATGAATAATACAATAGAATATAAAGGTTATGTCGGCAGTGTAGAATTTTCTGAAAATGATACTATCTTTTTTGGAAAAGTTATGGGAGTCCGTGCTTTGATTTCCTATGAAGGAATTACAGCGAAAGAACTCATTGACGATTTTCACGAAGCTGTTGACGACTATCTCCTCTGCTGCAAAAATATAATGCAAAAACTTCCGGGAGTGCCGCAGACACATACCCCGGAAGTTTTATAGGAATTTTCATGGCAAGCTGTTTTTGTTACCTCTGCACGCGCGCTCCTGCGCCGCCCATGATCGCCTCAACCTCTTTCTTGCTGGCCATCGTGGTGTCGCCCGGCGTCGTCATCGCCAGCGCGCCGTGAGCCGCGCCGTAATTGACCGCTACTTCAGCGTCGCCTGTCGTCATCAGGCCGTAGATCAGGCCGGACGCAAAGGAATCTCCGCCGCCGACACGATCCATGATCTCAAGACCTTTGTAATCCTTCGCCTTATAAATCTCGCCGTCCGCCCAGCAGATTGCGCTCCAGTCGTTGACAGTAGCCGTCTTGACCTCGCGGAGCGTGGTCGCCACCGCCTTGAAGTTCGGATAGGTGGAAGCCGCCTCGTTGATCATCTTTTTGTAACCGTCAAGATTCAGCTCTTTCAGGTTCGCGTCGTTGCCCTCGATCTCGAATCCAAGACAGGCTGTAAAGTCTTCCTCGTTGCCGATCATAACGTCGACATACTTCGCGATCTCCTTATTGACTTCCTGCGCCTTGGCCTGACCGCCGATCGCGCTCCACATGGACGGACGGTAGTTCAGGTCGTAGGAAACCACGGTGCCGTACTTCTTGGCCGTCTTGATCGCCGCGAGGACTGTCTCGCAGGACTGCTCGGAAAGCGCCGCATAGATGCCGCCGGTGTGCAGCCAGCGCACGCCCAGTTCGCCGAAAATATAATCAAAATCAAAGTCTTCCGGAGTCGCTTTGGAGATTGCAGTGTTCGCGCGGTCCGAGCATCCGACTGCTCCGCGGATGCCGAAGCCTCTCTCCGTAAAATTCAGACCGTTGCGGCAGACGCGGCCGATTCCGTCTGTCTTCATCCATTTGATCAGTTCTGTGTCCACGCCGCCCTGAAGAATAAAGTCTTCCATCAGCTTTCCGACTTCGTTGTCCGCAAATGCGGTGATAACCGCTGTCTTCAGCCCAAAGCATCTGCGAAGGCCGCGCACTACATTGTACTCTCCGCCGCCTTCCCACGCACGGAACGATCTCGCGGTGCGGATTCTGCCCTCGCCCGGATCAAGGCGAAGCATTACTTCTCCAAGGGATACTGCGTCATATCTGCATTCCTTTGCCGGTTTCAAATTTAAATTCATTCTGTATTCCCTCCAATATCAATTCATGCGCCGGATAACATTCTGTCTGCTGACATCAGTCAAAATACCGGAGTCATTGTTTTATCCGCGGATTTCCTTCGCAAGCGCAACTGCTTCCGCCGCCAGTTCCTTAATCTTGTCAAACTCGCCTGCCTTGATCAGATCGCCCTTCACCATCCAGCTGCCGCCGCAGGCAACGATCTTGTCACAGCTGAGGAAGTCCTTCAGGTTGGAAGCGCTGACGCCGCCTGTCGGCATGAACTTCACGCCCGTGAACACAGACGCAAGAGCCTTGATCGTCGCGACGCCGCCGAACTGTGCCGCCGGGAAGAATTTCAGAACTCTAAGACCTCTCTTGTATGCCTGGAATACCTCGCTCGGCGTGATAACTCCCGGGAATACCGGAATCTCTTTCTCAATACAGTAATCCACGATCTCCGCGTCAAAACCCGGGCTGACGATAAACTTCGCGCCTGCCGCCACCGCGCGGTTTACCTGCTCGATCGACAGAACCGTGCCTGCTCCCACATACATTTCCGGAAACTGTGTCGTCATCGTGCGGATGGACTCCTCCGCCGCGTCGGTACGGAACGTAACTTCCGCGCAGGGAAGTCCCGCCTCAATCAGCGCCTTCGCAAGCGGCGCCGCGTCCTTCGCATCATTCAGTACAACCACTGGCACAACTCCAAATTCCGCAAGTTTCTCTGCTGCTCCCATAGTATCTTCTCCTTTCTCTTCTGCGCTCTAACCCTGTTCCGCATGGTCAGTTTCCCGGCTGAAAGTTTTGCTGCTGTTCCTTTCTCCGGAAATTGTAACCAGCGGCAGCGTTTCGCAGTTTTGCTCTTTCATCTTGTCGATTTCATATTATGGAACGATATATCATATTATGATATAGCTTGTCTCTATTATATCCCGAACCATGTTTTTGTCAAGTATTATTTATGCGATCTTACGTTTTTATTTCCGCGAGCAATGAGGAAAATAGCCATGCCTGCATGGATATTTGACGAATGCCGCGAGAATCAAATACCCCGCCTCTTGGAACGCTGCAAAATTGATACCTCGTTGCTTGCAGCGGGGTCTTTGATTCTGATGTTGAACATTTCTTTTAATATAGTTATAATAGGAAAAAACAGAGAAAGGAGGCTGCTCTTTTGGCAAAAAAACGATCAATGAAAGAATGGATTATCCGGATGGTTCTCCTGCTTGCGGGACTTACGGTCGCCCATCTCGGAGTGACTTTGTTTATGCTGACAGAACTGGGCGCGGATCCGTTTAATGTGATGATCCAGGGACTTTCCTCTCATCTTCCGATCAGCCATGGGATCACTCACATGAGCGTTTGTTTTCTGATCATTCTCGTCCTGCTGTTTGTCGACCGGAGTTATATCAAGGCCGGCACGCTCGTGTGCATGGCATTTGGCGGCCCGATTATCGATGGATTCACAATTTTGTTCTCTCCTCTTGTCAACGGAACGCTTCCGCTGACCGTACGCCTCGTTGTGGTGGTTGCCGCCTGTGTGATCCTGGCATTCGGCATGACGGTCGTGATTCAGTCCGATGCGGGGACAGGGCCGAACGACCTTGTCGCCGTTGTGCTGAGCGACAAGACCGACAAAAAATTTGGGATCGTCCGTGTTGTCGTCGACGTAACTTTTGTCGTGGCCGGCGTGCTGTCCGGCGGAATATTCGGCATCGGCACACTCGTCTGCGCGTTTGTGGTCGGAACAGCCGCAGGGATTCTGATGCCTTACAGTCACAGGATTGTTGAGGCTGTGCTGTCGCATTTTACATAACCAGCGCCGCTGAAAGATTTCCAGCCACTTGTCATTTTTCTAATTCAATGTTAAAATACCGCTGCATTTTTAATTCAACGCTGCTTTTATATCCGGAGGTGTTTTATGGAAGGAAAAAACCCGATTCAGGTAACTGACCGCCTGTTCCTTGTTCTGGAAACGCTGGCTGAGACAGGCCCGGCTTCCCTTGCTGAACTTACCCATCGGATCGATCTGAACAAAAGCACGATCCACCGCCTCTTGAGTTCCCTGATTTGCGTAGGCTACGTCCAGCAGGACGCGGAATCCGGCAAGTATTCTCTTTCCAATAAGCTGCTGACTCTGTCCGCCAGAATTTTATCCCATATGGACATTCTGGACGAAGTGCGGCCCTACCTGAAACAGCTTTCGATGGATACGAGGGAGACCGTGCATTTTGTCGAGCTTGACGGACACGAGGCCGTCTATATCTGCAAAGAGGAGGCCTATATGAATGCGATCCGGATGGCTTCCAAGGTTGGAATCCGCATCCCGCTGTACTGTTCCGGAGTCGGAAAGGCCATACTGGCGGACATGACAGACGAGGATATCCGCAGAATCTGGGAAGCCAGCGCAGTCCGGCAGCTGACGCCGCACACAATTATCGATTATGATCTTTTTTTCCGTGAAATTCAGGAAGTCCGCGAGAAAGGTTTTGCGGTTGACAATGAAGAAAATGAGGCCGGTGTCCGCTGCATCGCGGCCGGCCTCCCAAATTACAAAGGAATTACCCGATATGCGTTTTCTGTATCCGCTCCCGCCGCCCGCATGGACGATGAACGGACAGAAAAAATAGCCCGTATGGTACTGGAAACGCGGCGGAAGATTCTGGCAAAACGATAATCGTGAATCCGGGCATGAGCTTTCAGCGAACACCAGACAGAAAATACAACGGAAATTTTCTTTCGATGTCAAAACTGGAAATCTGCTCGAAAGCAATCCAAAATCAGGCATAAATTTCAGCCGGATGCCCATTGCTCATGCAAACGAGCGGTCCATCCGGACATCCAGTTCTTTCCCGGTCCGGATGCTCTCATCGAGACTGGCGGCCATCCGGACCGCGAGGGGAACGGCGCTTTCAAACCGACGGAGCAGCTCCTCATTTGTCTGGCTGCAGGCCGGATTATCGATGCGCTGATTCATCAGCCCTTTTGCATAAGGATATTTTCCCCCGGACAGCTTCATCACGCCGTTGATGACGTCGTGCTTCCCTTTATGCGGCGTCGTAAAAAGGCGTTTGACCATGCGCAGGTCCTGCAGGGATTTTCTCACGATCTGCTCATCGATCTGCCTGGGATAAAACGGGCAGATAGTCTGCACCGTCCCGTCATCGAGCGGGACAAGATCCCCGAGCGGATACGAAAACGGATCTTTTCTGTCCATCCTAAGCAGCAGCTTTTCAAATTCTTCCTCGATCTCGAGATGCTTCACGCCGGTTACTTCCACCATCTCATTCACATACGGATGACACTCGCTGTCCAGAATAAAGTGGCAGAGAAATCCCAGCAGATAAGCATACTCACGGCTGTTCCGGCTGTTCTTTCTCACGATCCTGACAGCACGGCGGAAAAATGTGATCGCAGAGACATGATGCAGCTCATTCCCGTACTTTACAACGCGGTTCTTCGTATATGGTCTGTAAAAAAAGAAAATGTCCGGGCCCTGCAGGCCGATATCAAACTGCGGACGGTGTGCGGCAATGGTTTTCTTCAGTTCTTCTTCCAGCTGACCGGCCACAGCGGCCCCAAAACGGTGATGCGCATAATAAGCTGGCATACTTTATTCCTCCGTTTCCTCTTTTGTCTTTGACTGTGCTCCTTCTCAGACAACCGCTTCGATCAGCGCCCTGTCTTCAAACTGGAGTTTCTTCCTTCTGATTTCTTTCTGTTGTTTCAATCCGAAAACTGAACTTCGCAGTCCTTCCTGTAAAAAGCGATGCCGCAGCAGCTGATTCTCTGGTATCCTTCCATCCGAAGTTCTCCGGGATAATTTTTCTCGTAAATCTGCCGCACGGCATTCTGCGCGTCCTTCTCCAGATCGTTCATGCTGCCGGACACCTTCACCTCAATGATAAAGGCCCGGCCTCTGAGACTGGGATCCCGGATCATGATATCGCTTCTTCCGCTGCCGGATTCTCTGTTGGACTTTACAAGGTATTTTTTGCTCTGGCTTAGAATACCCGCCAGAAAGCCGTGATAAAAATTCTCCGCACTGTCATAAAAACTGATCACGGCAAGAAGCTGTTCACCGATAATTTCTCTCATGCGCTTTGCGTCTCCATCTTCCAGCGCCTGATACAGCGCATAAAAATCCTGCTTCTTTATATTTTCCTCGAGCCAGCCCATGATCACATTTTCATATACGCTCAGCAGCTCCTCATTCGGAATAACGGCCCGCAGGATAATTTGTCTCTTTTCCAGCCATTTCTCTGCTCTGGTAAGATATCCGGTAAAATACAGAAAATTCCAAAAATAATTCCCTTTCTGGTTCATGTCCGCGTAAGTTATCTCCTCATGAACCGGAAAATCAATGCTTCCGCCATTCACAAGAACTTCCATCTGCGCCCGCACATCCTGATCCGATCGGCGCACAGCGTCACGAATCAGGGCGCTGGAGCTTGTATTTACCCAGTAAGGCCGTGGAAACGCCCCGTTATCCGCATTCAGATCATACAAAAACTTCAATACGCTCCAGGGATTATAAACATTCGTATCTCCAAACAGATAACCATCATACCATTTTTTCATATCCGGAAAGCGTTCTTCATGCCCATAGAAGGACATTGCCTGGAGAACCTCACGCTCCGTAAAGCCAAAATGTTCACTGTAGTTCTGATCCAGAACAGATATGATATTGAGGTGATTCAGCCCGGTAAAAATACTTTCCCTGGAAATTCTCAGACATCCTGTGACCACGGCAAAATTCAGAAATTCATTCGTTTTCAGTGCAGATTCAAAAAGACTGCGGATAAAATCCGACATCTGATCGTAATATCCTCCAAAATAAGCGCTCTCAAGAGGAACATCATATTTATCAATCAGAATGATTACCTTTTTCCCCTGAACTTTGTAAAGACATCTGCTCAAAAACTCCAGCGAACCGGAAAGCTCATCATAATCAGCTTCTCCATCCGCAATCCTTCGGAACCGCCGTTCTTCTCTTGCTGAAAGCTTGTTCTTTCCCAGGATTCCGGCATGCCGACAAAATTCTTCGGCGATCACATCTTTCAGTTTAAAAAAAGCGGAGGCAAATGTGGGCTGTTTTGCGGACTTCATCGTCAGATTAATCACCGGGCAGGAGCTCATCTGTGAAGTATAACGTGAATCCGCCTTCATAATCTTCAGCCCTGAAAACAGCTCTCTGTTATGCCGGTTCCTCTCTTCCTCTCCCGTATCCTCAAAAAAATATCGCAGCATGCTGAGATTCAGACTTTTTCCGAACCGGCGCGGGCGGGTAAACAAATTAACCTCCCCTTTCAGGTCAAGAAGCTCCCTGATCAGCAGGGACTTGTCCACATAATAATATCCTTCACTGATTAATTTTTCAAAATTATCAATTCCAATCGGCAGGGGCTGTTTCATTCGTCTCACCTCTTCCAAAACTCTTCTTTTTACAGCATATCCCGATTCCAAACTCTCATGTTGAACGTTGCCATGAATCAAAGCTTGATGTGCTTTCGCACTCACACGTCCCTGCTATCTCATCAGCTTCCTGATCTGCTCTTCTCCGGCCCAGGGAAATGTATTCCTGACCTGCGTCACAATGCGCTCCCATGATTTTTGCGGATCCTCTTTATATGCGGCAGAGATCATCTCGCAGCCCCACAGTTCCTCCGGCTTCGCATACACGGAGACAGGCATCCCATACTCAATTCCCTTCCTGTTTCGTTTTCTGCGGAACTCTTTGATCACAAGATATGTCTGCATCTGCAGGTCCGTTATGATCCCGTCAAAATTTTTCTCTCCGTTTTTCCCGAATCCGGCAGCCTTTTTCAGCTCCGCGCCGGTAAATTCCTCCCCTGTCTCAAAGACATCCATGATCTTTTTGCAGCGGATATTCGCCAGCTCGTCGTCCCATCTGGCGTCAAAGTCATAGCCGTCCCTCCGATAATTAGCCAGGCAGGGGAACCACTCCAGGGAGACAAAGCCTGCTCTCTTATTGAAAAATTTGCCGTAGGCAACTTCTCCGGTCCCGGCGATAATCTCCCGCCAGACCCACGGATCCTGTTCGGGATCCCCGCTCCACCAGAACCGGTCTGAGACATGCTCCTCCGCGGAAAAACTCCCGATTTCATTTTTAAACAGGGGCAGAAAACCGATCTCATTGATCCAGCTGATCAGCTCCCTGTACGACCGGATGCGGTACGGATCATTCCAGTCCAGACCATACATGACCGTTTCACGCTCCTTTCAGTTTTTCCATCAAACACTCCTTGCTGCTGTGTAAAATCAGTTTGTCCGTTTTAATGATGTCCGTGATGCCCATTCCCACTCTGTGCACTGTGATGCACCGAAAGATGCTCATGCGTATGTTCTCCCGCGATTGTGCAGCCTTCCACTCCGCAGGCGCTGTGCGTGTGTTCTCCCGCGATTGTGCAGCCTTCCACCCCGCAGGCGCTGTGCGTATGCTCTCCCGTGATCGTGCACCCATCCACTCCGCAGGTGCCGTGCGTGTGCTCTCCTGCGATCATACAGCCTTCCACTCCGCAGGCGCTGTGCGTGTGCTCTCCGGAATTATGTACATGCCCTCCTGCTGCTCCGGCCAGTCCCAGCATACACGTCATAAAATATAAAAATAACCTGCTTTTCATCACAGCCACTCCCTTCCGTTTTCCGCCATTAAGTCCTCGTGCCCTGCGTTCAGACTTCACACGGCAGTATTTCTATTACTATGTTTTTAAAATGATTATACATCGATGCAAAACATAATGCAACCACTATCCGGAAGGGAAGCTCAGAAAGAGCGAGGGTTAGTTACTGCTCATACCCCCACCGAGTTCGAGGTGATTTCCGGGCAGGTTGCCCGGAAATCCCGAGGTCTGAGGCGCGGACAATGGACATCAGCCGCTCACCCTGCCCTGCAGTCCTTTTGCTTTCAGCAGTCTCGTATATCTGACAAGCTCCTGCGGGGGAACCACCGCAACAGCATTCGCGCTGAGTCCCTTAAACGCATTCGCGCCTGTCGTTTTATCTTTCAAAGACGATGTCTTTATCGTGAGCATCTTCAGTCCGCTGCATCCGTAAAATGCCTGTACTCCAACGGAGGTCACCTTTTCCGGCAGCGTGATTTTGACCAGCGCCCTGCAGTCTCTGAACGCTCTGTTTCCTATCACTGCCGTCTCTGGTCCGAGCGTGATTTTCTGCAGATTTACACAGCCATTAAATGCGTTCTTTCTGATCGTTGTTACCCCTTTTCCACCGGAAACAGTGATCAGATTCACGCAGTTCTGGAACGCGCTGGCTCCGATATCCTGCACGTTTTTCCCTATCGTGACCTGCTGCAGTTTCTTATTATCCTTGAATGCGTCTGCGGCAATCGCGGTAACTTTGCAGGAAACGCCTTCAAGCTTCACCGTATTCGGAATCACGATGCTGCCGTTCTTTTTATTTGCGCCGGTCGGTCCGGTGTATGAGACGCTCACGCAGTCTTTTCCGATTTTGTAAATTCCTCCGGAAACGGAATCTTTTTTGAGGCTTCCCGAAACCAGCGGATTTTTCAGAGCCTCTATTGTCTCTTTCCGCGTCTTTTGGCAGACTTCGCAGACAAATTTCCTGACGCCTTCCTTTCCTATCGCAGGCTCTTTTGTCACAGTCCCGGAATCCCACTTATGTCCGGGAGCCGGAATCACGCTGCCCTGTTCAGTAATTTCACCGCAGATTTCGCAGACAACATCCCCCGTATAGCCGTCCGTCTCGCATGACGCGTCCGCCTTGTTCCTGACTTCGGTAATTTCATGGGTGCACTCTTCCTGGGAAACATTCTTTGTAAAAGAATAACCGCAGACAGTGCAGGTGTATTCCACCAGACCTTCCTGATCTCCGTCCGCCTTCCGAATCAGATCGTATCTGTAGTCACAGTCCTCTGTCTCGACATGGGAGGAATCATTTGCGCATACGCGGGTATGCGTGCCGTCATTGTTGGTGACCCAGTTTCCGTAAGCATGCCCCAGAGCCGGCAGGACCTCCTCAAAAGCTTCCCCGCAGACGCTGCAGGTGCAGTTCTTTACTCCGTCCTCCGTGCAGGTCGGTTCTTTTACCGTACCGGTGCCGTCATCCGTATGGCCAAGCGCCTCTTTGTAATCATCCGTGTAGGAATCCCCGCATTTCGAACAGGTATACGTCGTATAGCCCTGCTCAACGCAGGAAGGCTCCTTTGTCTCTGCCACATAGTCATGCTCAACACGCACGGAAATTGTCCGCACCGCAGACTCATAATTATTGTCACTCTCCGCCTCAATGCTGATCAGAGCTGTTCCCACTTTCAGGCATGTCACTTTACCTTTCTGATTTACCTTTGCCACCGTTTTGTCATCGGAACTGAACTTGAGATCCGTCTTGTTTCCGGACGCCGTAATATTCAGCACGTCGCCTTCCTTCCCGGCCTCCGCAGACAGCGTAACCTGGAAATCCTGCGAGGCCTTCTGAATCGTAAATTCCTGAATGATCTCCCCGGTGTACTCCCCGATTCCCGTGATCGTAACCTTCGCCGTACCTGCTTTCACGTTTTCGCTGTAGGCCGCCTTATAGTCTCTTCCCTTCTTCAGCACAGCCGTTCCGATTTTCACGGTTGTCCCGGGCTTTTTCGCTTTCCCGTTGTAGACATAACTGTACTCTTCCAGAGTAACCTCCGCGGTATGCACGCTGCCCTTTCTGTTCAGCGCTTTGATGTAGAATCCCTGCGTGCCTGCGTCATTGTCCTCCCAGAGCGTCATGTTCTCCCCGTCGGACAGATTGAGCACACTGTTGCCGTTGGCGGCGACAAGCTTATATTTCCCGTCGCTTCTGTAGACGTACCATCTCTGAGCGCTGCTGCCCGCATAGCTGCCCGTCACAATCTTTGTGCCGTTCGCCGAACCGTAGTTTTGAACCCCCATAACCTTTCCGTCCTTACAGGAGGTGATCAGATAAGTTCCGTCGCTCTGCGCTTCAAAATACCAGACCTGCCCCGCGCTTTCCTCATTAGTCTGCGCGCAGACACTGCCCGCTCCGTCGTTCGCGGCAGTTTTCCCGGATTCCTTATTGATAATGGAAGCATAAAATCCATCCCCGATATAGGCAAGCGAATCCGTCTTTGCCGTATAGCCGTTATAATAATATGGCGGTCTGACATTATCCCGGCCGTTATAGCGCAGCAGAACATACCCGGAATCAATGATGCTCTGCACCTGCGCCGGCGTATACCGAACTCTCCGAGCCTTTGGCGGAGTCTGCTCACAGACTTCAACCGTGACCAGAATTCCTTTATCGTTGTACAGCATCCCTGTGATCAGTTCCACATGACTTGTATACTTGTTAAAGCAGTCTCCCACCTGCGCATTGTAAATATTGTTCATCGGCACTCTTGTAAACTGGCTGGATTCCCCGATCATCCCCGTCGTCATTCTCGGAAGTCCATACGCGTAGGACACAAAAGCGCTGCAGTCATTGCCGTAATAGGTGGAATTCCGCGACATATACGATCCTCTGGCAGTATAGAAAACACTGTTCGGATTCTTCACGGCTTCCATAAATGTATCGAACGAAGCGTCATGTGGGACATATTTTCCGCTGTTTACCAGCTGCCCGTACGGCATTCCGCGATAAGTGACGCCTGGATAATAGGTCGCGGTCAGGCTTCCGCTCAGGCCGATATACCCCTTTACCTGTTTGAGCGGGGTCCACGCGATATCCACCTGCTGGTACGCCCTCTGGACAATATTGCTGATGCCGGAAGCGGCCGCGATGGGCGCCGGCTGTCCTCCGCCGCTGATCTCCACCTCGACAAACGGCAGATACCCCTGCTCATTGTAGTCCGGAGCAAGCGGATATTTCTCCTGATCCCACTGCGCCATAAAGAGATAGTAAGATTCATACGTCGAATCATAATCCGTGCTGGAAACCCAGTCCGCCGGAATCCGGACAGGACTTTTGGACCCATCCAGATAAACGCTGATCTCCCGCGGCATTTTCTCTTTCAGTTCCTCCAGAGGAATATGGTCGGACAGTCTGATGCAGGAATCGCCGACTATGTCAAAATCTGTGATTTTCCCCGCTTTTTCTCCTGCCTGCACGTTTACAGACAGACCCATAAAAGCGAGAAGCATACCGGCCAGGAGCAGCAGTCTCCTGACATTCCACTTTTGTTTCTTCATAAGTACCTCCTGTATTGTGAGACGTGAAGACAAAATTATTCCAGCCTCCATGCCCTGATTTACACGAACGGCAAACCATCACATATTTGTGTAACCAGCAGTTTTCCTCCGTATGCCCGGGCATACACAGAAATACCGCTCTTTCAGTATTCCGCGCCGCATCCCCTGGGATTTCCGAACATTCTGTCCGGAAATCATTTCAAGCCCGGCGAGAGTGTGAACTTAACGCCGAAGGTTTTTCGTTGTTTCACAGGAGGCAATTTCCCCACAAAACGCCAAAAACCCTACGGAACGCGCCGCGCACTCCGGCGAAGCAGTGCGGCTCCCGCCAGTGCCAGGCCCGAACCTGCGGCGAGCAGGATCAGCAGTTCCGGCACTCCCAGTTTTTCTTTTACGAGAAACGGCAGCAGTTTCATTGCCTGCTCCGGATATTTTGACACCGCCATCGACACCGCATTATTCAGAAAATGCAGGCATGAGGTGACATACAGACTCCCGGATTCAGACAGAATACAGGCAAAGACTGCCCCAAGCATAAATGTGGGGACCAGTTTCACCAGACTCATGTGAAATGCCGCAAAAACAGCCGCCGAGATCAGTATCGCTTTTGTGACACTCATGCGCGCCCGCAAGCTGCCAAACAGCAGTCCCCGGAACAGAATCTCCTCCCCGACGGCCGGCATGGCAGCGATGACCAGCAGGATCACAGGAAACGGCTGGTCAAAAACTGGTCCGAACGAAGTCTCCAGATTTTGTGTGCTCTCCGGCAACAGCTCCATAAAAACCGCTCCGACGCAGATCATCAGGCAGTAGACTCCCAGATAAAGCAGGATGCTTCCCATAATCGTTTTGCGGCGCGGCCTGTGCAGAGAAAACAGGGTTCTCACATCGGATTTCAAGTACCAGACCATAAACAGTGGGACAACAAAAATCAGAAGCTGAGACACCATGGTCCCCCAAAATCCGAACCTCGCTGAGACAGCGCTCCCGACGTACAGCAAAAGAAGCAGCAGCACCGTGATACCGACCAGAAGATCTCCCGGCGCCGGAATCGTTCCCTTTTTTATTTCACTCCGTTTCCGGAACAGGGCAAAGCCCGCAAAACCGTCGGAAAACAGCACATTTTCACTGTCGTAGATGCGTGCCAGCACATACACAACAAGAACGCTGTACCCCAGATTCACAAGGATTGTTGTCCCGGCAAGCGCGGGAACAAACTGCCAGGCCGTGATCTGACGGATCATCAGGGAAACATTCACAAAAGGAATCATTGCCGTAACATGATCAAATTTTACCGCGGGAATCATTCCCGCCATCGACGCGAACATGATCACGAAAAGCACCGGCGTCACATAATTGTTTGCTTCCTTGAAACTTCTGGCAAACACGCAGAAGCACATGCAGGCCGCCGTCGCCAGCAATGCCGTCGAGATCATTGTAAGCAGAAGCCCCGGCACAGCGGCTGCCAGAACCGCAGGCGAAATATGCGGCATATCTTTTAGTATCTCACCGGCAACCCCAAAAATCAAGAACAAAACGGAGCCTCCAAGCGACAACAGAGAGATTACTGCGGTTGCACAGGCAAACAGAGATACTGATATATATTTTGAGAGTATCATCTGGAAATTTGTGACCGGGAGCGTGAGCAGCGTCTCAAGCGTACCGCGCTCTTTCTCTCCCGCCGTCGCGTCAATCGCCGGATAAATCGCGCCGAGCAGAATTGTGACGACCAGCATCATCCCGATGCTTCCCCCGATGCTCATGCCAAAGCTCTCCGAATCCGATGCCTGATCTTCCGCTTCAAACGTGACCGGATGCAGAAAATCCTCTGTCAGTCCTTTCTCCGCGAGCCGGTCGTCAAGCAGCTCCTCACAGTAGAGCTCCAGCAGGTCTTCCGCCTCATACATGGCCGATTCCGAATCATTCTCTGTGGAATTATACATAACCACAATATGTTCTGCGCCGGCTTCTTCTGTAATATTCAGCAGGATATCCGGCATATCTTCCCCGGAAAACATCTCAAATGAAAGCTGGCCGACATCCTCCGAAAGCTTTTGGGCTTCTTTATGTGACGCGTCGTTTTCCTGCCATGCCACAAACGCAAGGCCTCCTTCGCCGTCGTCATTCTCCTTCTTTTTCTGATACAGTTCCCGCAGGCGGCTGACCGTATCCTCACACTCCGCCGAATAGCCGACCGTGTAAACCTTCTCTTCCTGCGACTGTGCGATCCGTCCAAAAACCAGCGCCATCCCGATGATGATCAGCGGATACAGAAGAACCGGAACAACCACCATCATAATCAGGGTCTTCCTGTCACGCAGGATATCCATGATTTCTTTACGGACTAAAATTTTTATCTTATTCATACTATACTCCTCACTGAAAAAATCCCGGATTCCATACAGAACCGGCGGCAAACTCGCCTGCCAAACCGGTTGTGCCTGGGAAGCACTGACATGTATGAGCAAAACAATAACGCAAACAAATCCAAATCCCGCGCAGGTTTCGAATTACACATACAGCACATGAAAAGCTTCCCTCAGACTTTCCGTGCCTGTCTGCTCCATCAGCTGCGCCGGACTTCCCTCTGCTATGATCTTCCCATCGCAAAGCATATAGATCCGGTCACAGAGAAATTCCGCCTCCTCCAGATAATGCGTCGAGTACAATACCGTCTTCTCTTGTCCTTTCTGTTCCTGCATAAAATGAATGATCGCGTCCGCGCTCAGAATATCGAGTCCCAACGTCGGCTCATCCAGAATATAGAATACCGGATCCGCCATCAGGCACCGCGCAATCGAGGCCCGCTGCATCTGTCCGGTCGACAGCTTCTCGATTCTGTTATCCCCGAACGCTTCCATATCAAGAACCTGAAAGATTTCTTCCGTGCGCTCCCGGATCTTCTCCCGGTCAAATCCGTACAGTTCTCCGAGAAACTTCAGATACTCCCGGATCGAAAATCGCGGATACAGCTTCGTGTTGCCGGAGAGATAACCGATCGCGGCCTTTTTCTGCGTCAGTTCCTCAATCTCACTTCCATCCGCGAGACTCAGCCGAACGCTCCCTTCCGTCGGCGTCATCAGCATGCCGAGCATGCGCAGCAGCGTCGTCTTACCCGCGCCGTTCGGTCCCAGGATTCCAACGATCTCCCCCGGCCGCGCCTCAAGAGATACATGGTCGACCGCCAGAAATTCCTCCTTCACCGATCTGCGGCCTCTGCGCACGCTCCGTTCAAATTTTTTGCACAGATTTTCTGCTTCAATCATCAGGTTTCACCTCCCGTTTCATGATTCCTCTTCTCCGTCTGAACTGTACCCTTTGTCAAGGACATTTTAATTATTTTTTGTGGGGAACATACGTTCCTTTTCACTGCTGCTTAC
>CANQUH010000062.1 GCA_947626965.1 uncultured Lachnospiraceae bacterium
ATGATGCGGCCGATCTGCCAGTAGGCCTGCACCATTGTGAAATTCACGGCAGTGTACGCCTGATTTCTCGAAATGAGCAAGGTTTCTTTTATTTCAGAATAGATATCCTCGTAGATTGTAAGCTCCAAGTCTGCCATTCTATCATTTATCCTCCTTGCCTGGAAAACAAATGTGTATCCGTTGTCTACTTATAATACCGTCAGATGCCTGCACGAAGAAATTCACATAAACTTTGCTTCGGATAGCATAATGGAAATACTCCAAATTTTCAAAAATTTCCGCTCCCCTGACGACAAATTTCTATTTGTGTATTATACTCGATATTTCAAATAAAACCAAGAAGTTTTTGCGTGTTCGGAAGCAACGGCTTTAAAATATTTTATTGCCTTGCCCGTCCGTTTGTGGTAAAGTGAATTAGGTTTTCAGCAGATTTTTCCGGAAACAGCAGGAAAAATAACTGCGGAACCACTCCAAATAACCGGAAAAGCTTTTAGAATACTTATGAAACGGAGCTGTTTTAAATTGAAGAAAAAAGAAGTTATTTTTTTCATGGCCGTACTGATCATCGCGGCTGCCCTCTGGATCGGCATGAAGATTTTTCACCAGAATAAAGATTACGGAAGTATCCAGATCACGGTAAACGGACGGGAGTACGGCACTTATTCACTCGGAAAAGATCAGGTAATCTCCATCAATGAGACAAATGTCTGCGAAATCAGAGACGGACGAGCCACAATGATCGAAGCCAACTGCCCGGATCAGCTCTGCATGAGCCAGCCTTCGATCACTGCGGAAGGCGGCTTTATCATCTGTCTTCCAAATACGGTCTTTATCGAGGGAATACCGGCGGCGGACGCCGAGGAAAACGGAACTGCGATTGATGCGGTTGGGTGAACCAGCCGCATCTGCTTCATTCATATGAAAAAACCGGAAAAATATTTCCCGACAAGTCGACGGCTTCATCAGAAACCAGATACTCTCCTGCATTCAAGCAGCCAGGCCATGACATGAACTGCCTGCTCGAACTCCCCCTTCGCAATCATATCCTCGATTTCCTGTACCGAGAATTTCCTCACATTTAAAAACTCCGTCTCGTCCAGTGACTGTCCGGACACCTTCCGGCATTTTCCTGCCGCAAAAACATACGCATAGTTATCGGCCAGCGTAGCATTGGAAGGCACTGTGATCAGATGTCTCCACTCGTCAGACTCATAGCCGGTTTCTTCCCGCAGCTCTCGTTTTGCCGCCGCAAGAGCGTCTTCCGCAGATAAATCACCTGAGGGACCATACTCCCTGCCATCTTTTCGTTCTATTCCTCCCGCCGGAAATTCGGTAGTTACTTTCTTAATGCCCTGTCTGAACTGACGGACGCACAGATAATTCCCATCCATATCAGAAGCCACAATCACCACATAATCTCTGCGGCTGTAGCTGTAATATGGTTCAAACACTTCCCCGTTCGGAAAACGATACGCGGATCTTCTGAAATCGATCCATTCATCCTGTATGATGTGTTCTGTACTGACTTCCTCCCAGGCGAGCGGATCTTTCTCTTCTGCCAGCTCAAGGGGAACTTTTATCTTATCCTGCTTCATCATCTGCTTTTACTCCTTTAACAAGATTCAAGACTTGCCCGCGAATTCTGCGCGCGGGATTTGGGTCTGCGTCAGCAGATATCTTCCATTCCGAATTCCCACTCTCTCCACTTGGTTTCGGATCTTCATTCTGTTTCAGGTCTTCGCTTTGTTTCGGTCGGTTCTAAACGAGTACCACTGACACTCAGAACCGGTGCCAAACGCGCGTCACTGACGTTCAGCACTGATGCTAAACGGGCGTCACCGACGTTCAGAACCTTCGCGGAGCGTATACCAGCATAACATATTTGCCATCTCTCCGCAACTTCTCTTCCAGTCTGATTTATCCTGGAATATTTACATAACTTGAGAGTTAAAAGTTTGCACCATTAAGAAACCAGCAGGTCCTTACAGACTTCTGGCATATCCTCCTGCTGTTCCTGAATTATCCGCGTTATGCGTAATTCCGGGCTCTGATTCAAAAGATGGAAAAAATGTTTCCTAAGATAATCCATCACCGCAGCCTCGGATATCCTCCCTCTCGACGGGGTCCTCTGGTATCGCAGCCGCTCCGGGCTGACCTTTCCCATAAAACGGAGAAACAGGATCTGAAGAATCCCCATCGCGATGCAGGACAGCATCATGTGCATCGGAACCAGCAGGTACGGATATCATCCAGGTTCCAGGAGGAAGCGCGAAAAAATCAAATATCGTGTTGCAGGCAACAGGATTCTTCATCATATAAAGATCTTTCTTTGTAATCAGGCGGCCATCCCAGCCTCTGTTTCACCCTGTGTTTCCTCTTCCCCGGTCCATGGATTCTCTGGAAGAAGTTCTACTTTCCTTACCGTTGCTCCGACTGCATCGATATCTCCGCAGAGCATCACCCATTTTCCCGGCAGCTCCAGCAGCACCGACGGCACAAAGTACCGGAATCCCTGTTTTCTTCATAAAATAGAAATCATCTTTCTCAGCATTTCACATAACTGTTCATATAACCAGACTTCACCTTCTTCAGTACATAACGGAACTGTTTATTTATCACTTACCTGACCTGCATCTGATATAACTTTTCTGCCCAGCCGGCTCCCCAGTCTGCTCAGTATTTCATTTGAGATCGTTCCTGCCATATGCGCAAATTCACTGACCGTGATCTGCTCATCCTGGCATTTTCCGATCAGTACCGCCTCATCCCCCGGTGATACACAGGGAATATCTGTGACATCAATCAAAAGCTGATCCATACAGATGCGCCCGATCACAGGCGCTCTTCTCCCATTTACAAGTACCATTCCCCTGTTTGAAAGCTCCCGCGGAATTCCGTCCGCATATCCAATCGAAACAGCCGCTGTTTTCATTTCTTTCTCCGCTGTATAAGCCTGTCCGTATCCAGCTGTCTCTCCCCTGTGCAGCTGCTTCACACATGCGATCCTTGCTTTCAGCGACAAGACCGGCTTCAGATGGACATCGGCTGCCGTTTTGTCCCCCGGCGAACTCAGCACGCCGCAGAGCGCAATTCCGGGCCGGACATAATCATAACGCAGTTCCGGATAATTCAGTATTCCATAGCTCCCCTGTATGTGCGTCTTAAAACCGGTAATTCCCTTTTCCTTTAACTTTCGGATCACCGAATCAAATTTTTCGATCTGTCTGTATGTACAGGCTCTCTCTCCGTCAGAGATACCATCCGATACACATAAGTGAGAGAATACTCCTGTGATCTTCAGATTTTCAAATTCCCATATTCTGCTGATCTTCCCAATATTCTCACTCCGCTCTCCCAGCCGGTGCATTCCTGTGTCAACGCCGACGTGAACAGTCAGCGGACGCCCGTAAGCCTGCATCTGTTTCGCATGGGAAAAGTCAACTGCTGTCTGCGTCAGATCATAACGTATCAGTTCCGAAAATTCCTGCGGAGAGGTATAGCCCAGAATCAGAATCTGTCCTGTAATCCCCGCTTCCCTCAGTTCAACCGCTTCCCCCACAGAGGCCACACAGAAATCCCGAACCCCCATATTCTGCAGGGCCTTCCCGATCAGCGCCGCCCCATGTCCATACGCATTTGCCTTCACTGCCGGCATGACCGAACAGTTCTCAGGCAGAAGACTCTTCAGCTGTTTCAGATTCGATGCCAGATTTTTCATGTTGAGCTCGATCCATGCCCTTCCTTTCTGATACATGCTTTCCCCCACTTCGCTTTCGTGTCATTGTTTTTTTATACGGTTCAACTTATTCCTACATCCCAAGTAAGGTATCCACCACTTCCTCAAAAGACAGTCCTGCCGCTTTCAGCATGTTCGGATAGCGGCTGTGGGATGTAAAGCCCGGAATCGTGTTCACTTCATTAAAATAGATCTCTCCCGTCGGCGTCAGAAACATATCCACTCTCGCAAAATGAGTACAGCCCAGCGCCCTGTAGACCGCAAGCGCCGTACTTTTGATTTCCTCTGCCTTTTCGGCACTGATCCGCGCGGGTACATGGATCTTTGAAGTTTTCAGCGTATATTTTTCTTTATAGTCAAAGAACCCTTCTGACAATTCGATTTCATCCACTTCCCCGATCACCGGCCGGTCTGTTCCAAGCAGTGCGCAGCCGACCTCAAATCCTCCGACCGTTTCCTCGAGAATGATTCTGGAATCATACAGAAACGCCTTCCTGACCGCACGGAACAGTTCCTGTTCCTCCGATACCTTTGCGATTCCGAAGGATGAACCGGAACGGACCGGCTTTACAAACAGCGGATAACCAAGCTCTGCGGCCGCTTTTTTGATTTCCCCGGACAGTAAGCCATCGTGCCCCTGAGCCCCAAAGTCGTTCTTTTGAAGCGTGTATTCAGGAAACGACGCGAGAGCTTCCTTTCCAAAGCAGACGGATTTCGGAACTTTTATTCCGCTCATCGCCGCAATGCGGTGAGCCAGTTCCTTATCCATGCACACAGCCGAGGACAGAAGGCCGCATCCAATCACGGGCACTCCCATCAGTTCCAGTACCCCCTGCAGCGTACCGTCTTCTCCGTTTTTGCCATGCAGAATCGGCAGCGCCGCATCCAGAGAGAGCGTCCGCATCGTTCCGCGTCTCAGATAGCACAGACCATGCACTGTCTTATCAAATGACGCGAATACCGGAATACACTCTGCACTCTGTTCCCAGCAGTCGTTCCCGATCTTCCCGCTGTCTCCCCGGTACAAAAACCATCTCCCGGTATACCGCTCGATTCCAATCAGCATAAGGTTGTATTTTTTCCGGTCTATGGCATTGATGACCGCATAAGCTGACTGCAGGGAAACTTCATATTCCGGCGAATCCCCGCCGAAAAATACGGCGATCGTCCTTCTCCCTGTCGTTTTCTTTTCTCTCATGGCGAACTTCGCCGTGTTCTCCTGGTTTTTTGCTTCCTCGCAATTCATATCTGTTATCCTCCCCTTAATTCATAATTTGCTCTGATATCAGAGTCAAAATCTCCGCCATGGCAGGCTGTGCGTAAGTGGCTGCACAGCCTGTTGATCCGGCCAAAATTCAGAACTTGTCCGCTTCACAATGGCATGTTTCAACTCTGTCAGCAAATGCTTCTTCCTGTATCAGATGATGATCCATCAACCGGTGTTCCCCGTATTCTGCTCCCCGATCTGGCTGTACACATCCACCGCGTCCAGAATATGGAACTGTTCGGTCGTGTGCGATCCCGGCGCCTGCGCAGTTACCAGAATATATTCCCTGCCGTTCACTTCCGCCAGACTTGCCAGACACTGTCCCGCTTCCTCGGTATATCCGGTCTTTCCTCCGAGAATCCTCCCGCCGGGAACTTCCGCGCTGTCCATGTACTGAAACATTGTGCTGACAAAAGTGAATCCGTCCGGATGTTGTTCTGAGGGAATCGTACTGTACCGGCTGCCTGTAAACGCTTCCCGGAAAGTCTCACTTTGCAGAGCATACCTCAGCAGAACCGCGAGATCCTCCACCGTGGAATAATGATCCGGGTCATGCAGCCCTGTCGCATTGCAGAAATGCGTATTATCAAGGCCCAGTTCTTCCGCCTTCCGGTTCATCATATCCACAAACGCCTCCTCCGTCCCGGCAATCCGGTAAGCGAATGTCATGCAGCATTCCGCACCGGACGGCAGAAGGATCCCGTACAGCAGATCCCGCAGGCGCGCTCTCTCCCCCGGCAGAAAACCTGCCATGGACGCATCTTCCGCGTAAAGCTTCGGAAAAAAATCTTCGGGAACTGTGATCATTTCCTCCATATCCTCCGTGTTCTCCACTGCCAGAACAGCCGTCATGATCTTCGTGAGCGACGCGGGATAAATCCTGGTCTGCGCGTTATATCCTGACAGGGAAACCCCCGACTCAAGATCAACCAGAATCGCGTAACGGCTGTGCAGATGTGTCAGATCCACCTGAATATCCGGAACATCTTCATTCAGATTCCCCTCATCCACATCTTCTTCCTCAGAAAATCTGTCAGACAGCTGGTTCACAGAAAAAGAATCCTGATTTTCTTCCCCTATTTCTCCTGTCATGGCAAGTCCGCCAGACGACCGATTCAGAGAAACGGAATCCTGATTTTCTCCATCCATCCCTCCTGTCACAGCAGACCCGGCCGACGGCTGATTGTCCGCCTCCTCTGCCGTCGGTCCGGTATACAGCAGCTGATCCAGCAAAAAAGAAAAAAGCATCCTGCCTCCCAAAAGGAAAAGGGTAACAACAGTGGCCCAAAAGATTATTCTTCTTCTCTGCTGTTTCCTTCTTCTCCTGTACCGGCGCTCTCTTCCTCCCGGATCCGCCCGAAGATCCTGCCGTGGAATCCGGGGCTGCCCTGGCGGATATCCACGATTCTGAATCCCGGCGCGTCCTGTCTGACCCACGCTGCTTCTCCTGTAATTTCTCCCCTGTTCATATTCCCAGTCCTGCATAAAACTCACCATCCCTTTCGATTCCTTGTGAATAAAGAATCTCGCCTGCGGCGGGTCGCGTCAGCGACATTTTCCAATCCGCCGCAGTGCGATCTCCACTTCGTTCCGGTCGGTGCTAAACGCGCGTCGCTGGCGCGCAGCACCCCGCGGAGCGTTTTTGTGTCATAGGAAATCCGACGGAATTTCCTATAACAAAATAAACAGCTCCTGTTCAGCAATTATTATTTTACTGAACAGGAGCTTCCCGTACTTTAATATTCTGTTGTTTAAATCCTGAGAAAATGTTAAGGAAACATAGAGATTTGCTTTTTTATGATTCCCCGGCCGGCAGTGACACGCAAAAAGTTGTCAGTTCATTCTCACTGTCTGCCGTTATGGTTCCTCCATGCAGCGCAACAATTTCTTTCGCGATGGCAAGGCCCAGCCCCGCGCCCCCGGTGTTGGTTGTTCTGGCTTCATCGAGTCGAAAGAATTTTTCAAATAAGGAATCCAGCTTCCGGGCGGGGATCGTTTTCCCCCTGTTGCGAAAACAGATCAGAATCTCGCTTTCTTTCCGTTCTGTCCAGACTTCGATCACGGTTTCCCGATAACTGTACGCAATCGCATTTTTTAAAATATTGTTGAACACCCGCGCCAGTTTGACCGAATCGCCGTGGATGGTTATATTTTCCTCTGTCTGCAGGCTTATGGTGTTTCCGTGCGCGTTTAAAAGCGGATAAAATTCATCTGCCATCTGTATCAGCATATAGGAGAGATCAATGGATTCTTCCTCCAGTTCAACCTGCTGCAGGTTATATCTCGTAATATCAAAAAATTCGTTGATCAGTTTTTCCAGGCGCTGTGCCTTATCCAGCGCAATATTCACGTACTTCTCCTTCTGCTTTTCCGGCATGTCCGGCGCTTCATCCAGCAGGCTTAAGTAACCGATCACGGAAGTCAGCGGCGTTTTCAGATCATGCGCCAGATAAGTGAGCAGATCATTTTTCCGTATCATTTCTTCCTTTAATATCTGCTCATGATGCCGCATCGTGGATTTCATTTCTGACACCTGCGCCAGAATTTCCTCATATTTTGGAGAGAATACAGCCTGATCTTTTCCTTCCTGCCGTATATAATCCTGTATTTCCCGGCTTATTTCCGCGACGACTCTCTTTTCCCTCGCCTTCGTATAAAAATGAACCGCGGCAAATACAATCATGGTCAGAAACACAGCAGCCGCACACATTCCCCGAAAAAGCAGGATTTTCACGCCAGGCCAGAAAAGTTCCCGCACAAGCATATATTCTCCCTGGTAAATGGACGTGTGCTCATACATGCAGTGCTGCGTAAACCAGTCTGCAAAGGCCCCGTTGCACACATGATCGGCAAAATAATAGATAATGTCGCACGCAAAAACAGCGCAGCCGCACAATAAAATCAGTCTCAGAATCGTCCTTCCTTCAGCCTTCAATTTTATATCCGCACCCCCAGACTGTCTTTATATATTTCGGCTCCTCAAAGGAATCTCCCATCTTCTCACGAAGATGCCGGATATGGACAGTAATCGTATTGCTTCTCTTATTGAAATATTCATTCCCCCATATCTGATGAAACAACTCCTCCGAGCTGACTACCTTCCCCTTTTGCCGGCACAAAATACAGAGAATGGAAAATTCGGTAGGCGTGAGCGGCAGAGGCTTCTCATTCAGGGTGCACTCATGCGTCCTGATATTCAGAACAAGTCCCGCACATGTCAGAATGTCTTCCTGCTTTTCCTCCCCGGCCGCATTGTATCTTTTATATCTTCGAAGCTGCGCTTTTACCCGCGCCACCAGCTCCAGAGGCAGAAAAGGCTTTGTGATATAGTCATCCGCTCCCAGCGTCAGACCTGTGATCTTGTCTGTCTCCTCCCCTTTCGCAGTCAGCATAATGATGGGGTAGTGATGATTTTCCCTGATCTTCTTGCAGATCTGCAGCCCGTTCGTACCGGGAAGCATCACATCCAGAATTGCCAGATCCAGCTCTTCTTTCCGGATGCATGCAAGGGCATCCTCCGCCGTGTAAAACTTAAAAACAGTAAAATTTTCATTCTCAAGATAAAGCGTGACCAGATCGGCAATCTCCTGCTCATCATCTACAACCATGATCTTATCCGCCATATGGTTTCCCCCTTTCATGCCCGGTTATTTATTTTATCAGATCGGCGAAAGGTATTTATAGATATTTGAATGAGAATTTGTTAATTTTCAATTAAGAAATATTTTGCCGGAATCCGAATCAATGAATCTGTCTTCACGTTTGCGGCAGCCTGCTCACAGGCTTTCCATATTTTCCGGATTGAGAAAACATCTCAAAACTTGACCGTTTCCTGACTTTCAAATACTATATAAAATGATGCAGCAGGCCGGATTTCGGAACCGGCACAACAAACTTTTAAAAGATCAGAAATATCAGGGGGATTTCCATGAACTGGAAGATATTGATTGTTGACGATGAACCGTCACTGACAGCTTTGCTTCGGCGGCAGTTTACAGACTGCGGTTATACTGTATTTGCGGCAAATAACAGTTCAGAAGCTTTGAAATTACTGAAAGAACAACCTGATATTATCCTGCTGGATATTAATATGCCCGGAAAGGATGGACTGGCACTTTGCCGGGAAATTCGGGAATCTGTTTCCTGTCCCATTCTTTTTCTAACAGCGCGGATCATGGAACAGGACAAACTGGCAGGCTTTCGGGACGGCGGGGACGATTATATCACCAAGCCCTTCAGCCTGGCAGAACTGACAGCGCGTGTGGAGGCCCACCTCAGACGGGAGCAGCGAAATAAAGTTTCTTCTGCCCATCTGACTTCCCATGGTCTGACAGCAGATCTGACTGCAAGGGAATTATCCTTTGAAGGAGAAGCCATTGCATTTACCAGAAAAGAGTTTGACATCATTGAATTGTTGTGGACAAATTCCAATCAGGTATTTGACAGGGAGCGTATCTATGAATCCGTATGGGGACTGGAGGCAAACGGGAATAACAGCGTCGTGAAAGAGCATATCCGAAAAATAAGGGCCAAGCTCCTGGAAGTGACCGAATGGGATTTCATTGAAACAATATGGGGGATTGGATATAAATGGAGAAAATAAAAAATATGCCGCTGAAAAAGGCTTTCATTTATGTAGTATGTGGCGCTGTCCTATGGATTACTGTATTATCCGGCTTTACGATTTATGGCTGTTACCGTCTGCAGAAAATGATTCTGCCCGTTTCCAATGAAGCAATCCTGACGATTGTCAGTACAAATCCAGACGGCAAAAAAAGCGAGCAGCAGCAGCGGTTTGAATTTGGAAAAGAAACTTCGATTCCAGTGGGGATTGCGGTCGGAATCGATTATGACAGAGAGCCTGACCCTGAAAAATATGTCACAGCAGAGGAAAATCTGGCGGTCGAGTTTACAGTGGACAGGATTGACAATAATTTTACTCTTCTGTCTCCTAAGCGGCAGCTTGTTTATACCGCATTATCTGCTGCAAAGATCATTCTTCCTCTGATTTACGCAGTCGTGGGAATCCTGTTGTGCGCCGCCTGGTTTTACAGGGAAAAGCTGCAAAGACCCATTCAGGTTCTGATGGAAGCGTCCGAAAATATTGCCCATGAAAATCTCGATTTCTCCTTGAGCTGCGGCAATCGGGATGAACTGGGCACACTGTGTGATTCTTTTGAAACGATGCGTCAGGCCCTTGTGGAAAAACACCGTGAGCTTTGGGGTATGGTCGATGAGCGGCGTCGGCTGATGGCCTCAGTCGCTCACGACCTGCGCAACCCGATTTCCATTATGGAAGGGTATCTGGAATATCTGCGTACTCATATTCCAAAACAGGATTTAAGCAGGGAAGATATGACGAGTATGATTGATCAGACTTCCGAAGCAGCCGCCCGTCTGAAAAGATATACGGATTCTCTGCAGGATATTTACCGCATAGAAGAACAGGAATTGCATAAGACGGCGGTGCTGCTGCCGGAATTGCTGAATGACATGGCGGACAGCTTTGAACTGCTGGCCGAAAAAGCGCAGATTCGGCTGACCGTTATAAACTCTGCACCGGCCTGCCGGGTAAAACTGGACGGTCAGATACTTTATCGGATTTTGGAAAATGTATTCGTAAATGCTCTCCGTTTTGCCAGAATCCAGATTCAAATACAGTTTTCATTGGAGAATCATATGCTGACGGTACGGATTACGGATGATGGCCCCGGCTTTCCGGAATCCATTTTACAGCAAAATCGTTTTGTACCGATCACGACAGATAAAACAGGAAAACATACCGGATTAGGTCTGGCAGTCTGTTCTGTATTGTGCCGCAAGCACGGAGGCAGTCTGAAGCTGAAAAACCAGGACTGCGGCGGAGCCTGCGCGGTCATTCAGATTTTTGCCGAAAAATTTTGAAAACTTGACCCTTTCTTGACTTCTAATCTCTAAACTCTCCTTATCATTTCAACAAAGGAGAGTTTTTTATGTCAAAGAACAAACATTTTCTATCTATTTTACTGGCGGGCAGCCTGCTCTGCCTTCCTGTCTGCAATAATCAGGCCGCAGAAAATCTTTTCGCCGAGGAGGAAGCAGAAAATGCTGCGGACAGTCTCTTTTCCGATGCAGACAGCCTTTTCGCTGAGGATGCGGATGCAGAAAATGCTGCGGACAGCTCCTCGAACCGTCTCTTTTCTGATTCAGAAAATCTTTTTGCCGAGGACGCGGATGCAGAAAATATTCCGCACGGTTCCATCGTTCACGGGTCTGACAGCAGGACTTTTTCCTATACCGGAGGAACCCTGAAACTTCCGTATTACGCCGAAGGAAGCGGGCTTGGAGCAAACTGCGGCTTCCTGCTTTTTCTGGATGGAATTCCGCAACCATACAGGATCGAAAGCGATGGCGCCTATGCTTATCTGCATCAGCTGAGCCTTACGGACAATATACGGAAGGATTTTTCGTTTTATCTGGAACCAGTCACAGGGAAAGCAGGAGAAATACTCACCCTTACCATTTTGAGCCTTACCCCGCAGTCTTTCGATGAAACGAAAGAGCTGCCTCTGGGGACTTCCCAGAATTTCCTTGAAAACTATGTATCTCTTACTTTTGAGACCGATGCCGTTTCCACACAGCCTGCCGCGGGCAGCACTGTCTCGATTCTCAGAAACCTGTCCGTCTCAGAGGAAGAACTGACCCCGGAAAGCATTGACAGCTACTTATCGGACGGAACAGGGACGCCGGCAGCCTCGGTCAGTGAACTGAGTACACGGGTTTTCCAAAATTGTTCACTCAGCGAAGATGGAACGAAACTTTCCCATATCCTCCTGGGCCATCCCGGTGTCCGATACCGCACAACGCTGTTCCTGGATTACATCCCCCTCTGGCATGAAGGCTCCTGCTGCGTGGACCGGAACCTGAAAAGCGGACTTGCCAGCCGCCTGGATGTAAAGCTGGATTCCAGCGCTCTGAACAGCACACATATTTTAAGTGTCCTGTCCGTTCCCCGCAATGCATCCGATTTCCCGGACGATGTGCTGATCACTGAAACCTGGTCTGTAATTCTGGGTGATACGCAATGCGAGTAGAATTTCAAAACATCAGCAAATACTACGGCCGCAAATGCGTCCTGAACCAGTTTACCGCCACGTTGGAACATGGGGTCTATGGCCTCCTGGGTCCAAACGGAGCAGGGAAAACCACGCTGATCAATATTTTTATCGGTATTCTGCAAAAAAGCTCCGGCCGTCTGCTGATTGACGGACAAGATGTGGAAAAGCTGGGAACAGAATTTTTGAGACATATCGGCTATCTTCCCCAGTGTCCTCAGTTCTATAAAAATTTTACCGTGGAAGATTTCATGGCCTATATTTGTGTCCTGAAGGATATTCCTGAAATTGCTGGCAGGCAGTGGACAGAAGAACTTCTGGAAATGGTAAATCTCACAGAACACCGCCGCAAAAAAATCGGCGCACTGTCCGGTGGAATGCGCCAGAGACTGGGGATTGCCCAGGCGATGCTGAACCGTCCGGATATCCTGATCCTCGATGAACCGACCGCCGGGCTTGATCCGCAGGAGCGCATCCGCTTCCGCAATCTGATCTCCCAGTTTTCTGCAGATCGGATCGTGCTTCTGGCTACACATATCGTACCGGATGTGGAATTTATTGCCAACGAAGTGCTTCTGCTGAAAAACGGGATTCTGCTGAAACAGGCCAGATCAGGGGAACTGACGCAGGCGATTGCCGGCAAAGTATGGGAGCTGACGCTTCCCGATCCTCAGATGACAAAGCGGTTCGATGCCATGCAGATCAGCAATATGATTCACGACGCAGACGGGGTTCATCTGCGCATGGTCTGCGAAAACTGCCCGGGCGAAGAAGCCTCTCCTGCATTGCCGAATCTGGAGGATGTTTTCCTCTACTACTGCAGCGAGGATAAAGAATGATACGACAAATTTATTTTGAGTTTCGAAAACATTTTCTGAAATTTCCTGTATGTGCGGCGGTGATTCTTTTCCTGCTGCTGGATGCTTTTCAAATTTCCAGCGTATATCAGGAGAAATCCATTTTTTCCATGATGCCCAAATGGCGGGCCAGGTATGAAAACCTGTATCCAGTCTATGGAGGAAAGATTACAGAAAAGAAAATAAGAGATCTGATGGCGTACTATCGTCCACTGAAAGCCGAGGGAAACCTCCACCCGGGCAGCGAATACGAGGAAGCCCTGATGCTCCAAAAATGTTTTGTGGCGCCCCTGCAGTATGCTTACGAATATCAGCAAAATGCCGTCCAGATTGCAAAAAGGGCGCTGGAAAACGCAGACTTTTACCAACAGATGGGGAACATTTACGCCAGCCGCAAAAATCAGCAGATTGCAGGAATGTTTTCAGACCGGCGGATACCGGAGCTCCGCTATACGGAAATGTACCAGCATTATCTTCAATACGATTTTTCCGTTTTTCTGGTGCTTCTCCTTGCTATTTACGGGCTGGTCAATGTGTTTGTACTGGAAAAGGAGACAGAGATGGAACTGCTCCTTCAGACAACCATACAGGGAAAACGAAAATCGACCGCAGCCAAACTGCTGGCCTCCGTTATTTTTGTTACTGCCATAAGCCTCCTGTTCTGGCTTGCTGATTTCCTCTTTTTCGGCTGTCTGTTCAGGAGCTTCGACGGCGGGAACTGTCCAGTATACGCGATCGAATATTTTGAAGCATCCTCTCTTTCCATGTCCTTGTTTTTCTGCGCTCTTTTCGCGATGGGGCTGAAAACAGTGGGAACGCTGGTGTTTGGCATGGCAGTTTTGCTGTTGTCGCGCCTGTGCAGAAATACATTGTTTCCATTTGTGGGGAGTATCTTTCTTATCGGAAGCTGTTTGCTTGCCTACAATGCGGATCTGCCTTCTGCCTTTAATCCGGTCAGCCTTCTGGTCTGCCGGGAGCTGTTCCACTGGGTCGATTTTATTGATCTGGCCGGTACCCCGGTTCTGACATGGCAGTTTTGTCTTGGGACAGCGCTGCTCATGCTGACTATATTTTCTGCTGTGATTCTTTATGACAGGAGACCGGAGCCGAAAGGTCATGCGTTCCATGTTCACATGAAAAGGCGTGGCACCAAATCCCCAAAAACACCGAAAAACCGACAGGAGTGAAACAGAGATACGCAAACAGGAGATGCGAAGAAATCCGTGGCATCATGGGGCAAAATCTCTTTTGACACCAGCATCATGACATTCGAAAAGGAGGGCCTGTCCATGGATATCTTAAGGTTTGAAGCAAGAAAAATGTTCCGTTATCGGCGGGGAATCATATACGTTTTCCTGTTTCTGGTATCAGAGCTGTTTATATTATCTGCCGATGCACCGGCCAATCCACAGATGTACGCGCACAAAGATGACTGCATCTGGTATCTGGAGCAGATCGGAGGTCAATTAACAGAGGAACACCAAAAATTTCTGGAAGAAGAAGCCGATGCAATGGCAAAAGCCGACAGCGCCGTCCAGACTGCGTACAAACAATATTTTGACGGTTTGATCTCGCAGGACACACTGGAAGAAAACGTAGAAGCCCCTTTCGCCGCGCTTGAGCGGAGATCCGGCTTTAACGCGATCTATGAACAATACCTTTATGCGCGGCAGGACCCGGCGCACCGTTATCTCCTGAATACCAACGGATGGGAGGCCCTGCTGTCCTGCAACGGATTGGATATCCCGCTGATCCTTGTATTATTTCTGCTTCTGGCCCCCATTTACTGCGACGAGGGAAAAAGCCAGATGGATACGCTCTCCCTTACCATGAAAAAAGGCGGAACCTGTCTTTCCAAATATAAGATTTTATATTCTGTTCTGGTAGTGCTGGCGCTGAATGTAAGCGGCACAATGACAGAACTTCTCTTTGTGTTGGGAAAATATGGACTTCCGAATGGGAATTTTCCGCTGCAGAGCCTTTCCTGTTACGGAACATCCACAAAAGAATTATCTCTGTGGGAGGCGTATTTCCTGACAATCGCACTGAAAACGGAGGGAAGTCTTTGTCTGGATGTTTTCATCCTGTTTGGAACGGCGCTGACAAAAAAATATGCGCCTGTCCTGCTGGGATGTATGGCAGCCGTTTTTCTGCCGGTCTGCGGTTTTTCCCCGGCAATTCGCTATACACTGCCCGGTCCTGCCGGATTTCTGACACCTTCGGGATTTTTATGCGGGGATCAAACTGCTGTGGACAGTCTCACCGGAGAATCGGTAACAGTCTTTGGGGAAATCTCTCTAAGAGGATTGCTTCTGCGTCTTGCTTTGACGGCGGCGCTCTGCCTTTTTATGATTGCGGCTGTTCAGTGGAAAAACACCAGCAAATGGAAGCAGCATTCGTTTCGTACCGTATCAAAGCTGACAGCTTTATGCGCAGCGGTATTCCTGACTGTGGGACTGTCCGGCTGTGCGGGACCTGCCTCCCAGGAAATGCCGAATACAATTCATGGCAGCAGAAAGGCCGAAAAGCAAACTTTCTATTGTTTATCAGATGCCGGGCATTATGAGACAGACGATTACCGAATTGAAGCAAAGGAGGACGAAAATCTTGAATTACATCTGACCGTGAAAGATAAGCACACGGGTGAACAGTTTCCTCTGGTGCGGGACGCATTTCAAGATTCCTATGAGGTGATGCCCTGCATCTATGGCAATGGAGATTACGTCTATTACATCAAAATGACTGTGGACAAATCCGAAACCATTCTGTATTCCATGTATGAGCATCTGCTGGTGCAGGAAGTAAACCTTAAAGATTTCTCCGAAAGGACAGTTTTGAAACTTCGGATGAATGAGAAAAATCTGCTGGGAGCCCTTTCCTGGGCAAGATCAGCAGATTGGAGTTATTATCTGGCGCTTTTGGGATTTTTCCTGGATGAGGATTATGTTTATTTCATCTCGTCCGGGGATATCAGCAGAGTCAGTTATCTTACAGGAAAACGAGAGGTGCTGATTGAAGCGCCGCTGCTTTCCAGTGTTGCTTATGATGGTCAAAACATCTACTACCTGAATGAGCGGTTCCGGCTCGTGAAATTCAGCCTGTCCGAACAGAAAAGTCAAGTGATGTCAGATAAAATAATGAGACAGTTTACCCTGCCTCTGACGGTATCCACGCAGACGGAGAATAAAAATATCGAAAGTATCAATGTCAGTGTGGCGAATTTTTTCTTTTCCTTATGCTATTGTTCTCCTGTATGACAGGCCTTCGGCTGATATACTCAATTTTTGAATTCCCTGCGAATCATGGTTATGTATCATTTGTGGCAGCGGATCATGCTGTATTTAAGATATCTGACCCGCTGCAGCACATAATCCGTTCAGCACATTTACTTGTATTCACTCAATATTGTTTTAACTTGTTCTTCCGCTTCATGCTTATTATCTGCTAAAAATGTTGTATAATCAGAAGCAAGCTGCATCTCCATCTTCTTGGCTTTTACAAGATCAAAAAATGTAGTTCCTTCTAACATCCTCTCATAGTCTTCCATTGTGAATGTGATGATAAAAAAATCTTTCCCTTTAGATGATTCTACCATTCTTAAAACTTTTGTCAGGCCATACGCATCCTTATATCCTTCCGAATCACCTGTAAGGCCCTTTTGTGTAAACACAATGCCAAACGGGATACCAGTTACTGATAATAAACTGTAAAACTTACCAACATATGTTACGCCCAAATTTGATTTATAATTTTTACATTCTCCCAGAAACAGATCCTGCTTTATTGGAATCAAATCCCGTGACAAATTGAAAGACTGGATCGCTTGCTTTCCCCTATCTGACAATGTAATTACTTCATCAATCTCATTCGTTTCTGTATGTACATTTTTGTATATTTCGAAAAAATAAGTTTTTTGAATTATAAACTCGACCAGCTTTTCTAATCGATCTCCTTTTTCCTTCGTCGTCTCCGTATCTCTATCAAATGGCTTTTTTAACTCATCAAGCAGGATCCTAAATTCTTCCTTATCTTTATCCGTCCACGTAATAAATCCCTTAAATTTATCTATAGGCTCCTGGACTATCTGATCAAGATAAGACCTTAAATCCAAGCCATGTGTCTCTTGATTATGGTTCATATGCGCACTACCTTATATAAAACTATAATGTTCTCATCTATGGACATCTGCTTTTCACAGAAATCGCAATGCCAATCAGGATTGAACTCTTCTAATGATTCTAGAAATATACCCTTACTTTTATTGCAATCGAAACAATATACTTCATACAGGTTAATCAAGAATCCTTGTTTCTTTAATTCCTCAAGAAGCTGATATGCAGTTTTTATATCCACAGCCATCCTGGATTTCAGATGACCCGGATAGATAAAATCTCCTGCTTTAAGAATAGAAAAAAATTCATCACATTTCTTCTGTTGGTAAGCCGTCAGCTGATGTTGCAGCTCTAAAGTCTTTATAGCATC
>CANQUH010000063.1 GCA_947626965.1 uncultured Lachnospiraceae bacterium
TATTCTGTTTTATCCATCCGTTCTCCGGTCTGCGGATCAATGATTGTACGGATTTTCATATTCCGTTTGCAGAAGGAGATTGCCTCGGACAGCATCTGAGGCAAGGTTCCCTCAATCCGTTTATTATCCAGAAATCTCTCCGCATCCTGACTCACGTCCCCGATTTCCTTCCCGGGAACAACAATGGCCGTAATTGCAAGCTGCTGAAAATATCCCTGCGGATATATGCCAAAATTTAAAACTGCCGCCAGCGTAGGGATGCCATCCCGCGTGACTGCCAGCATTTCACAGGCCTGCTCTGTGCTCAGCCGTGAAAATCCCGGCCGCTCTTCTTTCATCCGCAGCAAATAACTCTGGATTTTATCTGAATCCAGAAATGACATTTTCGCCCGTTCGACTACTCTTTCATCATCGTGAAGATGCTTTCGGAACGCTTTATAAGCATATATCTCATAATCCGTCATCGGGAGATCCGCATCCCCAACACGGACGTAGGAACCTTTTACCCGCCCCGCGCCGGAATAATAGCAGGGGCGTTCCGTCACATCAATCGAAGGAATTTCAGCAGAGCAGATAAACTGTCCGCCCATCTCCGCAATGGTAAATATTGCTCTGACCGGCGGCACCATCTGATTACACTGCTCCGTAACCTTTTTCTGCAGATCCTGCAGATCATACACGCCAACAGCTGCAAAATCATTGGATTCATCCAGACCAAACAAAATTACTCCGCCGCCATCCTGATTTGAAAAGCTGGATAACGTATCGTAAAGTCGTCTGGGGCAGCCGCCATGCGCAGCTTTTACTTCCAGATATTGTGTTTCGGCTTTCAAACGTATGGTTCTGTCTGCCAGTTCAAGCAGTTCTTCATTTAACATCGCCAGTTTCCCTCTTTTCACATATTTTTAAGATTCCCATTGATTAAACAAAGTATAACAAAATAAGCAAACAAAATCAACCGCATTTGTTTGCTTATTTTAAAATCTGTTTGTTTTATTTAGTTAAATGCTTTTCTTTTTTATTAAGGTTAAATTTTACGGTTGACAGAACCATACCCTATCCCAAAGTATCAGAACAATGCTCCGAGCGCTCCAAACACCCCGGCACTGCCAAGTCCCATAATGACCCCGGCGAGCATCACGCCGAGCATGACTGCGATCACACTGGACTTGAAATCCATATTCAGGAAACTGGCCGCCAGCGTCCCGGTCCACGCCCCGGTCCCGGGAAGCGGAATCCCGACAAACAAGAGCAGCGCCAGAAACAGTCCCCGGCCGGCCTTTGCCTGCAGGGCTCTTCCGCCCTTCTCTCCTTTCTCCACGCAGAAAGTGAAAAGCCTGCCGATCACCGGCATATCCTTTCCCCACAGCAGCACCTTCCGCGCAAACAGAAAGATAAACGGGACGGGAAGCATATTTCCGATGACGGCCACGATATAGGACGGGAGCAGAGGAAGTCCCAGAAACTGGGAATAAGGAACTGCCCCCCTCAGCTCAACGACCGGTACCATGGATATCAGAAATACAATCAAATAATCCATCTGTGTTCATCCTTTTTTGTCATATTTCAGAATCTGTCTATTCTGCTCCCGGCCGGAAGATCCGCATGCAGCACTTCTTCCGGCCGGTTCCTTTCTTATTTTTCCTTATAATACAGCATGCAGTGGCAGTACCCCTCGAACTCCGGATCGGCAATCTGATCTCTGAACTCTTTGCACATGCATTTTGTATCCTCGGTGATCTCGAGACGGCACGGACAGTAACCGCCCTTTTTCTTCAGCCCTTCCCGGACGGCCTCTACCACCTCAGCGTTCTCATTCAATCTGACTCTGCTCATTTTGCCCCCTCAATCTTCGCCCGGACAGCCTCCTTCGGCTCATAGCCAACGGAACTTCCGACCATCTCTCCATTTTTGAAAAACGCGAGCATCGGTATGCTGACCACTCTGTACTTCATTGCGATGGAAAGCTGCTCATCCACATTCACTTTGCAGAATTTGACGTCCGTCATCTCCTGGCTGAGCTCCTCCATGATCGGGGCGATCATCCGGCACGGTCCGCACCACTCTGCCCAGAAATCAAGCACAACCAGCCTGCCGGCATTTTTTACTTCCGCATCAAAATTTTCCTCTGTCACAACGGTGATGCCGCCGTTTCCGCATGTATCTGCCATCTGCAATCTCATCCTTTCATCCTACTGCTTCCGCAAACATTATTTTACCACAATGTTCACGATCTTGTTCGGCACGTAAATCTCCTTGACGATCTTCTTGCCCTCCACAAGCGACTTGATCTTCGCATCCGCAAGCGTCAGCCGGATCGCCTCGTCCTTCTCACAGTCTGCCGGAAGCTCCACAACGCTGCGGACTTTTCCATTCACCTGAGCGCCGACCTGCACAAGAGCGTCAACCGTCTTGTTCTCGTCATACTGCGGCCAGGATGTCAGAGAAAGGAAGCCCTCGCCACCGATATGCTCCCAGATCTCCTCGCAGATGTGCGGAGCGATCGGACAGAGAAGCTTGATGTAAGTGACAAGCTCATCTTTCGTCAGGGAACCCTTCGCGTAGATATCGTTGAGCAGTCCCATCAGAGCCGCGATTGCGGTGTTGTACTTCGTATCCTCAAGGTCGTTCGAGACTTTCTTAATCGTCTTGTGGAACTTCGTTTCAAGCTCAGGCGTCACGCCCTCGCCGGAAACAATGTCGGTAAGTCCCGCGACTCTCTCAAGGAAACGCTTGCAGCCCTTTACGGAATTCTCGCTCCACGGAGTCGCCGCACCGTAATCTCCCATAAACAGCACATAAGTACGTAGCACATCGGCGCCGTATTCCTCGACGACGTCAAGCGGGTCGACGACATTGCCTTTGGATTTGCTCATCTTGTCCCCGTCCGGTCCAAGGATCAGGCCCTGGGCCGTTCTCTTCGCGTACGGTTCCGGCGTGTTGACCGCACCGATATCATAGAGGAAATGATGCCAGAAACGGGAGTAGATCATATGGCGGGTGACGTGCTCCATGCCGCCGTTGTACCAGTCTACCGGCATCCAGTATTTCAGCTTCTCCATGGAAGCCAGCGCGTCATTGTTGTGCGGATCAATGTAGCGCAGGAAATACCAGGAAGAACCTGCCCACTGAGGCATCGTATCTGTCTCGCGCTTCGCCGCGCCGCCGCACTTCGGGCAGGTGCAGTTTACAAAGGAATCAATCTTCGCAAGCGGGGACTCTCCCTCCTGGCCCGGCTCAAAATTCTCCACCTGCGGGAGAACAAGCGGCAGCTCCTCGTACGGAACCGGAACCACGCCGCACTTCGGGCAGTGGATGATCGGGATCGGCTCGCCCCAGTAGCGCTGACGGTTGAATGCCCAGTCCTTCATCTTGTACTGCACGCCTGCCTCGCCGACGCCGAGCTTCTCAAGCTCCTCGATCATGCGGGCAATCGAATCCTTCTTGTTCGTGTAGCCGTTCAGGAAGTCGGAATTGATCATCTTTCCGTCTCCCGTGTAAGCGGCCTCCTCGATGTTGCCGCCCTCGATGACCGGAATGATCTCAAGGCCGAATTTTTTCGCAAACTCATAGTCTCTCGTATCATGTCCAGGCACAGCCATGATCGCTCCGGTGCCGTAGCCCATCATGACATAGTCCGCGATGTAGATCGGAATCTCCTTGCCGGTCAGCGGATGCGCGGCGGAAAGTCCCTGAATGCGGACACCCGTCTTGTCCTTGACAAGCTGCGTACGCTCAAACTCTGTCTTCTTCGCGCACTCGTCGCGGTACGCCTCGATCTCATCCATGTTCGTGATCTCGGACGCGTATTTATCAATCAGCGGATGCTCCGGCGCGAACACCATGAAGGTGATGCCAAACAGCGTATCCGGTCTGGTTGTATAGATCCGGAAGCTCTCTTCCTTACCGTAAAGTTTAAAGTCCACAAATGCGCCGGTCGATTTGCCGATCCAGTTTATCTGCTGCTGGCGGATATTCGGAAGATAATCCACCGTGTCAAGCCCTTCCAGAAGCTTGTCGGCGTACTGCGTGATCCGCAGATACCAGACATCTTTGGATTTCTGGATAATATCACTGTGGCAGATATCGCACTTGCCGCCCTGGCTGTCCTCGTTAGAAAGCACAACCTTGCAGGACGGACAGTAATTTACAAGCGCCGTATCTCGGAACACAAGACCCGCATCAAACATTTTCAGGAAAATCCACTGGGTCCACTTATAGTAATCCTCGTCCGTCGTATCGATCACGCGGTCCCAGTCAAATGAAAAGCCAACCTTCTTGAGCTGGTTCGTGAACTTGACAATGTTCTCGTCCGTGATCTTTCTCGGATGCTCTCCCGTCTTGATCGCATAGTTCTCCGTCGGAAGTCCAAACGCGTCAAATCCGATCGGGAACAGTACGTTGTATCCTTCCATTCTGCGCTTTCTTGAAATCACCTCAAGGCTGGAATAAGCCTTGATATGTCCGACGTGCATACCTGCGCCGCTCGGATACGGAAACTCCACCAGTCCGTAAAATTTCGGTCTGTCATCCATGTCCACCGCATGGAAAATCCCTGCTTCCTCCCATTTTTTCTGCCATTTCGGCTCTATCTTTCTGAATTCGTGTCTCATATTATCTGTCTCGCTCTCTTCTTAAATTAATTTTTATGCTTCTGCTTTCCTGATAAGGGAATTCAGCCTTTCAAAGCGCCGGTCTCCGCGGATTTCCCGCGCTGATCAGCCCCATCACTTCCCTCACATTGCTGACGCCGATGATACGGATTCCTTCCACCCGCTCCGCTGTCCGGCGGCAGACCTCAGGCAGAACAGCTCTCCCAAATCCAAGCTTTCTGGCCTCGCGTACGCGCTGCTCCGCCATACTGACCGCGCGCACCTCACCGCTAAGTCCCACCTCGCCAAAAAATATGGTCTTCTCATCCACCGCACAGTCCCTGTAGCTGGACATCACGGCCGCCACAATCCCGAGATCGACGGCAGGCTCATTCATCCGGATTCCGCCCGCCAGATTGACAAACGCGTCGCATGCGGACAACTGAAGCCCCGCACGTTTCTCAAGCACCGCCAGCAGAAGGTTGATACGGTTCAGATCTGCTCCGGTGGCTGTTCTTCGCGGAAATGCCAGACTGGTACGGCAGACGAGCGCCTGCACCTCAACCAGAATCGGCCTTGTCCCTTCCATGGAACAGGTGACCACCGATCCTGACGCATCCTGCGGCTTGCCGCTGAGCATATATTCCGAAGGGTTCTTCACCTCCGCAAGTCCGTCGCCGCGCATCTCAAAAACGCCGATCTCGTTTGTGGATCCAAAACGGTTCTTTACGCTTCGCAGCACGCGGTAGGCGGCGTTGCGCTCTCCCTCAAAATACAGGACCGTGTCCACCATATGTTCCAGCACGCGCGGTCCTGCCACCACGCCCTCTTTCGTCACATGGCCGACGATAAAAATTGAGATATCCGTCCCCTTCGCAATCTGAAGCAGCGCTCCCGTTGTCTCCCTCACCTGAGAAACGCTCCCGGGCGCCGCCGACAGACCTTCGCTGTACATTGTCTGTATGGAATCAATGACAACCATCTCCGGCTGAAGGCGGGTAATCACTTCCCGTATATCTTCCAGGTTTGTCTCGCAGAGCAGATGCAGGGAATCCGCAAACGATCCCATTCTCTCCGCTCTCAGCCTGATCTGCTGAAGAGATTCTTCCCCGGAAATATACAGAATTTTCCTCCCGGCCGCCGCCAGATTGCGGCAGGTCTGCAAAAGCAGCGTGGACTTGCCGATTCCCGGATCCCCTCCCACCAGAACAAGGGAACCCTGTACGATGCCTCCGCCGAGCACGCGGTCCAGCTCACCGATCCCCGTAGAAATCCTCGCTGTCTTTCCCGGTTCGATCTCTGTCAGCCTCACCGGCCTGGCCCGCTCTCTTTTCACAGAGACCGCGCCGCCGCGCTGTACGGCGACCGGTTCCTCTGCAAACGTATTCCACTCGCGGCAGCCGGGACACTGTCCCATCCACTTGGATGACTCAAACCCGCAGTTCTGGCAGAAGTACATGCTCTTCGCTTTTGCCATTTACAGTTTCACTACCTTCACAGGAATACTTCCGGCGGCGCCTGTCTCCACACTCAGAAACAGCTTTCCGCCCATCTTTGCATTCATCTTTCCAATGTTGACATCATTAATGTAAATTTTGTATTCAGCACCTTCCTCAAGTCCGATGATCACCTGCGCATCCTTCGGTCCCTCAACCTCAAAAGAAACACCGCTCTCCGTAGCTCTGAAAGAATGAACCGCCGTGCCGGGAACAGACTCGTAGACAAACATACCGTTGCGCTCCAGTTTTGTGATATCCGCATAGGTCTTTACCTTATACAGATCTCCCTGGTACTCGTAATCGGAACGCTTTGTCTTTGCTCCGAGCTCATAATCTCCAAAGCTCAGCGTTCCATCTGCTTCTGTCCGGATAAGTTCCTTAATTGCTGACATTTTCTTGTCCTCCTGATTTTTAATTATCATTTGCCAGTAAACACTCATACTCCGTGCTGCGCACATTTTAACATACTTCCATTTATAATACCAGCCTTTTCTCCCACAACTTCCTGATTCTTCCAGCTGTCGGCTGCTGTTTTCTGTTTATTCCGCCTCGACTGCGGTGAACGTAAATTTTCCTTTATGCACCGATACCTGCACCGTACCTCCGGCTTTCGCCCGGCCCGCCAGAATCTCCTCGGCAAGCATATCCTCCACCTGGCTCTGGATCGCGCGCCGCAGCGGTCTGGCTCCATATTTGTCGTCAAATCCCGCCTCAGCGATCTGAGTCTTCACAGCCGGGCTCAGCTTCAGCGTGATATTCATCTGCTCTTTGCATCTTGCCTGAAGCTCCGAAAGCAGAAGACCTGCGATCTCGCGGATCTGTTCTTTCGTAAGCGCGTGGAATACGATGATATCATCGATCCGGTTCAGAAATTCCGGTTTGAAGATCCTGCGGACTTCCTCCATGACGCTTGATTTCATCGTCTCATAATTCTGTTTCTCATCCCTGCCCGCTCCAAATCCGAGATGTTTCGGCGTGATGATCGACTGCGCTCCGGCATTGGAAGTCATAATCAGGATTGTATTCTTGAAATCCACTTTTTTGCCATGTCCATCGGTGATATGTCCTTCATCGAGCACCTGGAGCAGGATATTGAACACATCCGGATGCGCTTTCTCGATCTCGTCAAACAAAATCACAGAATAGGGATTGCGCCGCACCTTCTCGCTGAGCTGGCCGCCTTCCTCGTAACCTACATACCCGGGCGGCGAGCCTACCAGCTTGGATACGCTGTGTTTCTCCATATATTCGGACATATCGACACGGATCATCGACTGTTCGCTCCCGAACACAGTATCGGCAAGCGCTTTGGACAACTCGGTCTTTCCAACGCCGGTCGGTCCCAGAAACAGGAATGATCCAATCGGCCGGTTCGGACTCTTCAGACCGGAACGGCTCCTGCGGATCGCGCGCGCCACGGCCTGAACCGCCTCTTCCTGCCCAATTACACGCTTGTGAAGAAGCTTATCCAGCTTCAGCAGTCTTTTCCCTTCCTGCTCCGCAAGCTTCTGCACGGGAATCTTCGTCCAGACAGATACGACTGCCTCGATATCTTCCACGCTGACCTCAAGACGTCCCTCGGCGGAACGCTTCCGGTTTCTGGCTTTATGCTGCTCCAGCTGTTTCTCCAGAGAATCCTTCTTCTGATTGTATTCCTGCGCCTGCTCAAAATTCCCGGAGCGTATCGCCTCTTCGCGCTCCTCCATGACCTGATGATACTGTTCCTCAAGCACCCTGATCGATTCCGGCAGCCGGTAGGATCCCAGCTGAAGTTTTGCGCAGGCCTCGTCCATCAGATCGATCGCTTTGTCTGGCAGAAAACGGTCATTGATATAACGGGCGGACAATTTGACCGCCGCATCGATCGCCGCATCCGTGATCGTCACTCTGTGATGTTTCTCATACGCAGGCCTTAAACCCTCCAGAATCTTTTTTGTCTCCTCCAGCGTGGGTTCCTCCACATGAACAGGCTGAAATCTCCGCTCAAGAGCCGGGTCCTTCTCAATGTATTTGCGGTATTCATCCACAGTCGTGGCCCCGATGAGCTGTACTTCTCCCCGCGCAAGAGCCGGTTTGAGAATATTGGAAGCGTCGATCGCTCCCTCCGCTCCTCCGGCCCCGATGATCGTATGAAGTTCATCGAGAAACAGAAGAATATTTCCGCTGTCCGTGACTTCGCGGATCACACGCTTGATTCTCTCCTCAAATTCTCCGCGGTACTTGGAACCGGCCACCATCCCGGCCATATCGAGCGTGACGACTCTGCGCCCCAGCATTGGATCCGGAACCGCGTCGTCCGCGATTCTCTGAGCAAGTCCCTCAACGATCGCCGTCTTTCCAACGCCGGCCTCCCCGATCAGGCAGGGGTTGTTCTTTGTCCTTCTGCTCAGAATCTGGATAATCCGCTCAATCTCCTGCTCCCTGCCGACCGTCGGGTCAAGTTTCCCCAGAACGGCCGCTTCCGTCAAATCTCGGCTGTACTGGTCAAGCATCGGCGTACTGCTCTGCCCGCTTTCTCCCGCACGCGCATTTCTGGCAAGTTCCTTGTATTTGTCCTCCGTCACTCCCATGATATCCAGAATATTCATATACATTTTCTGAATATTGATCCCCATGGTATGGAGAAGTCTGGCGGCAACACATTCCACATCCACAAGAATTGCGATCAGGATATGTTCCGTCCCTGCCTCCTTATTGTCAAACATATAAGCCTGCTCCACACTGTTCCTCAGGATCCGGGCCGCCCGCGGCGTCCAGTTTTCCTCTCCCTTCCCTTTCTCCGGAAGAGACGGGGCAATCAGCTGTTCAATCAGACTCGCCAGCTTTTTCTCATCCACCTGATGCTCCCGCAGCACCACACTCGCGGTACCCTGCGTTTCCCGAAGCAGGCCAAGCAGCAGATGCTCCGAGCCGACATAGCTGTGCCCGCAGGCCCTGGCCGCCTGTTTTGCAAGCTTCTGCGCACGCAGGGCGCTCTCCGTATAATCATTCTGCATCTGAAACCCTCCTGTGTTCTGCGGAATTACTCCAAAAGCAGATCCGCAGACGCTTCTTTTTTATTCCTGAAAATCTTCAAATATATCATCCACCAGCTTGTGTACTTCCGAGCGGGAAATATTTTTGCAGCATCCTTTCGCAAGGATCACACTGAGCTGATTTCTCATCTCGGCGAGCGCTTTCGCCTTGTCAACATCCAGGGCGATCACAGCCCCCTTGCGCCTGTCAATTGTCACAAACCCTTCCTGACGCAGAACCGCATAGGCCTTGTTTACCGTATGCATATTGATTCCGATGTCTTCCGCAAGCTGTCTGACAGACGGCAGAACGTCTCCCTCCTGAATGACCGCAGTCGCTATTCCCAGAATGATCTGGTTGTGCAGCTGCATATAGATGGCCTCCTCGCTCTGAAAATCGATTTCTATCAGCATACATTACCGCCTCCTCATTTGTTATATGTATAATATAACAGGTGCTTTATTCTGTCAAGTAGTCTGTGCGGCAGACAAAACCGCAGCCACCGAGAAAGGCTTCCCGAAACTCGGAAAGCCTTTTATGTCTTTTACAAGTCGATCATTGTAATCTCGACATCTTTTTTCCCGGATTTGTGTCCCGGCGGCTGATATTCCGGCGATGGCTGCGGTTCGCGGTACTCCGGCATCTTCCGGGATCTCCGCTTCGCCTTTGAAGGCTTTGGAACCTCTGCCGGATCGTCCCTCATCGCGGTCTCCTGTTTCTGATTCTCCTGCGGAAGAATCTCTCCCTCCGGCACTTCCCCACTCTGCGGTTCCGTCTGCACCGTTTTTTCCGGCTCTCCGGCAGCTCCCTGATCAGGGACATCGCTCAGATTATAATCCTCCTGCCCCTGTCCGGAAACATTCTCCGGGCTGTACTCCCCGTATTCCTGTCCGTAATTCTCGTTCTCTCCGTCCATCGGCGCATAGTCTGCCGCGGAATGACCGTGGTCTTCCGGAACATCGTATCCGTCATATCCGTAAGGTATCTCTCCCTGAGATGGACCGCCGCCTTCCTCCGGGAACTGCCCTCCCTCATTTACAGGAGGATAACCATATGCCGCATACTCTCTCATCTCCGCCTTGAGATCCTTCTTTTTCAGAATCAGATTAATCACCACAAAAAGCAGCACCACGCAGAAGGCAATCATTCCGTAAAGGATTTTAATCAGCAGGCGAAGACGGTCCCGGTAACTTGCCGTTTCCGTTTTCAGCGTCTCAATCGTCTTCTCCGCTTCTTCGAGAGAATTTCTGTCAACCCGCACATAACGCGGATCTTCCGTTTCCGGTTCTGTCTCTTTTTCTGTCGGGGGCTGCGTCTCCTTTTCCGTCACCGGCTGCGGCGCCGGCTCTGGAGCGGCGGCCTCAGAAGTCACATACAGATAATATCCGCACTCGGAGCCGTTCTCCGCCCGCACGGTAATAACCACTGTGCCTTCCCCGTTGGTCAGTTCCCTTCCCGTGATGGAAACGATCTCCGCATTCGGATTGGAAGTGACCGGATCCAGAACAATCTCCTGTGTGCCCGCCGGAACGGTCACATTGTACTCAATCGTGCTGTATTCAAATTCCGGCGTCACCGTCGCGCCTTCCACCAGAAGCCCCAGGGTAGACAGAGAGTTATCACCCGAAAGTCCGTCCGCAGACACTGTCATGCTGCAGATCCATGTTATCAGACAGATAAACAGCACTGTCTTCTTCCATCCACATACTTTCCTGTTCATACACTCCTCCTCAGGCTTCGTCAATGGCTTTTCCAATATCGTTCCTGTAATATTTATTCTCAAAATCAATCCACTTAACCGCCTCATACGCGTTCTGACGGGCTGCCTTCAGATCTTCTCCCTTGGCTGTTACCCCGAGAACACGTCCTCCGTTTGTGACGATGCCCTTTTCATTTTTCGCCGTCCCCGCATGGAACACATAGTAGCCGTCCTTGTCTTTAAATGTCTCCAGGCCGCTGATCGGAAATCCTTTCTGATAGCTGACCGGATAACCGTCCGAGGCAAGCACGACACAGACGGCGGCATTGTCTTCAAATTCCATATTGATCTGATCCAGCGTTCCGTCAATGCATGCTTCAAATACATCCACAATGTCCGTCTTCATGCGCGGCAGAACCACCTGCGCTTCCGGATCCCCGAAACGTGCGTTGTACTCCAGCACTCTCGGACCGTCCGCCGTCAGCATAAGCCCAAAGAAAATGATCCCCTTGAACTCGCGCCCTTCAGCCGCCATTGCGTCAACCGTCGGCTGATAGATATATTTCCGGCAGAAGTCATCCACTTCTTTCGTATAGAACGGGCTCGGAGAAAATGTGCCCATGCCGCCCGTGTTCAGTCCGGTATCGCCATCGCCCGCGCGCTTGTGATCCTGCGCGGAGGTCATCGGCTTGATCGTCTTTCCGTCCACAAAGGAAAGTACCGATACCTCACGGCCGGTCAGAAACTCTTCGATGACCATCCTGCTGCCCGCCTCGCCGAATTTCTTATCCGTCATGATCTCACGTACGCCCGCTTTTGCATCCTCCAGCGTCTCACAGATCAGAACGCCCTTGCCGAGCGCCAGACCGTCCGCCTTGAGGACGATCGGGAACTTCGCGGTCTCAAGATAAGCGAGCGCCGCGTCCGCGTCGTCAAAATTCTCGTACGCTGCCGTCGGGATCCCGTACTTCTTCATCAGATCCTTGGAAAACGCCTTGGATCCTTCCAGAATCGCGGCATTTCTGCGCGGTCCGAATACCCGGAGTCCCTGCGCCTCAAAAACATCGACGATTCCTCCCACAAGAGGATCATCCATACCGACCACCGTCAGATCAATTTCCTTTTCTTTTGCAAACGCCGCCAGACGTTCAAACTCCATCGCCTTGATATTGACACATTCCGCATACTCTTCAATCCCGGCATTTCCCGGCGCACAGTAGATTTTATCCACCTTCGGACTCTGCGCCACCTTCCACGCGATCGCGTGCTCTCTTCCGCCGCTTCCCACAATTAAAACCTTCATTTTACTCCTCCATATCTTACCTGATATATGCCCTGCCATCCTTCACCTGCACGCGTCCCGCCGCGATCAGCGAGATTGCCCGCGGAAGAAGCTTCCATTCGGCTTCCTCCATGACCCTGCGCTGCAGAATCTCCGGCGTATCTCCCTCCCGGACTTCCACGGCCTTCTGAAGGAGAATCGGCCCCGTATCCGTGCCTCCGTCCACAAAATGAACGGTCGCCCCGGTCACGCGCACACCGCGTTCCAGCACTTTCTCGTGCACCTTCAGTCCATAATAGCCCTGGCCGCAGAAAGACGGGATCAGAGCTGGATGAATATTGATAATCCGATTCGGATACGCGTCGACAATCAGCTGCGGCATGACCACCAGACAGCCCGCCAGCACGACCAGATCCGCGCTGCTCGACTGAATCGTCGCAAGCAGCGCGCGGTCAAACTCTTCCGGGACAGGATACATCTTCCTGGTAACGCACTCTGCCGGAATCCCCGCGTTTCTGGCCCGCGTCAGCGCATAGGCGTTCGTGTTGTTGCTGATCACCTTCACAACCTCGGCACCCTGAATCGTGCCGTCCGCGACCGCGTCAAGGATTGCCTGGAGGTTCGTTCCTCCGCCTGATACAAGCACCGCTACTCTCAGCATAACGTAACTCCTTTTTCTCCTGACTCAATCTGGCCGATCACATAGACGGTCTCGCCCGCCGCCTCGATCGCGGCCTTTGCCTTTTGCACATCCGCGGCGTCAACCGCCACCACCATGCCGATTCCCATGTTGTAAGTGTTATACATCATATCTTCCGCAATTTCCCCGCGCTCTGCAAGCATCCGGAAAATTGCCGGAACTTTGTAGCTGTCTTTTCTGATCACCGCGCGCAGTCCTTCCTCCGGAAGCATGCGCGGCACATTCTCCTGAAAACCGCCGCCTGTAATGTGGCTGCAGCCCTTGATGCGCACGCCGCTCTCCTTCACGCTGCGCAGCGCTCTGACATAGATCTTTGTCGGCGCCAGAAGCGCTTCCCCGAGCGTCGTTCCAAGTTCCTCATAGTACGTATCGAGAGACTCCCGGTCCATCGGGAAGACTTTGCGCACCAGCGAGAATCCGTTGCTGTGCACACCGGAGGAAGCGATTCCGAGCAGCACGTCGCCTGCCGCAAGATCTTTCCCGGTGATCAGATCTTTCTCGTCCACAATGCCGACCGCAAAACCGGCCAGATCATACTCATCCTCCGGCATAAGTCCCGGATGTTCGGCTGTCTCGCCTCCGATCAGAGCAGCCCCTGCCTGCGTACAGCCTTCCGCCACGCCGCTCACGATCTGCGCGATTTTTTCCGGATAATTCTTGCCGCACGCAATATAATCGAGGAAAAACAGCGGCTCGCCGCCCGCGCACGCAATATCGTTTACGCACATTGCCACGCAGTCGATCCCGATCGTATCATGCTTATCCAGTATAAACGCAAGTTTCAGCTTCGTCCCGACGCCGTCCGTGCCGGACACCAGCGTCGGATTTTCCATATCACAGAACGGCTTCATGGAAAACGCGCCCGAGAATCCGCCGATTCCCGTCAGCACCTCACTGCGCATCGTCTTCGCGATATGCCTTTTCATCAGCTCCACAGATTTGTAGCCAGCCTCGATGTCAACGCCTGCTTTCTTATAATCCATACGTCTCCTCCTCAATTTATACGACTGTATCTGCTCTTTCTTTCTGCTCCCGTGCAGATTCGATTCCCGGCAGGGCAAAACAGAACATGCCGCGCGGGCATGATCCTCCCCGTTTCGTTTCATGCCGGTAAACCTGCCCCGAACAGAACTGCCTGATCAATATGCCTTGTATCCGACTTCCTTAAGTCTCGCGTCCTTCGCCTCCACCTGGCTCTTCAGCTCCGCCGCGTAATCCTTCACTTTCTGCAGAAGCGCCGGATCGGAAACCGCGAGAATCTTCGCGGCAAGGATGCCTGCATTCGCGCCGCCGTTGATCGCCACCGTCGCCACCGGGATTCCGGACGGCATCTGCACAATCGAGTAGAGGGAATCCCGCCCTCCCAGCGACGTCGTATGCATGGGAATTCCGATTACCGGCATCGGAAAGATCGCCGCGCACATACCCGGCAGATGCGCCGCCATGCCGGCTCCCGCGATAATCACCTTCAGGCCTCTTTCCTCCGCTGTCTTCGCGTACTCAAAAAACACATCCGGCTCGCGGTGCGCCGAAATAATTGTCATCTCATATTCAATACCAAATTTCTCCAGCATATCCGCCGCCTTGCTCATCACAGGCATGTCCGAATCGCTGCCCATCACAATACCAACCTTCGCCATCGTATCCTCTCCTTTGCTTTTGTGACGCTGAAATACCCTGCCTTTTCAACTCTTTATACGGTTTTTTATTCTACTTGGTAACTCCGGGATTGTCAATGCTTCCGCCTGTTTTTATTCCAGCGGTTCATTCAGTTCCTCCGTTCCCGGCAGCACAAACCTCCCGTTCTGGATGATCGGAATCCTCTCTCCATTCTCCCGGATCACTTCAAGCAGTCCAAGCTCCTCATACGGGATCGTGATGTCCGTATGACAGCCGAAATACGCCTTCGCCGGATCTTCTTTTCGAAGCATCGATATCTCATTGTCCCGCGCGATGATTTCCTTATGATCCGGATTATAGACCGGCATGTCCTCCTGCCAGCAAAAACAGGTATCTCCGACCGCAAAATGCGGTCCCATCTTCTCGGCGATCAGAATCGGCAGCCGGTCCGCGATCCCGTAGCGTCTGGCCATCGCGTAGGCCGTCGTGTTAGTGCCGATCGCAAATTCCCCAAGCGGCAGCGTGTCATGATGGAACAAAACATTCTCACTGATATACGCCCGGTTCTCCTCCTGCGTGTCAAAATTGCCGCAGCTGTAGTCCGTTACCATGCCATCGGTAAAGGTCAGCGCAAGATCCTGGTAGTTCAGTTCCCCGAGATAAACCTGGCTCACATGGAGAACACCGTTCGTCCCTTTCAGGCGCGGCGACGTAAACACCTCGCCCACCGGGATGTTGACATCCGCGACGCAGTTTTCAAACAGAGACTGCTTCGTCCTATCCTCCAGCGCGGCAAACGCGACGGTAAGATCCGTCCGGTTCGCGCCGCAGCCTTTGATATGAGCCGCCACACCCGTATCCAGTGTATTGATGATCGTCTGCTGGATCCTCTGATACAGCTGATAATCCAGCGTATTGATCCGGATCGTATCGCGGAAGATCGATTCAAAATCCGGCCCGATTTCCGGAACCGGGAACGCGATGACCGTAAAACCACGTTCTTTTCCGATAATATACTGATTTGTAAGCTGCGTCACTTCACTGTCCATCGCGACAGAAAGCTGCTGCTGTTTCTCGGAAAGACGGTACGCTTCTTTCTTTGTCTCCGGAATAAACGGTATTTCCCCGAAAACCTCCACGACAGCCGGCCCCGCGTGCTTGTTCGCCAGCTTTTTGTACTCCTCGTAGGCGGTCCGCATAACGCCAAGCTTCCGTTCCATAAACTTTTTGTCAAAATAAATGGCCCGATCCGCCTTGTGGTCATAATCAAACTGCTTGTTCGGAACCGCTCCCGTATAGCCGAGACGCATATGCTGCTTCTTGTTTACCGTGCTCACCGCATAGCGGTAGATTACAGGGGAAAGCCCCATCTTCTCGAAATTCTGAATCATCCTGCGCACCATCCGCTCAAAGCCGAGCTGATACCGGATATTGACTGTATTTTTGATCGAGAGATCTTTCCCGTCAACGATAAATCCAATCCGGAAACCTTCCGTACAGGTATCCGCCATCGCGCATATTTCTTCTTCCGTCAGAGTATTCATGAACTGCGCCATCTTAATCTCGTTCTCCGAGACATATTCCCCGTACCGGTAGAGATATCTCAGATCTGTAAGATCAGAATCCATAATGATCCGCACCGCAAAGTCCAGAGACGGATCCACCGACTCGCGAACCCGGCGCGCGGCAAACAGTTCACTGTAATCACTCACAAACCAGTAAACGATCTGCTGAATTTCCCGGTATTCCGGAGCCTCCTGCTGCTCAAAGCAGTTGTAAATCTCAATGAAAAGCTCCAGATGGACGACCATCTCCTCAAGCCTCTGCTCAAACGCGTAGACGATCAGTCCTCTCAGCTCCGTATACAAAAAGCTCAGGATTTTTCCGTACACCTCCCCAAGCTTTTCCACCGCATAGGCCGGATTGCCGTAGCTGTGTCCATAATTCTGGGGCAGAATATCCTCGTACAGTCTGGTATTCAGCTCCCTGTGCTGTTCCAGGCTGTATGCGTCAAGCTTCCCGCTCTCCACCGTATCCCAGAGCTCCTCCGTCAAAAGAAGGAAGCTTGCCACGGTTCTGAAATAATCGCAGCAGGCTCCCTTTACGGTCTCCTCCATGCCGATCTGGCGAATCCGCTCCACAGCAAGGCTGTGTCGCTCCTTCAGGCTGTCGTTGCCAGCCATTGTCTGTTCCATAAAAATCTTCCTTTCCCGTTTTCCTGTTTAGTCTGTCAGCCCGCAAGTCCGATACACACGACAAAAAACCATATCGCAATCGCGGCGGCACTCAGCAGTGTCCCGAACTTACAGAAAAATCCATATTTACATTCATCGTGAAAGCTCGTAAAACCATAGGAAAGCCCGCAGACGGACATAGCGATCCCCATAAAACCGAATGCTCCGCTCCAGTAAGGCGCCTCCCCCTTCATAAAAACAGAGAGCAGCACCAGCGCCAGAAGCGTCACAAGAGATCCGCCTCCCAGCGATGCCGCTATGATCCCGTTACGTGAATGTTTCTCCTCCGTAAAAGAGTAAACCGGCTGTTTTGCCATACGCCTGTCCTCCCATATATACCTGTCACTCCAAAATTAATGCAGCGTTGTATTAATCCTGCCGGCCAGATGCTGTCCCGCATAAATTATACGTCATCCGGATTCCGGAAATTTTCCGGAAAACCGGTCAGATCATAAGGCCGCTCTTGTTCCGCAGGAGCTTCGCACCGCTGATGATCAGCAGTACTCCCATCACAATCCCTGACAGCAGCGCGAGAATCCCCATCACAAGATTACTGACTGCCGTGTTCCTGATTGATTTGTACGTCTTTTCACTCATTCCAATACCTCCAAAAAATGCGATCCGTTTCTATTTTGCCCCGTACTGCTCATAATACCGCTCAATCGCGGCCTTCACCGCATCATCGATGATAACTTTTCCTTTATACTCTCTGCCGTACAGATGCTCAACCACTTCCGCCATGGTGACAATCGCCGTCGTCTTCATGCCGTA
>CANQUH010000064.1 GCA_947626965.1 uncultured Lachnospiraceae bacterium
GTTTGATCTGCTCTTTAATCACAGAACTTATTTCCTCTGGTCTCAAATTCATGAGAACAACACACCTTCTTTCCCGTCTAAACTTTTATGTTCTCTGTCACGGAGGCTTCCGGATAGAAACTCCAAATCCACTGAAATATTTGAATCCGCTCCCGCCTGCCGCAGAATTTCTGTCAACTGAAAACTCTCAGCCTGCCGCATGCTTCGCTCTCCCGCACAGAGACTGGGATCAATTTAACTCCGCTTCCAATGAGATCTTCATAAGGTTTCTCGTCAGAGCCGCAAGCTTGCTGCGTATCGTGCTGTCCACGATCCTGTCTCCGATGCGGATCACAAGGCCGCCGATGGCTCCTTCATCCACCTTGTATTCGATCTCCATTGTCTCGTAACGGGTCGTATCCAGAAGCTTCTGTTCGATTTTCTTCTTCTGCTCACCGTTAAGCGGCGCCGCGGATATGACCTCCGCAACTCCCGTTTTGTTGTATTCCTTAACTTTTGCCGTAAAATACGCAAAAATTGCCGGTAAGTCTTTATATCTTCCCTTCGTTACCACGATTCTCAGAAAACCTGTGAGGTCGTCGGACACCTGTCCCTTGAAAACCTTCTCAACCAGATCGAGTTTATGTTCCTTGGGAATCTCGGGGTGAACCAGGATCTTCTCAAATTCCGGATTGTCCGCGAGGACCTGACGGATAACCGCCACTTCCTCCGAAAACTCATCCACCCGGTTCTCCTCCACGGCAAGGCCGAACAGCGCATCCCCATAGGTTTTGGATACTAGCTTTGCCATGTCTGATCTCCTATCTCTCTCAACGTCTCATCTATCAACGAATCCTGAATCCTGGTGTCGATCTGCTCTTTGACTACCTTGCCTGCAATCATGGATGCGACCGTGATAATCTCTTTCTTGATATCATCTTCCGCTTTCTTCCGCTCAAGCTCGATCTGATGGTTCGCGCGGGCAATGATGCCTGCTGCCTCAGCCTTCGCCTGTTCCAGAATTTTCGCTTCATTATCTAATGCGCGCTTTCTCGCGTCGCTTAAGATCGCGTCTTCTTCTTTATGGATATTGCGGATCCTGTTTTCGTAATCTTCCTTAAGCTTCTGCGCTTCTTCTCTTGCCTTCTCAGCGGAATCAATGTCGTTCTTCACGCGTTCCTGACGCTTTTTGAGCATGTCCCTGGCCGGATTGAACAGAAGATAAGACAGAAGGGTGAACATGACGAACACAGCGATCGCCAGTAATACCGCGTCATGCAGCAGCTGGGGGTCAAGATTGAATAATCGTTCCAAGATTTCGCCTCCTTTCGCACTGTATTTTTACAAACAAGCTCTTCTTAAAGCCTTCCGATCAGCGGATTTGCGAATAAGAGGATAAAAGCGATAGCAAGTCCGTAAAGACCTGTCGTCTCTGCAACTGCCTGGCCAAGAAGCATTGTGGAGGTAATTTCTCCTCTGGCTCCCGGGTTTCTTCCGACTGCTGAAGCGCCATGACCTGCCGCGATACCCTGGCCTACACCAGGACCAACGCCCGCGATCAGGGCAAGACCCGCGCCAATTGCCGAACAAGCCAATACTAAACCTTCGTTTGTGATTCCTTCCATTGTGATTTCCTCCTTATGATGATTTTGTTTTTTCTTTACTGTCATTAAATCTGTTTCCGGCAATTCATCTCCTGCGGCTGATTTACTGCCGGTTTTCTGTCTGGTCTACTCCTCCGAAGGCATCTTCTGCGACACAAATACCATCGTCAGCATACAGAACACATACGTCTGTATCGCACCCGAGAACAGGTCAAAGTAAATATGCAGGAATCCTGTCCATCCGATTGCGATGTTCGAAAGCAGCGAATAGATCAGGGACATCATAACTGTTCCCGACAAAACGTTGCCAAACAGACGCAGCGACAGTGAGAATGGCACCGCGACCTCTCCGATCAGGTTGATCGGGAACAGGAACGGCAGCGGCTTGAACAGATCCGTAAACGCCCCGAATTTGTTATACTTGATATTGTTGAACTGGATCAGCGAGAACGTGATCAGTCCGAGCGGGAGCGTGACGCCGTAATCTGCCGTAGGCGGCCTTAGTCCGACCAGACCGGATATGTTGCTTATAAAAATAAAGATAAAGATCGTTCCGATGTAGTTCCGGAATTTTTTCGCATGGACACCCATGTTGCTCTCAACCATATTGTCAAGCATCTCGACGATCATCTCTACCACATTCTGAAATCCTGTCGGATACTCTTCGGCATGGCTGATCTTTATCCGTGCAGCAACTGCAAAGATCAGTATGATAATCATGACGATCAGGATACTGACATGCGTTGTCGTGATCCAGAACGTCTGTCCGAACAGTTTGTAGCTGAACAGACCCTGAATCATAAAACCTGCATCCGAACCTGAGGATGCCAGCAAATTTGCAGTCTCCACGTTACATCCTCCTTTCCCTGAAATTTCAATAAGGTACTGTGAAAGCTCAATCTCTGTGCAGAGATGCTGTGCGCTGGCGGCGCACGTCCGGCACCGGCCAAAGCGCCCCGTGGGCTTTCATCCAAGCCGGCAGCTTCATTTCTTCTTCAGCAGCCGGCTTGTCAGCGGCTGAAGAAAAGCTCCAAACTTCAGACATAAAATTCCCAGAAATACCGCTATGATGTCCTCCTGGTCGATCCAGCAGACAATGCCTGCCGCGGCAAAGATGATCAGCGTTCTGACAAGATATGTCTTTCTCATATATTTTTCCGCGTCGCCCGGCTCCATGTCCAAGGCGCGGTCAATTGAACGGTACATATGAATTGACAGCAGGATTGCCGTCGCTACGCCCGCTGCGTAGGAAGCCGCGAACGAAGCATCCGGTCCCGTGACCAGCATAGACAGCAGCCAGACCAGAAATCCTGAAATCAGTATTCCGATAATCAGCTCAAACAGAGTCTGATTGATCTTTTTCATGCTTCTTCCTCCCTGAAGTGATTCCTCCCGCATCTTTCATCAGAAGCCAGGTATTCCTCGCCCCCGCCATGATACCTAGAATCAGAAGAACTGCCGTGACAGACCATCCGAATCTGCGGTCCAGCCAGTCCCCGATAAACACACACAGCACCACCGGCGCCAGCATACTGATCCCGAGCTGCGTGATCATTGCAAGAGACCGTCCGATCTGATTATAATTTTTCATGAAACGCGCCTCCCGAATATAAAAAACTGAATTCTCTGATAATTATCCGCAAAATCAGCGGAAATCCTTGAACCGCCGTACAAAAACTGCGGCTCACATGTACTATCTTAATGTATTTTGAGCAATCTGTCCACTAATTCTTGGATATTCTGGATAATATTTTACATCATTCTTGTACTAAATAACGAACATTATTATTCAAATTACAAATGTTCAGGACAAAACATCCGTAAACTTCTGTCATTTTCAAATTTTTTTGTGTTTTCTTGTTACAGTTCACTCGTCCACTGAGTTCGAGGTGATTTTCGCACATTTTGCGCGGAAATCCCGAGGTCTGAGGCGCGAAATGCCACGAAAGTGGCATTTCTGTGCATCGCGAAGCGTTGTTACGTTCACGACCTGCAAGGGAGTGAACTGTAACGTTTTCTTCCGTTTATGCTGATTCGGGACTTCTCAGATGTCATACAGTTTCTTTTCCTCCGTGCCTTCTTCCTCTTCATCTGCTTCTCCGTAAATCTCCCGCACGATCTCCGTCACAAGAAGCAGCGTGACCGGTCCCAGAAAGACTCCCGCTGTCCCGTAAAGATACAGCCCCGCGTACACGACGACCACCATCACAAACGGGTACACGCCCAGTTTTGACCCGATCAGTTTCGGTTCCAGAAATTCTCTCGTCACATAGGTCACAAGAAACAGAAAAACATATCCTGCTGCCAGCTTAAAATCTCTCATAAAAAGCTCATAGACGGCCAGCGGTATCAGCAGCGTCCCCGTCCCGACAAATGGAAGAGCGTCCGTCAGACCGATAATAATTCCCAGCAGAAGAAAGTATGGATTTCCGAGAATCCACAACCCGGCTGTACAGATCACGATGATAATCAGTATGATGATCATCTGTGCCTTCATGTACATGCCTCCCTGCTTCCACATGCGGCCGGTAATCCGGTTTACATGCTTATAGAAAGCATACTGAGAAAGTTTCTCATGCATCTCATCATAGTCTTTCATCAGCAGGATTACAGAGACAAACAGTATCAGCAGAAATATGGCAAGATCCGCCAGTTTCTTCAGATAAAGAACGGAGTACTTTGCCACTCCGGGGACGATATAGACCCGAAACTGGTCCGTCGCGTGATCCAGACTTGTGTAAACAAACTTTCTGACCTCACCTACATCCATCCCCAGACTCTTCTGCGCCATACAGCAGCACTGATCCACAATGCCGCAGAAACAGTCATAGTAATAATCAAAATTAAGCGCCACCTTGCGGATCTGTCCCATCAGCATACAGTACAGACAATAAAAAAGCCAGGTGCACAAAGCCAGCAGAAAAACCAGCAGCACCGAGACGATGATCTCCTTCTTCCACGGCAGCTTTTTCCGGATCTTCTCCGTCAAAGGATTCAAAAGATGCACCAGAAAATATGCAATAAAAAAAGGAATCACATAAGGCAGCAGGTATTTCACTGCAAAATAAACTGCCAACGTAACTCCTGTCACTGTAAGTAATTTTCTTCCCTCTGTCATCCGAACCACACCTCTGCATCATGCCTGCTGTTCCTGCACAGAAGATTCTGAAATCTCCTTTTGTGCAGCAGGACATTTTTATTATAGGGAACGACAAAACGATTTTCGTTTTGCTCGTTCCCTGCGCCGAATTTGCGCCGCTCAGGCGGCAGTTTTCCGCTTCAAATTCGTGCGCATCCCCCGGAGGGTTTATAGCAAACGGCAAATATTTTTGTCGTTTGCTATAGGTAGTATGGTTCGGCGTCTTTTCTTTTATACCCGCTATCTGATTCCTGCGAGTAATGAATCGTCATATATTTGCAGCGCAAAGACCAACATACGTCAGCTTCTATATGCTCCTTTCTTAGATTGATAATATTTTAACATTCTATATTGGCTCAGTCAATACATAATTTTAAAAAATTTTCAGCAAACAGAGGGGTTATTTCAAACTGCATCTCTTTCCCGGTACCGGGATGCTTAAAGGCCAGTTTCGACGCGCAGAGCTTCAGACCGGTTCCCGCTTGGCTGTCGTATTCCGGTATTCGGTACTCCTGCCACCTGACATTGTATTTCCGGTCTCCGTACAGCGGAAGCCCCGCATTCGCCATCTGCACCCTGATCTGGTGATGACGACCCGTCAGAAGATGAATCCGGACCAGAACATATTCTTTTCCCCGGACTGTCCGTCTCTGCAGAACACAGTAATCCAGTTCTGCCTTTTTCGCCCCGGGCGTATCCTGTGAAACTATGGCGGAAGTATTGATGCGCGCTTCCTTTCTCATCCAGTCAGTCAGGCGGATCTCTCTTTTTTGCACGCTGCTTTCTTCATCATTCTTCTTCACCTTTTCTTCAGAACCGGATTCAGAAGTCCCTGCTGAGACAGACCCGGCCCACGCACCGGAACCCCCGGACAGATTTCGAACGTTATCCCCGGATTCCGAAACGTTATCCACACAGCACACAGCCAGATACTCTTTTTTCCACATGCCTCCGGACATCTGGCGTGAAAGCCCGGCCGCCGCTTTTTTATTTTTGGCAAAGACGAGAACCCCTTCCACCGGCTGGTCAAGGCGGTGGATTATTCCAAGATATGGTACTTTCTGCACATCAGCACGAACAGAGCGGTCCTCTCCCGTTTTATTTCCCTGTTCCGCCTGCTGCTTTTCCTTGAGATAATTCTTCAGGATACTCTCCAGATCCTTTGTCCCGACTCCCGCACTCTGCACGGGAAGGCCTGCTGCCTTATGGCACACAAGGATATCCCTGTCTTCGTACAGAATCATCTGTTTTATATCCGGTTCATCTGTTCTGTTCATAATTCCTTCCTCCTCCCTGACTGATCTTTCTTTTCAAAATTCTCTTGCAAGTTTTGCATGCGGGATTCAGGTCTGCGTCAGCAGACATCTTCGGCTCCGAATCCCCTCTCTCTCCACTTCGTTTCGGTCTGTTCTAAACGAGTGCCACTGGCACTTAGAACCGGTGCTAAACACGCGTCACTGGCGCGCAGCACCCTCGCGGAGCGTATATCACTTAAGTATCCTCTCCGGATTGAACCGCAGATAGTCCGATGACACCAGCCGGTACTCAATTCCATTGACTTTCCCGATAAAACTGTCCTGCCAGCGGTCCCTTCCATGACAGTGCGAGTAGATCACCTGCTCTGCCCCGTAATATTCAGCCATCATGGTAAATCCGCTTCTTCTCTCCCCGATGCTGGTGGGTGGATAATGCAGAAACATCAGAAACTTTTTGTAACCATCTGAGACAGCAGCCTCAAATGATTCTTTCAGGCGCCCCATTTCCCGCGCCATGATCTTTTCATAATGCTCCATGGTATCCTTGCCCTCATAACAGTATCCCTTCGTTCCGACCAACGCATAATCTTCATAGACAAAATAATTGTTCTGAAGAAAGTACAGCCGTCCCTGGTACAGATCATTGAGCTTCTGGGTCTTCTTTGCATCCCAGAACATATCATGGTTGCCGCGCAGCAGGATCTTCCGTCCAGGCAGGGATTCGATGAACGCGAAATCCTCCTCGCAGTCCTGAAGTTTCTTTCCCCAGGAATGATCCCCTGTAATCACTACGGTATCCTGTTCTCTGATCTTTTTCCTCCAGTTCTTCTCAATTCTCCTCTCATGATTCTTCCATTCCCGTCCAAACATATCCATCGATTTACCGGCCGAAAAAGAAAGATGAAGATCCCCGATCGCATACAGAGCCATAGAATCCCCCCTCCCGAATTAGTTCCAATCCGCTATATGAAACGTTTCACATCATTCTGTCCACTTTTATGTATAAATATTCACTTTCCCCGAAACAGTGGTATTTTCCTGGCTTTTGCGTCATTTCCTCCCGTTTAAAGTTTGAAGCGATACCCTACGCCCCAGATCGTTTCTATGTATTGCGGTTTGGACGACTGCTTCTCAATCTTCTCGCGGATCTTCTTGATATGAACCGTGACAGTCGCAATATCCCCGACCGATTCCATATCCCAAATCTCACGGAACAGCTCTTCCTTCGTAAAGACATGGTTCGGATTCTGCGCAAGAAACGTGAGCAGGTCAAACTCCTTTGTGGTAAAATTCTTCTCTTCATTGTTGACCCAAACGCGGCGCGCTGTCTTGTCGATCCGGATTCCGCGGATTTCCACAATATCATTCTCCTGCACATTGCTGTTGACCAGACGTTCATACCGGGCCAGATGCGCCTTGACGCGCGCGACAAGCTCGCTCGGGCTGAACGGCTTCGTCATATAATCATCCGCGCCGAGTCCCAGTCCGCGTATCTTGTCGATATCATCCTTTTTTGCGGATACCATAATAACCGGAATATTCTTCTTCTCCCTGATCTGACGGCATATCTCGAATCCGTCCACTTCCGGCAGCATCAGATCAAGAATAATCAGATCAAAATCTTCTTCCAGCGAACGTCTGCGCCCGCTCTCCCCGGAATTTTCAATCTCCACCTGAAATCCGGAAAGCTCCAGATAATCCTTCTCAAGATCCGCAATCGCCACTTCGTCTTCCACAATCAAAATCCTGCTCATTATTGCCCTGCCTCCACATTTACCTGATATTTTCTGATAACAAAACACATCGTTGTTCCCTGGCCGACCCTGCTGTTCGCCCAGATTCTGCCTCCGTGATCCTCTATGATCTTCTTCACAATCGAGAGACCGATCCCGCTGCCTCCCTGCGCTGAATTTCTTGAAGCGTCCGTACGGTAAAAACGGTCGAAAATATTCGTCAGCTCCTTAGTCGGAATCCCCTTGCCGTTGTCCTCAATCTCCACCTGAACAAAGTCGCCGACGTCCTTCACCCGGATCTCGACGCTTCCTCTGGGCTTGTCCATATATTTGACGGAATTGCTGATAATATTGTTGATCACACGCTTAAGCTGCTCCGCGTCCGCGATGATCTGAACCTCCGTCTCGACCGTGTTGATATAGGAAAATGATATCTCCTTCTCCCGCAGTTCCAGCCCGACATCCTCCGCGCAGTCGTCAAAATACTCCGCAACATTGATTCGATTGAACGTATAAGGGATCCGGTCCGTCTCAATGTTGGAGTAGAATGTCAGTTCATTGATCAGCCGGTCCATATCGTTCGCCTTGATGTAAATTGTGCGGATATAGCGGTCCATTTTCTCCGGCGTGTCCGCCACGCCGTCCATAATACCCTCCACGTACCCCTTGACTGCCGTGATCGGCGTCTTCAGATCATGAGAAATATTGCTGATCAGTTCCTTGCTCTGGCGGTCAAAAGCTTCCTTCTGCTCGGTCTGCTCCTTCAGACGGCGGCGCATATCGTCAAAATCCCGGCAGAGCTCGCTGAGTTCATCCTTTCCCTTCACCTCAATCTGGAAATCAAAATCCTCATTTTTGATCCGGTACGTCGCCTCACTGAGTATATTCAGCGGTGTATAGATCCCCGCATAGATCCAGATTACCATAAGCGCCGCTGTAAAGATCAGAATCACGACCACCGACAGGATCAGTTCGCGGACAAGATTGCTCGTATGCATAAGAAGATTTCCGACAGAAGATACAATAAAGATGCTTCCCTGTTTTCCGTCGTCAAACTCGACATCCAGCTGTTTTACGAACGCCTCAATATTTTTTCCGATATAGGAGCCTCCGTCCGGCGCGCTGCTGAACGCACGGAACACTGGCAGTTCCCGGAACAGATCATCCACATTCTTTCCAAGTCCGTTATAGTAGAGCTTGTCGTCAATTCTGACCAGAAGCCAGGAATATCTGCTGGTCAGACTGTCGTTCAGTTCATCCAGATAATCCCTGTCAAGAAAACGGTCTGCGTTCCGGGCAGCCTGCTCTTTCATCTTTTCAAACGTCGTTTGGGTTGATTTCCCGATCACCTGCATGGAATCCGAAAGGTCTTCAATAGACATGGGAACGCCGTAGCTCTCCTCAACCAGCCGGACCTGATACCGGCTGAATCCGAAAAAGGCCAGTGCAAACAAAAAAAAAGGAACCAGAATAATAACAAAAAAGGCTATGATCAGCCTGGTCTTTAACTTCATAACTCCTCCGCAGCGATTTTTTTTAAATATACCATAAAGTATAGCACAGAGAAAGACGAATTACATCTAAACAAATGATAGGATTCTAAATTTTCTATAAAAAGACTGTTCTCTCATTCCTTTCAGAACAAATCACTGTGTGTTCCCGTTCTGGTCAGATACAAAATCAGATCATCGCCATATACCTCGTAAATCAACAACCAGTCCGGGGTGACATGACATTCTCTGCACCCGATATAATCTCCGTTCAAGCTATGATCCCTGTTCTTTTCCGGCAAGGGTTCTCCGTCAGCAAGCTTTCTGATAACCTCAGTCAGCAAAGAAAGATCATATCCCCGGCGCTGAACTCGTTTCAAATCTTTCTGAAATTTTGTTGTTGGTCTTATATTGTACTTCATGCTAACAGATCCTCCATCATAGCATCCACATCGGTATATGTCTTACCAAGTGCAGGATCAGCTTTCATTCTTTGCACTTCCTTAATTGCCTCTCTCGTTTCAGCATTCGGCAACTCCGCTCCGATCTCAAATGGAATCCGATACTCTCTCACTACCTTTTTTGCAAAAATATTGAAAGCCGTTGTCATCGTCATTCCCATATCAGAGCAAAAAGCCTCAAACTGTTTCTTTAAGTCACTGTCCATACGGATATTAATATTCGTGCTTGCCATAATCTCAGCTCCTTTCACTTTCTGTTATTTTTATTGTATTTAATTTTATTTACATTGTCAATATCATCTTATTTCCTGGTAATCGAGTAGGAGATATTTTTTTCCTCCTGCTCGTCCGCGCGGCCCGGTACTGCGTCAGCAGCTGATTTCCCTGCCCGGGCCTGCGCAAAAAAAGGAGCCATTGCTCCACGGATGACTACTCATCCATTTTGCAACAGCTCCACGCTTTTTCTCGCTGCTTTTTCCTTTTCCCTATCTCGGCATCAGATACATCATCGCTGCCGCCTGTCCTGCTACAACCGCCGCAAGCACCAGAATCGCCATCATTCCTCCAAACATGTCAAACGCTCCTTTCTCCGCTTCAATATTTTTTGTCAACCGGTTTTCCGTTCCGGAAATTTTTCTGTTTTTTGTTTTATACTTGCATTATACCGGCAGATTCCCTATAATGCAGTTAATTTCATAGCTGGTTTTATCAATATCCTGGCAAACTCAAAAAAGTAATGGTTGACATAATAGGAGGGTTCTTATGCAGCAGGCAGGACGTATTTCTTTCCCGCTCGACAGCGAAACCAACCGGGAAACGCGCAGCCACGGGGATTCCGGTCTTCCTGTCGGCGTCTATTTCTCCCGGAGCAACATTTTCACACAGGGTTACAGCCCCTGGCACTGGCACAAGGAAACGGAACTGTATTTTGTCGTGGAAGGTTCTGTCCAGGTCTCAACCCCGGCCGGCGAATATATCCTGCGCGAGATGGAAGGCTGCTTTATCAACGCGAACTGCCTTCACTCCATGCGCCCCCATGAATGCGATTACGCACTCTTTCAGTCCGTCGTGTTCGATCCTTTTTTTATCGCCAGCGGAAACACGCTTCTCGTCGAGGAGAAATATATCTACCCTCTTCTGAAATGCCGGCAGATTCAGGCGATTCTGATCGATTACGATTTTCCATGGCACAGCTATATCTATGAACGCCTTGGCACAGTCATCTTTGCACAGCGCAGGAAAACTTTTGGATATGAGATCATTATTCGGAACGCGCTCTCCGAGATATGGCTGAAGCTGCTCTCCTTCTCGGAAGATGAGATAAAAAATGCTCCGAAAAATGCGGATCTGGATTTTGAACGTATTCAGATAATGCTGGAAATGATTCATACTGATTATGAAAAGAATTTGACTCTGGAGGATATCGCATCCTCCGCAAACATCAGCGAAAGCGCCTGCTGCCGCTGTTTTCAGCGCTGTCTGAAGCAGTCTCCGATCGATTATCTGGTCGAATACCGCATTCATAAGGCTGCCGACCTGCTTCTTGGAACTGATCTGCCTGTTACCGGAATCAGTTACCGTGTCGGATTTAACAGCACCAGCTATTTCAGCAACCGTTTTAAACAAATTCTGGGGATGTCGCCGCGGGAGTACCGCACAAAGAAGAAATGACACTTATTTCAGCATAACATCTGTCTGCTTGAAGCGGATGCTGTCCGCCACAGACAGACAGATGTGGCGAAGACGAGATGAACAACAGATTTGTATCAAGCCCCATCAGACATTTTCCGACAGCCTCTTTGTCCTGTTATCTGCTTAAATATTTTCTCAGTACATCCACTTTGTCCGTCTTCTCCCACGGCAGATCCAGATCTTCCCGTCCGAAATGTCCGTAAGCCGCTGTCTGTTTGTAGATCGGACGGCGCAGATCGAGCATTTTGATAATTCCCGCCGGACGCAGGTCAAAATTCTCGCGCACAATCTCCGTCAGTTTCTCATTGGAGAGCTTTCCTGTTCCGAATGTATCCACCATGATGGAGGTCGGCCGGGCTACTCCGATCGCGTAGGAAAGCTGAATCTCGCACTTGTCGGCAAGTCCTGCTGCCACAATATTTTTCGCCACATAGCGCGCCGCGTAAGCCGCGGAACGGTCAACTTTCGTGCAGTCCTTTCCGGAAAACGCGCCGCCGCCGTGTCTCGCATAACCGCCATAAGTATCCACAATGATCTTGCGGCCGGTCAGCCCGCTGTCCCCGTGCGGTCCGCCGATCACAAAACGTCCGGTTGGATTGATGAAAAATTTTGTGTTTTCATCGACCATCTCATGCGGAAGCACCTCGTCAAAGACATACTTTTTGATATCCTGATGAATCTGTTCCTGCGTCACCTCCGGATCGTGCTGCGTAGACAGCACCACCGCGTCAAGTCTGGACGGCTTTCCGTTCTCGTCATATTCCACGCTGACCTGTGTCTTCCCGTCCGGACGCAGATACGGCAGCGTTCCGTCCTTGCGGACTGCCGTGAGGCGGCGGGCCAGCCTGTGTGCCAGCGAAATCGGATACGGCATCAGTTCCTTCGTCTCATTTGTCGCATAGCCAAACATCATTCCCTGATCTCCGGCTCCAATCGCCTCAATCTCTTCATCCGTCATTTTGTTTTCTTTCGCTTCAAGCGCCTTGTCAACGCCCATCGCGATATCGGAAGACTGCTCGTCGATCGCCGTGATTACGCCGCAGGTTTCCGCGTCAAACCCATATTTTCCACGCGTGTAGCCGATTTCTCTGACCGTATCACGGACAATCTTCTGGATATCCACATAAGCTTTTGTTGAGATTTCTCCCATGACAAGCACAAGTCCTGTCGTAGTCGCCGTCTCACACGCCACACGGCTCATCGGATCCTGCTCAAGCAGCGCATCCAGAATTGCATCTGAAATCTGATCACACATTTTGTCCGGATGTCCTTCTGTCACGGACTCTGATGTAAATAATAATTTCTCCATAGGTACACTCCTGTTCCGGGCGAAACGCCCCGCTGGTCTGCTTTTCTGCTGTATAAAAGCCCCATGGCGATCCGTGGACTTTTAATTCGGGGCTGCTTTAAAGGCAGAAAAAAGCCCGCTGTACAAGCGGACTTAATTTTCATAATCAAATCCCCTTATTGTTCGAGTTAACTCGCTCAGGCTGGCACCTTCCACTTCGTGGGGTTGCCGTGGCTTCACAGATCCTTTGTATCTCCACCACTCTGAATAAGAGAAAAGCAAATGATTTAAATTGTCTCCGGAGTCTGCCAGATTTTCAGATTCCGGCCTTGTCTGCCGAACCTTCAGACTCCGTATAACCATACTTCTTTTTATTCTGTTTGTCAAGTAAATTTTCAGATTATTGTTTTACGGATTCAGATAATTGTAAGCCATACGGGAGAGACTTGTGATATTTCCCGCACTGCTCCATCCGGAACCCGGTGTACTCCCCATCACAACAAGAATATACGTGGCGTTCTTCGAGTAAACAATTGTCGCGTCATGCGTGTAATTATCTGTCTCGCCCGTCTTGTTCGCAACCACAACGCCGCCAGGAACGCCTGCCGGAATCTTTGAGCGGCGCTGCTACCGCTTCAGATAACCCAGCATTTTCTGAGATGCGGCCGCACTGACACAGGTTCCCCGGTACACACTCTCCAGAAATTTTCCGCAGTCCGCGACGCTCGTCACGTTGGAACCGGTTCCGTTGTTCAGACCGTAGTTATTGCTGGAGGGAGAAAGGCCATGCCCCTGATTTGTTTCAGTATATCCGTTTTCCCTGCACCACTGATTGATATAAGTCAGACCGACCTTTCTCACAATCGTATTGAACGATGTGTTATCGCTGACCGTGATCATACTGCTGATCGTGGAACTGACCGATGATTCGCTGATCTTCCCCTGCGCAATGCGGGAATAGACGGCGCCCATGGCGTAAAGCTTGATCAGACTGGCCGCATAGATCTTACGGTTATTGATGGAAAAATACTGCCCTGTTTCAAGATTTTTCATATAGACCGACCAACTGCCCCGATAGGACCGGATGGAATCTTCCATCTTTGTTTTTAAAACCGTCAGATCCTTTTTATCCGGATCATACACGCCATTCTCTCCCACATATCTGCCGTCGATCCACTGATTCTTCTGCAGCGCTCCCGCGCTGTCCACATGATATATATAATTCCCTACCTTGATCCAGCAGTTCTTCTGCAGTACTCCTGCGCTGTTCACATAATACGTATTGCTGCCATATCGGATCCAGCGGTTTTTCTGCAGCGCTCCCGCGCTGTTCACATAATACAGATTATTGCCATACCGAATCCAGCGGTTTTTCTGCAGCACCCCCGCGCTGTTCACGTAATACAGATTATTGCCATACTGAATCCAGCGGTTTTTCTGCAGCGCTCCCGTGCTGTTTACATAATACAAATTATCTCCATACCTGACCCACTGGTTTTTTCGGAGTATCCCTGCATTGTCAAAGAAATACAGATTATTATTGATTTTCTTCCATCCTGTCTGTATTTTTCCTCTGGCATTTACATAATACGTATTTCCATTGTATTTGTAAACTCCGTTTCTTCTGAGAACTCCCCTGCTGCTGAACAGATACCGGATCCCATTGACCTTCGCCGGACCTGCCGCGGCCGCTCCGGTCTTCGTAAAATAATAACGTTTATCTCCGATCGTTCTCCAGTGCTTTTTTACAAGTTCTCCTCTGGAATTATAGTAATAAATTTTGCCGCCGATTTTTTTCAGTTTGTTTTTGTACGCAGGATTTTTGTTTTTTACCCTGACCTGTGATTCTGACTTATTCTCTGTTTTATTCTGCGTTTTGTACTTTGCAGCAGCTTCTGTCGGTGCAGCAGGCAACAGGAAGCACAGAATCAAAAACAGAATCAGAAGACCTCTTCTTCTTTTCACAACAAGTCTGCCTCCCTTTTTATGCACAGAAACCGTGTTTTTCTTCCTCGGTAAACACCCATGCCCGCGCCCACGATGAGTGAACGATCTCGAATCGATTCGTGCTCCGCACTCCCGCTGTCATTTGACTCATGTTCTTACAGCCTCAGCAGCAAGTGCTTCGGCCTGGTTTGATATTGTAACGTTATTTTTTCACAAAACGTTCCGCCACATATTGATTCGCTTCCCATTCCTGCCTGTCGTCAAGCGGCGCAAGCTCACGCACCCCGTATTTCCGGTCAAGCGCGTTCGCCAGCAGATAATCGCAGACATGCGGATTCTTCGGCAGCAGGGGGCCGTGCAGGTAAGTGCCGACGACATGTCTGTACAGCACGCCTTCCATCCCGTCCTCCCCGTTGTTCCCATATCCGAAAACAACCTTTCCAAACGGGCGGTTATCCCCGATATAAGTCCTTCCGCCATGATTTTCAAACCCGACGACCGGGCCGTCAAAATTTTCACTGTCGATCACAACGTTTGAAATCAGTCTCGGACTCCCCTGCTGCGTGTACAAATCTACCAGAGAGAGTCCTTCCATCCTTCCCTCATCCGTATCATAGTAATGTCCGAGAAGCTGGTATCCCCCGCATACCGCGATCACGGAACCATAATCCTCCACATAGGCTTTAAAATCCTCCCGGATCTCCTGAAGCTTCCGGCAGACAATCATCTGTTCCCGGTCGGAACCTCCCCCAAGCAGAACAATGTCAAGATCCGAAAAATCGACCGGATCCGTCAGCTGAAATTCACGGACTTCAGCCTCGATGCCGCGCCATTCGCAGCGCTTTTTCATACACTGGATGTTTCCCCGGTCCCCGTAAAGATTCAGAAGATCAGGATACAGATGTCCTATTGTCAGCTTCATGTTCTTTTTCTCCATTTATTCAAAGTGTAAAGTCTTTCCATCATCCGTGCTGCTTCGCAATACGGAGCAGCACATATTTCCGTTAACTGTTTCTCTATTCTTCCGTCAGACGCCGTTTTGGGCCCCTTCCTTCCATTTTCTCCATCCGGGCAAGGATTCCCCTGGTCGAATACAAAGCCGTGTAATTTACGAGCATATACAAGTTCCCGCAGCCGTCCTTCACTCTGGCCTTTACCGCCGTCTCCACATCCGGGATCAGCTCCGACGGGATATCCACGTATTTCATGCGAAGCCGCATATCCTGGCAGCGGATTCCGCTGACCGTGATTGAGCGGACGCTTTCTTCGCACAGCCTGTCGAAATCGACGTCCCACAGCCAGGAAATATCCAGTCCGTCCTGCGCGTTGTCGTTGATCACGATGATGATATCCTTCTCCCTGCGATCCTCCAGAACAGCGGAAATGTTCTGGTTGAAGCCTGCCGGATTCTTCGCGAGATTCAGAACGATCTCCGTCCCGCCGATTCTGAATTTCTCCATACGGCCGTTCTGCGGGTTAAATTTCGTGAGCATGCGGTCAAAATTCCGCGGCCTGACTCCTGCTTCCCTCGCCGCGCTGTAGGCCGCCAGAACGTTGTACACATTATAAAATCCCCGATATCCGACATGAATTCTGTGTCCCTCCACGGTGAAGGAAATTCCGTTTTCCAGACTGATCCCGGAAGCGTCAAAATCCGCCTCAGGACGCGCAAATCCACAGTTCGGACAGCGGTATTTCCCGATCTGGCTGTAGTGGTAAAATTCATACTCCAGCCGTTCTCCGCACCGTTTGCAGAAACGGCCTTCCCGGATCTCATTCATGCTCTGAACATCTTCCGTCTTCTCTGAAATCCCGTACGTTATGCAGGGATTTCCGCTCTCCGACGCCAGATACCAGGAGAGCGCGTCGTCCGCGTTCACGACCACTTTCATATCCGGAGCCATCTTCATGGCACGGTCCAGCAGCTTCATCGTGATGTCGATCTCTCCATAGCGGTCAAGCTGGTCGCGGAACAGGTTCGTGAGCACCATGCCGTCCGGCTTAAAATGCGGGAACACACGCACAGTCGAAGCCTCGTCGATCTCGATACACGCGTAATCCGCGTCAAGCCTGCCGTTCCAGCGCGCCGCAAGCGCAAAAGCCGCCGCCACACCGGGCAGCATATTCGACCCTGTGTGATTGCACACAACCTTCCTGCCCTCCGCCTCAATCGCCGCGCAGAGCAGGTTGTTTGTCGTCGTCTTTCCGTTCGTCCCGCAGACCACAAAGATTTTTTCTCTCACCTGCGAAGAAAGATCCCTCAAAATTTCAGGATCAATCTTCAAAGCAATCTTTCCGGCCAGGGTCACTCCCTGCTTTCCGGCCAGCCTGCAGGCAGTGCTGATCAGTTTTGCCGTCCACACTGCCAATACTCTTCGTATTCCCATATGTCTGCCTACTCCTGTATGTTTCTCTGTCATCTTTTTTGCTTTCCCTGCGGCCTGTGCGTCTGCGGCGCTGCGTTATTCTTCCGATGAAAACTCGTCATCCTCCACAAGAAAATCCTCAAGACGGGCTTCCCCGGAGTCATCTTCATCATCCGGATCTTCCGCATCATCAGACTCTTCTTCATCATACAAATCCGATTCCTCAAAATCCTCCGGATATCCATCGTCAAAATCCAGTTCGTCAGGATTTTCCGGCTGCAGTTCTGAATCTGCCTCTTCAAGTCCTGCTGCCTC
>CANQUH010000065.1 GCA_947626965.1 uncultured Lachnospiraceae bacterium
GGAAGGAAAAAAGCAAGCCCCACCCCTCAAGATTGAGGGGCAGGGGGAGTTGAAGTGTCGAAGACACTTTTTTATGTCACAGGAAATTTCGTCCTGTGACACAAAAACGCTCCGCGGGATCGCACTGCGGCGGAGAGGAAGATGTCGCTGACGCGACCCGCCGCAGGCGGAATGAAAATCAGTTCAGCCATCTGTTCAGCGCTTCCAGCAGTTTGTCTGTTTCCACAGGTTTTGCCACATGATCGTTCATTCCTGATTCGCGGGTCAGACGGATATCATCGTCAAAAGCATTTGCGCTCATGGCGACGATGGGGATCGTTTTTGCGTCTTCGCGGGCCAGGCTGCGAATATGCCGGGCCGCATCATAGCCGTTCATGACAGGCATCTGAATGTCCATGAAGATCAGGTCATAGTAGAAGAGAGGACTTTTTTCAAACAGATTCACAGCGTCCTGACCGTCTTTTGCCTGTTCCACACTGACTCCGATATAGGAGAGCAGTTCCTCTGCAATCTCGCGGTTAAGTTCGTTATCCTCCACGAGAAGAATGCGCTTCCCGCTGTAATCTGCCTGCTCCAGACTGGCCGCCGTTGTTTTCTGATTTTTTTCCGTTTCCGAGTTCTGAAGCCTCAGAGGAATCCGGACCGTAAACTTTGATCCGGCACCGAGCCTGCTCTCGGCCAGGAGTTCACCGTTCATCATACAGACAATGTTATGCGAGATGGACATTCCAAGGCCGGTTCCTTCAATATTCTGGCTTACGGAATGCTGCGACCTTGTGAAAGGATCGAAAATTGTCTTGATAAATTCTTCATCCATACCGATGCCGGTGTCTTCACAGACAAATTCATAGAAGCCGACTCCGTGGATATGGGAGGTAAGTTCCCGAATGGAGAAGGTGATGGTTCCGCCGGGCGGTGTGAATTTTACCGCATTGCCGAGAATATTTACGAAAACCTGCCGCAGTCTCAGCGTATCTCCGAATACATCTTTGTGCGCGAGGTCCTGAATATGGATATTCAGGTTCTGCTGTTTGTCTCTGGCCTGAGTCCGGATGATCGTTTCAATGCTTTCCAGCATATCCGTGATGTCAAAGGCTTCCTCGGAAAGTGTGACCTTGCCGCTCTCAATTCTGGACATATCGAGCACATCATTGATCAGGGCCAGAAGATGACGGCTGGAAATTGTAATTTTATTAAGACAGTCGGCCAGCCGGGCGCGGTCATCCATGTGCATGGAGGCGACAGTGGTCATACCCATGATTGCATTCATCGGCGTGCGGATGTCATGGGACATTCTGGCCAGGAACTCTGATTTGGCGCGGTTGGCGGCTTCAGCAGCGTCAGACGCGTTTCGGAGAGCGAGACGAATCTGCAGTTCGCGCTCCTTCAAAACAGTGACGTCCTGTATCGCGAACAGGACACGTGAGGGAACTCCGTCCGTTCTTTTCAGACACAGAATCGAAATATTCTCCCAGCGCCGTCCATCCATATCGATCTGATATTCGTACTGCAGGTAGGGAACATCCTCCGTTAAATTCTCCTGGACAAATTTTTGTGAAATAATCACGCCCATTTTCCCGCTGATTTCATCCTCCGGAATATATTTTGTTTTCAGATAACGGATCAGATCTGTGTAGTTTCCATGTTCCGGGGCGCTTCCTTTTTTATCCTCCAGATATTCATAGGTGTTATCTTCGAAGTTTACATGGGCGAAGCGTGTGAAAAGCTGTGTGACCGTATCCACGATCCGTGACATTTCCTGTTTCTCAGACACCAGCTGATCCTTCTGGGCTCTGTTTTTGACAAGAAGATACAGGACGTATGCCAGAAAAGCGGCAAAAAGCTTGATTTCCAGCCAGATGCCCGCAGAGTTTGCGTCTTGTGTCATGCGCTTTGTCAGCGAAGATGGAAAAGTCTGAACCAGACTCCATTCGCCGTCCTCAAGCAAAATGACATAGGCGCTGCCCTTGCCGCTGGATCCCTGATAATTGAAACTGGTGGATTCTCCTTTATCCAGGGCCTGTTCAAATTTCTCCCGGTCGCCGGCAGACAGCTGATTATTCTGATTCAGCGCTGTCAGCAGATTTTCCGGCTCGGAGCTGTCTCCGACAGAAAGAATGACATTTCCATTGCGTTCCAGAAGATAGGTGCTGCCCTGTACTCCAAAATAATCGGAGGTAAGGACCTTAAAGAGCGTGTCTCCGCGCAGGATGCCGCTCAGGACTCCGATAAGCTGCTCTTCATAATAAAATGGAGAATAGAAGATCAGCAGCGTCTCATTGGTAATTCTGGAATTGTAGACTACAGTCTTGCCGCTTTTGCCCTTCATTCCGTTCAGAAAATATTCCCGATCGGAAAGATCAGCCGTCCGGCCGTCCGCTGCCAGATCTGTTCCGTCCGGCGTGATGAATTCCACATAATCAAAATCAGACCGGTCAATCATATCCTGCAGCATGTCTGTGGTGATTTCAGGTCTGGTGATCGTTGAGCTGTACAGATGGGCCATTATTTCGATCGAGTTCTGAGACATGCTGATCAGTTCGCTGATCCGGTCGGCAGCCTGCACGGTGGCGGCCTCAATAAAGTTGTCGTTCTGTTCCAGGATGCGCTGCCGGTTGTCTCTTGTGAAAGTAACAAAAGAAAATATAATGAAGATCAGCAGCACGCAAATAAAAATGATTTCTCCGGGCATTCCCCAGTTCTTTTTCTTTTCAGAAGTTTTCATAATCCTCCTTTTGCAAAACCGGACCGATATCCGGAACCAGATGTATGTTAAAAAATTATCTGTGAAATAGACGTTCTTCAATTTTTTAAAATTTTAGCATGAGAATCTACAAGATGCAACAGATAGGGAAAAAATAAAATGACAAGATACTGCGGCAGGTGTATAATAAAACGAGAAAAAGAATGTGTTCAGGGATGTATAAAACAGAAAAGGAAGACATTATGCAGAATTATTATGAGATACTCGGCGTCAGCCGTGACGCTTCCACGGAAGAGATCAAGAACGCTTTCCGCAGGCTGGCGAAGAAATATCATCCGGATTCTTCCGGCGGGGAAGAGGATAAAGAGCGTTTTCAGGAAATACAGGAGGCGTATGCGGTTCTGTCGAATCCGGACAAGCGCAAGGTTTATGACTATTACGGGCATTCAGCTTACCGTTCCAGTTATCATGCACAGCATGGCGCGCACCAGAATCCGCATGAACACGGGCACAGCCACGCTCACGGAGACGGCGGGTGTGAAAACTGCGGCGGAGAAGGAGGAGAAGGCTGCAGCGGGGACTGCGCGAACTGTTCCAACCATGGGGAAGACAGAAAACCGTACAGGGAAGAGGAGGATGACCCGGAGCTGTTCCGGCACGCCGTCCGTGTTGCCGTCTGGCTGGAGATGGAGGAGACGTTCCGGGAGGTGACGAAACGGACGGTATTTAAAGAACGCACGGTCAATCCCCAGCCCGGAGCAGCGCAGAAATACATTGAAAAGGAATGGGAGATCGAGGTGCGGATTCCGGCAAATTCATACGAGAATCAGCGTTACCGACTGGAAGATGTCGCATACGGAGAAAAAAGCCGGGAGCTGGTCAGGCGCCTTCTGGCGGAGAATCCGGACAACTTTTATACGGCGATCATTCTGCTCAGAGACCGGAAGGATTATACACGCCAGGCCTATCATCTGTATCATGATTTTAAAATAGATTTTCATACACTGGTACTTGGAGGCATGATCCGGGTTCCCGGCATGACGGGAGAGATTCTGTTTGATCTGCCGCCGTGTACTTCACCGGAGAAAAAGGTGCGGATCCCGGGACAGGGGCTGAACTATCCCCCGAAAGTCGGGAAGCGCGGCGACCTGTACCTGAATCTTCATATTAAAATGCCGGGAGACCTGACGGAACGGCAGAAAGCGGCTTTTGAGATGCTGCGGGAGGCATTTGAAGAAAGTGCATGACGGCCGGAAGTTTTTTTATGATATTATTTAAAAATTATTGATAATGTATAAAATTCTGTACAATATAAAGAAAAAATTGTAAGATAGTTGACTCATCCGGTGAAACATGCTATAGTTGCATTGTGTAATTTCATATTGCCGTATCAAGTGCAGAGTCTGCAGGCTCTGAAGAGGGAATCAGGTGAGAGGCCTGAGCGATCCGGTCACTGTATACAGGGAGCGATTCTTCGGGATCCCATTGCATACCCGCTATCTGCGAGAAGGGGAAGAGGAGCGATGATCTGTGAGTCAGGAAACCTGCTTGGTATGAGAGAAGAGCTTCCGAGTAAAGCTGAACACTCCGCGGCACTGTGATATCTCTGATTCCGGTGCCTGAAGGTCTGTCGGGGTAGGCAGGCATATTATATTTGAGGAATGTTGTCTCGAGGCAATGTAAGATACACGAACATACCTCCTTGTGTATGAGGCGGTACGGCTCTCCGCAAAGCCGGTTCTGCCGAGATACACGTACAGATGACGTTCCGCAGGCTGAATCTGTACAATGGGCACAATTCCTGGCTGCAGACCGCAATGCAGCCTGAGTTGTGCCTTTCTTAATTCCAGGTATTCTTAACATTTTATGAACCAGAAACTGTAAAAAACGGCAGTTTCCGGTTTGTCAGATCTTTTATTTTATCATAAATTAAATAGTCCGGCGTTCGGTCAGAATTTCAGCTTTGTATAATGTGATTGTTAAATAAATATTTTTCATAATAGTAGTTGTATAATTTGCATAGTTGTGGTATAATGACCATACATATGTGTATGAGCGATACAGATGTGAATCCAAAGAAAAGGAGAATGAGTTACATGCTTGACCAATCTTATTACACAAAGACGGATGAGATTATTGAGCGGTACGGGAAAAAAGCATCTTCGCTGATTCCGATCATGCAGGATATCCAGGAAGTATATCGTTACCTTCCGGGCGAGCTTCTGGAGTATGTGGCTGGCCAGATCGGCATCAAGGAAGCGAAGGCATACAGCGTAGCGACATTCTATGAGAACTTTTCTTTCGAAGAGAAAGGAAAATATATCATTAAGGTCTGCGACGGTACCGCCTGCCATGTAAGGAAGTCCACCCCGATCCTTGAGACGATGTTCAAGGAGCTTGGCCTGAGCAAGAAGAAACACACAACGGACGACATGATGTTTACCGTTGAGATGGTTTCCTGCCTCGGAGCCTGCGGTCTGGCACCTACCATGATGGTGAACGAAGAAGTACATCCGAAAATGTCACCTGAGAAAGCAATCGATTTGATCCAGGAATTGAGAGGTGAGAACAGATGAAGATTGACAGCAAAGAAACTTTGATGAGTATCCGTGAAGAAGCCCTCTCCAGGATTGCAGCTTATGACTGCCGTATTCTTGTCTGTTCCGGTACCGGCTGCATCGCGACCGGTTCACAGAAGATTTACGAAAAATTTTCCGAGATAGCTGCGAATACCCCGGGCGTTACGGTAGAATTCGGACCTCACGGTTCGGACGCGCACGTAGGCGTCAAGAAGACAGGCTGCCAGGGTGTCTGCGAGCTTGGACCTCTGGTTCGTATTCAGAAGGGCGACGATGTGATCCAGTACACGAAGGTGCAGCTTGATGACTGTCAGGAAATTTTTGACAACAGTGTTCTGAAGGACGGAATCGTTGACCGTCTTCTTTACACGAAGGGCGGCAAGTCCTACAAAGGACCGGATGATATTCCGTTTATCGCGAAGCAGACCCGTGTCGTTCTTAAGAACTGCGGCAAGTTCGATGCCGAGTCTCTGGAAGAGTATATCGCCAGCGGCGGCTTTATGGCTCTGTCCAAGGCAATGTTTGAGATGGGTCCGGACGCTGTGGTGAATGAAGTCGACAAATCCGGTATCCGGGGCCGAGGGGGCGGAGGATTCCCGGCAGGAAAGAAATGGAAACAGGTTGCGCGTCAGCCTGAGAAGATCCGCTATGTCGTATGTAACGGCGACGAGGGCGACCCCGGCGCTTTCATGGATGGTTCCGTTATGGAAGGTGATCCGTACCGTCTGATCGAAGGTATGATGCTTGCAGCCTATGCGGTAGGCTCCAGCGACGGATATATCTATGTGCGTGCCGAGTATCCGATGTCTGTTGCACGTCTGCGCCATGCGATCTCTGTCCTTGAGGAGGCAGGTCTTCTCGGAGACAATATTCTTGGCACGGACTTCAGTTTCCGCCTGCATATCAACCGCGGCGCGGGCGCGTTCGTCTGCGGCGAGGGCAGCGCTCTGACAGCTTCCATCGAGGGCAACCGCGGTATGCCTCGTACAAAACCGCCTCGTACAGTTGAGAAGGGACTCTGGGAGAAACCGACTGTCCTGAACAACGTTGAGACCTATGCGAATATTCCTGAGATCATTCTGAAGGGTGCTGACTGGTACCGCAGCATCGGTACCGAGGGATCACCGGGAACGAAGACCTTCTCCCTGACCGGAAGTATCGAGAATACAGGTCTGATCGAGGTTCCGATGGGAACGACGCTCCGCGAGATCATCTTTGATATCGGCGGCGGCCTGAAGGAAGGCGCTCCGTTCAAGGCTGTTCAGATCGGCGGTCCGTCCGGCGGCTGTCTGACCGAGAAACATCTGGATGTTCCGCTTGATTTCGACTCCGTAAAGAAGTTCGGCGCGATCGTTGGTTCCGGCGGTCTTGTTGTTATGGATCAGAATACCTGTATGGTTGAGGTTGCACGTTTCTTCATGAGCTTTACTCAGCGTGAGTCCTGCGGTAAATGTACGCCGTGCCGTGAAGGTACGAAGCGTATGCTCGAGATTCTTGAGCGCATCGTGGCCGGCAACGGCGAGATGGAAGATATCGACCGTCTGCAGGAACTCGGAACGATGGTCAGAAGCATGGCTCTGTGCGGTCTCGGCAAGAGCGCTCCGCTTCCTGTCCTCAGTACGCTGCGCGAGTTCAAGGACGAATATATAGAGCACATCCGCGATAAGAAGTGCGCGGCGAAGGTCTGCACCAAACTGCGTACGTTCGTCATCAATCCGGATCTCTGCCAGGGCTGTACGAAGTGCGCGAGGAACTGTCCGGTTAATGCGATTTCCGGCGAGAAGAAGAAACCGCATACAATCGACCCGAAGAAGTGTATCAAGTGCGGTACCTGCAAGGATAACTGCAAGTTTGATGCGATTTACATTGAGGCATAGGAGGAGGGATATTTAATGGGTACAATTACAGTTGACGGCAGGCAAATAGAATTTACCAATGAAAAGAATGTCCTGTCCATAATCCAGAAAGCGGGGATTGACCTTCCTACATTATGCTATCACAAGGATCTTCCCGCATTCGGCGCGTGCAGACTCTGTACGGTAGAAGATGACCGCGGAAGGACATTTGCAGCCTGTTCAGAGGAGCCGAGGGACGGAATGGTGATCAAGACCACATCCCCGAAGCTTCTGAAATACAGAAGGATGATCATTGAGCTGCTTCTGGCGTCTCATGACAGAGAGTGTACAACCTGCGATGAGAGCGGTTCCTGTACGCTTCAGAAGCTTGCTCACCGCTATGGCGTGACGAATGTCCGCTTTGCGAACACACGCGAGAGAAGAGAGATCGACAGTTCTTCACCTTCCATCGTAAGAGATCCGAACAAGTGCGTACTCTGCGGCAACTGCGTACGTGTCTGCGACGAGATCCAGGGCATTGGTGCTCTTGGCTTCTCATTCCGCGGTACCGACGCTACAGTGCTTCCGGCATTTGACAAGCCGATCGCAGAGACAACCTGCGTGAACTGCGGTCAGTGCCGTGTCGCATGTCCGACAGGCGCCATCACGATTCACACATCAATGGATCAGGTATGGGATGCGGTTGCGGATCCGGATACCCGTGTGGTTGCACAGATCGCTCCGGCTGTACGTGTCGCGATTGGCGATGCGTTCGGCATGAAGATCGGCCAGGATGTAATCGGCCGTATCGTGACAGCCCTCAAGCGTATGGGCTTTGATGAAGTATATGATACCATTTTCTCGGCAGATATGACAATCCTCGAGGAGTCCGCTGAGTTCCTTGAGAGAGTAAAGAGCGGCGGCACGCTTCCGCTTCTTACCTCCTGCTGCCCGGCATGGGTAAAACTGATCACCGATCAGTACAAGGATTTTATCCCGAACATCTCCACATGCCGTTCTCCGCAGGGCATGATGTCAGCGGCTGTCAAGGAATACTATCGTGATCCGGAACGCGCTGCAGGAAAGAAGACCGTTATGGTATCCTTCATGCCGTGTACCGCGAAGAAGTATGAGGCGAAGCGCCCGAACAGCTTCACAAACGGCGAGCAGGATACGGATATCGTTATCACCTCGACCGAGCTGATCCGCATGATCCAGAATTACGGCCTTGATTTTGCGGGCCTTGAGCCGCAGAAGGCTGACGATCCGTTCGGATACGGCTCCGGCGGCGGCGTGATCTTCGGCGTTACCGGCGGCGTTACAGAGGCGGTTATCCGTCGTCTGATGCCGGATGAGACACCGGAAACGCTTAAGATGATCGCAGAGTCCGGCGTCCGCGGTCTTGACGGCATCAAGGAATTTACGGTTCCGTACAACGGAATTGATGTCAAGATCTGCGTGGCAAGCGGCCTTGCAAACGCGAGGAAGGTGCTCGACAGCGTACGCGCAGGCGAGAAGGAATACCATCTGATCGAGGTCATGGCGTGCCGCGGCGGCTGCGTCATGGGCGGCGGCCAGCCGGTACACAACGGCATCTATCTGACCGCAGAGCGTACAGAAGGTATCTATGAGGCAGATGAGGCGGCAGAGGTCAAGAAGCCGGATGCAAACAAACCGCTTCTGTCCCTGTATGACACATTCCTTGGCGGCAAAGAGCATCATCTGCTGCACAACGAATTTTATTAAAATGCACATACCCAGTTAATCTGCCGGATTTTCCCGGTCTGTCATGTGAAATCGCGAAGCGCTGCTGCCGGTGAACAGTGACAGTTACTCCAGTTTATATGGCAGTTGAGGGAAAAGCCGGGAATAAGGGGACGGACCCTCTGCATATATTAAAGTAGTATATGCAGGGGGTCTTTTCATGGAAAAATTTGATCTGTACAAAGATATCCAGGCAAGAACGGGCGGGGAGATCTATGTCGGCGTTGTCGGACCCGTCCGTACCGGAAAATCCACATTTATCCGGAAATTTATGGAACAGCTTGTCTTGCCGGGGCTGACAGAACAGGAGAGAAAACGGGCCACCGATGAGCTGCCTGCGAGCGCGACAGGACGCACTGTGACGACGGTGGAACCCAAATTTATTCCGCGGGAATCCTTTCCGCTGATTCTCGGAGAAGAAGCGGCCATGCGCGTCCGCCTTGTGGACTGCGTTGGCTTTACGGTACCCGGGGCGGAGGGGCTGACGGAAAACGGTGCGCCGCGGATGGTACATACCCCGTGGGCAAAAGAACCGCTCAGTTTTCCGGAAGCTGCAAAAACCGGTACGAGAAAAGTAATCACGGATCATGCGACAATTGGACTTGTCATCACGACGGACGGAAGCTTTGGAGAACTTCCGCGCCAGAATTTTGTCGAGGCCGAAAAAGAGGCGATTGAGGAACTGCAGGCGATTGGAAAACCGTTTCTGATTATCGTAAATTCTGCGGATCCCTATGGCAAAGACGCCAGGGATACAGCCGCCTATCTGATGAAGACATATGGCAGAAGCTGTATTATACTGAATTGCGAGCAGCTGAAAAAGGATGAGATATTTACAGTCTTTGAGCAGTTTCTCCTGGAGTTTCCGCTGACCAGAATCGTTTTCCAGATTCCGAAATGGATTGAGACGCTGGAAAACACGCACTGGCTGAAGCAGGAATTGTTTGAAGGAGTCAGACAGAAAATGAAGACTCTGAAAACAGTCCGGGATCTTTACGCAGGTGATTTTCTGATACCGGGAGATCATATCAGAAAGACGAAGCTTGAAGCGGTTGATCTGTCGACCGGAGCGGCGGAAGTGGCTTTGTCAGTTGACGAGCCCTTATACTATCAGATTCTCAGCGAGATGACAGGCACCGAGATCAAAAGTGAATATCAGCTTATCTCTATCGTACGTGAAATGGCGCAGCTCAAGAAAGAGTATGAAGCGGTGTCGTCTGCCGTATCCGAAGTGAAACAGAAAGGCTATGGCATCATAATGCCGGCGAGGGAGGAGATACAGCTTGAGGAACCAGAGATGATTCATCAGGGAAACAAATACGGCGTCAGAATTAAAGCGTCATCCCCTTCAATTCATCTGATTCGGGCGGAGATTGAGACAGAACTTTCTCCGATTGTCGGAAATGAAGCGCAGGCACAGGATCTGATCAATTATGTGAAAGAAAATGCGGCCACCGAGGAAGGGGCCTGGAAAACACTGATTTTCGGTAAATCCATGGAACAGCTGGTGGACGATGGAATCAGGGCCAAACTTTCCGTTATGAGTGAAGGGACGCAGCAGAAACTGCAGAATGCCCTGAAGCGGATTGTAAATTCTTCCGGAGGAAGGCTGATCTGTATTATTTTCTGATAAACGTTCCGCAGAGATGCGCCTGAGATTCGGGTCTTGAACCGCCGCAGAAATCTCCGGTTCCGGAAAATCAGGCAGCCGTTTTCGGACGGCGCCGGTTTTGAGAATATTCCGGACAGGACTTTCTGCGGCAGATTTTGCTGGGCTGTGTCAGGAAGAGGAGGGACCAAAGGTCTGAGGGGAGCGAAGCGTTGCTGCTGGTCACGGAGTGACAGTAACGAGCAGAGGAAAAAGGCACGCTTTTAAAAACTGACGGAGCGCATCCAAAGCCAGGAAAAAACAGGCAGAATTGTGAGAACATTATGGAGTTGCTGTTTTCCGTGCATTTCGTTTGACAAATCTAAATATATAGCATATAATACAAAAGTGTTACAGAATTTTTAAGAAATACACAAGGAGACGGGATATGTATAAAAAACAATGGGGGTTGTATACAGGGGTTCTTCTGATCATGCTTTTGTTTTTTGCCGTGCCTCTGCGTTCTGAGGCGGCGTGGGTAAGAAATACTGACGGTACATATTCTTACTACAAAAATAATGGAAAAAAGGCAGTAAGCACCTGGATTAATAATAAGTATTATGTGGATGCCGACGGTATACGGCAGACAGGATGGCTGACACTTAAGAAAAAGACATACTTTCTGGACAAGAGTACCGGCAGGAAACTTACGAAGACATGGGTGAGAGCCAGCGGAGAATTCTATTATTTTAACGCAAACGGCGTGATGGTAAAGAACAAGAAAGTCGGCCAGTACTATGTCGGCCCTGATGGGAAACGGCTGAGCAATACCTGGGTTGATGGCAATATCTATCTGGACAGCAATGGAAAAAGCGTAAAAGGACTCCAGATGATTGACGGTAAGTATTATTATTTCAATAATTCTACCGGAAAAAAGACGGTGCTTGACAAAGTGACCGTGGATGGAATTCTGTATGAGTTTGATAAAGATGGAGTGGGAGTAATTGTTTCCGACGGGAAAATTCCGGCTGCCAAGGTGAGTGTTGAGGATACTTATTATTCGGATCCCTGCGTGAGCGATGAGACTCTGCTCGGCGCGATTATTTACTGTGAGGCAGGGAATCAGCCCTACTACGGACAGCTCGCTGTCGGCATGGTTATCATGAACCGGATGTATTCTTCCTCGTTCCCGGGGCAGACCACCGTGCGTGAGGTCGTCTATGCCAAGACACAGTTTCAGCCGGCAAGAAATAATACCCTCACCAATGCCCTGGAAAATCCACTGGTTGTTACAGACGCATGCAGGAAGGCCGCCAAGGAAACGCTGAAATTATATAAAAATTATACGCCGGGGAAGAAGGTTTATCTGACGCTTCAGGATCAGGAAAAAGTTGAGTTTTCCGAATATTATTTCTTTATGACCTATCCGTCGTACGTGCGTCTCGGCCTGAAGTCGGAATACAGCAAAATTGGAGATCATGTTTTCTTTAAGACATGGAAGCGATAAAGGGACAAGCTGTTTCCTCACTCTGCTTTTTGCGCAAATTTAAGGCAAAATCGAACATATGATTGATTTTGCCTTTTTTTTGTGCTAGAATGCAGAAAGATATTTCTGCACTGCAGCACATCAGACAAAATCAGATAGAGAGAGAGATTATGAAGAAAAAAGCTGCTTATTTTGGTATTTTCACTTCCCTTGCGCTGATATTAAGTTATATTGAATCAATGCTCCCTTTGTTTTATGGAATACCGGGCGTAAAGCCGGGACTTGCGAACAGTATGACGCTTGTCATGCTGTATTTTGCGGATCCTCCTACAGCGCTGATGCTCGCGGTAACGCGCATCCTGCTGTCCGGTTTTCTGTTCGGCAATCTTTTTGCCATACTTTACAGCCTGGCGGGAGGTCTGTTCAGTTTTCTGGTAATGTATCTTGTCAAAAGGTTTGCAGGTTTTTCGATGATCGGGGTGAGTATGGCTGGGGGCGTCTCTCACAATCTTGCGCAGCTTGTGATCGCCATGCTTCTGGTAGAGAACCTGAATCTGATTTACTATCTGCCAGTGCTTTTGATTTCCGGCCTTGTGACAGGAACGCTGATCGGCATAATCAGCCGGGAGGTATTCAGGCGGCTTCCGTCCGATCTGTTTTACAAAAGGACAAAGTGAGGGAGATTATGTCTGCATGAACCAGCTGGATGCGCCTGCGCATTTTGGTTTGTCCGAAAAAGTCTGCCAAAGCAGATGAACCCCGCGCGGGACTTTAAAAACAAAGGAAAGCAGGAGAATAACTATGTTTGCTTATTTAAAAGGAACCGTGGAAGAGATAACGGACGGCACTCTTATTCTCGATGTCAACGGGATCGGGTATCAGATAGCTGTTCCGGCAATGGATACGCTTGGGCTTCCTGAACTGGGAGAGACGGTTAAGATCTATACTTATCTGAGCGTCAGGGAGGATACGTTTCAGCTTTACGGATTCCGCTCCCTGGATGATCTCAGTGTTTTTAAGCTGCTGATCTCGGTAAACGGAATCGGCCCGAAAGCGGCGCTTGGAATCCTGTCCGTTCTGACGGTGGACGATATCCGGTTTGCCATTCTTTCCGACGATATAAAGACTCTGGGAAAGGCACCCGGGATCGGAAGCAAAACGGCAAAAAAAATAATTCTTGAGCTGAAGGATAAATTCAGCCTTGATGAAGCCTTTGAGAAAAAACTGGAGAATTCACAGACGGACAACTCCGCACAGGAGGAGGCTGTTCAGGCTCTTGTCTCTCTTGGCTATTCAAACAGCGACGCTCTGCGGGCTGTGCGCGGAATTGAGATATCAGACGATATGGATGCGGAGAAGATTCTGAAGCTGGCGCTGAAGCAGCTTCTGTAATAATCAGTCGGAAGAACAGGAGAATTTATGGCGAAAAGAATTATCACGACAGATATCACGGAGGAGGACTCCCGGCTGGAACCGGGGCTGCGTCCGCAGACACTGGATGAATACATAGGGCAGGAGAAAACCAAGAATACACTTCGGATCTTTATTGAGGCAGCCAGGCAGCGCAAGGATATCCTGGATCATGTCCTGTTTTACGGACCTCCGGGGCTTGGAAAGACTACGCTGGCCGGAATCATCGCGAATGAGATGGATGTCAACATAAAGATCACTTCCGGGCCGGCCATAGAGAAGCCGGGGGAGATGGCTGCCGTTCTGAACAATCTGCAGGAAGGAGATGTCCTGTTTGTCGATGAGATCCACAGACTGAACCATCAGGTAGAAGAAGTGCTTTATCCGGCTATGGAAGATTTTGCGATTGATATTATGATCGGAAAGGGTTCGGCCGCCCGTTCCATCCGGCTGGACCTTCCAAAATTTACGCTGGTCGGGGCGACGACAAGGGCAGGACTTCTGACAGCGCCTCTGCGTGACCGTTTCGGCGTCGTGCAGCACCTTGATTTTTATACGGAAAAAGAACTTCAGACAATTATCACCCGCTCCGCCGCCGTGCTTGGCGTCCAGATTGACGCCAGAGGAGCTCTGGAGATTGCCAGGCGGTCGAGGGGAACGCCGCGTCTTGCGAACCGGATGCTGAAAAGGGTCAGGGATTATGCGCAGGTGCGCTATCAGGGAGACATCACATCCGCAATCGCGGGGGAGGCGCTTGATCTGCTGGAAGTGGACAAATACGGACTGGATCTGGTGGACAGAAAGATTTTAAAGACTGTCATTGTCAAATTTGGCGGAGGACCTGTCGGCCTGGATACGCTTGCTGCGTCGATCGGAGAGGACTCCGGCACGATCGTGGATGTGTACGAACCGTATCTGATCAAAAAAGGATTTATGAACCGCACGCCAAAAGGCAGGATGGCAACGGATATGGCGTATGAGCATCTTGGCCTGGAGAGAAAGACGAAGAAAGATTAAAATGGTAAACAGAAGAGGATGCCGGAAAGTTTGATGCTTTTTCCGACATCCCTTTTTTCATTTACGCGAGCAATAAGTCAGGCTGACAAATTTGCTGATTATTTTTTTGTCACTGTGACTGTTACCACAAATTTTTTATTTCCGGCCTTTACTGTAATTTTGGTTTTTCCCACTGCTTTCGCCGTTATTTTTCCTTTGGAGGAGACGGTCGCTGTCTTTTTGTTGGCAGTGCTGTACGAAATTTTTGCTGTGGAACCAGCGGGTGACAATACTGGTTTCAGTGTGATACTTTTCCCTTTCTTAAGTTTCAGAGTTGATTTCAGTCCGGTGATTTTTTCTACGGTTTCTGTTTCTTTCTGTACGGTTACCTGTACGCTGGCAGTTTTTCCGCTTGTCAGTTCCACAGTTACGGTTGCCTGTCCTGCTTTGTTTTTGGCTGTGATTTTTCCGTTATTATCAACCACTACAATCTTTTTGTTGCTTGAACTCCAGGATTTTATGGAATCTCCGCTTGCCAATCCGCTGACTTTCACTTCTGTTGTAGACTGCTTCGGCTTGAGAGTAATCTTATCGGGGGTTAGTTTGATCGTTGGTGTTGGGGTGTCCGCTTGCGGCTTGCTGTAGTCTGTTTCTTCTCCGTTTTCATCTCTGAAAATAAATTCATTCTCTTTGGCATATTCCTCTGTTGCGGAATTCTTTTTTCCGATGATTATAAAACCGTCTTTCTTAACGGCAATAATAACTTTATTGTATCCAAATGCATAGGGTCCTATATTTTTTAAACTCTCTGGTAAATAGACGCTGTTCATGGAGCAATTATAAAATGCAAATTCTCCGATGGTAGTTAAGCTTTCCGGAAAGCTGACGTTTATAAGCCCGACGCAATGGTCAAATGCATTTTTTCCGATCGTTGTTAAGTTTTTCGGGAAGCTGATGCTTGTAAGGTTACGACAGAAGTAAAATGTATAGTCTCCGATCGTTGTTAAACTTTCAGGGAAGCTGATACTTGTAAGACCGTTGCAACCAGAAAATGCATTGTTTCCAATTGAGGATAAGCTTTTCGGGAAACTGATACTTGTAAGACCGTTGCAGCCAGAAAATGTCCCTTCACCGATTGAGGATAAGTTTTTCGGGAAACTGATACTTGTAAGACCGTTGCAGCCAGAAAATGTCCGTTCCCCAATTGAGGATAAGTTTTCCGGGAAACTGATACTTGTAAGACCGTCGCAGCCAGAAAATGTCCCTTCACCGATTGAGGATAAGTTTTCCGGGAAACTGATACTTGTAAGACCGTCGCAGTCAGAAAATGTCCCTTCACCGATTGAGGATAAGTTTTCCGGGAAACTGATACTTGTAAGACCGTCGCAGTCAGAAAATGTCCCTTCACCGATTGAGGATAAGTTTTCCGGGAAACTGATACTTGTAAGACCGCCGCAGCCAGAAAATGCGTAGTTTCCAATCGTTGTTAAGTTTTCCGGGAAACTGATATTTGTAAGACCATTACAGTTACGAAATGCATCGTTTCCAATCGTTGTTAAACTTTCCGGGAAACTGACATTTGTAAGGCTGCTTAAACCACTAAAAGCAGATTCTCCGATTGTTGTTAAACCTTCCGAAAAACTGATACTTGTAAGGCTGTAGCAGTTAACAAATGCGCGATAAATTGATGTTAATGTTAAACTTTTCGGAAAACTGACGTTTGTAAGGCCACTGCAACCGCTAAAAGCATCGTTTCCAATCGTTGTTAGACCTTCAGGGAAGATGATGCTTGTAAGGCCGCTGCAACCGCTAAAAGCAGATTCTCCGATCGTTGTTAAACTTTTTGGGAAGCTGACGCTTGTAAGGTTCTCCCATCCACTGAATGTATGGTTTCCAATTGTTGTTAAACCTTCTAAGAAATTAATATTTTTAAGATTGCCACAATATTCAAACGCAAAGTTTTTAATCACTGGTAAATTTTTCGAAAAGCTGATACTTGTAAGGTTGCTACAACTGGAAAATGCATAGTTTTCAATTGTTGTTAGACCTTCAGGGAAGCTGAGGTTTGTAAGGCCACTGCAATATTCAAACGCAGAATTTTTGATCGCTGTTAGGCCTTTCGGGAAGCTGACGCTTGTAAGGCCAGTGCACTCGCTAAAAGCAGATTCTCCGATCGTTGTTAGGCCTTCAGGGAAACTGACATTTGTAAGGCCAGTGCACTCGCTAAAAGCAGATTCTTCGATCGTTGTTAGGCTTTCAGGAAAGCTGACATTTGTAAGGTTGCTCCATCCACTGAATGCATAGCTTCTAATTGTTGTAAAACCTTCTAAAAAATTAATATTTGTAAGATTGTTGCAATGGTTAAACGCATAGTCTCCGATTATTGGTAAACTTTTTGAAAAACTGATACTTGTAAGGTTGCTACAACCATAAAAAGCATATTTTCCGATCGTTGCTAAATCTTCTGGAAAATTGAGGTTTGTAAGGCCACTGCAATATTCAAAAGCAGAATTTTCAATCGTTGTTAGGCTTTTCGGGAAACTGATACTGGTAAGATTGTCAAGACTGTAAAAAAAATCCTCTCCAATCTGAGTAATTCCTTCGGATAAAATTATATGTTTTACTTTAGACCAAGGCCAAGGAGCATCATCTCCATTTTCAAGTTTTCCACTTCCAGTAATATATAAAGTTCCATCGCTGGTCAGTTTCCACTGTATATTATCCCCATAGGTTCCAGATTCCTCATCATCTGATGTGATGCCTTGGACATCTTCTATTTGTACATTCAATATCAGTTCTTCTGACTCTGTTTCTGCAACATTCTGAACCGATGTTTCTACGGGATTCGTGGTCGAGCTCACCT
>CANQUH010000066.1 GCA_947626965.1 uncultured Lachnospiraceae bacterium
ATCATGGAAAATTCATCAAAGATATTTAAAGCTGAATGAGTTCCGTATTTTTTAACAGGAAGAATCCCTGTCATATAAGCAACCTTAACGTAGGTGCGGTCTTTAAAAAGATCACGGAGAAAATCAAGGTACGTTTTCTGAGCGACCGTATTTTCTTTTGCCACACGAAAAATGCAGTCCCATTCATCTATAATAAATACAAAACCATGACAACGGGGAGAGTCGGCGTAAACAGCAGAAAGCGCGTCAGGAAGACTGTCTTCTTCAGCAGGGATCAGATCAGAGTATATTTCCCTGACCTCTGACAGTACTTTATTCTCCAGATAGTGAGGCAGTGTGCTGATGTTGTCACATTTCCGCAGGAACTGCTGTATATTTAAAAATATTACATCATATTGATTTAGATGTTCAGAATAGGAAGGAGATTCCGCTATTTTCAGATTCCTGAACAGATGGCTGGAATCACAGCTTCGATCATAATATGCAAGCAGCATTTCGGCAGCCATGGATTTTCCGAAACGGCGCGGACGGCTGACGCAGATATAGCGCTTCCGTTTTCCAATTCGGCTGTTGACAAAAGAGATCAGGCTGCTCTTATCAATATAAATGTCATCGCTTACCGAGATGCCAAACGCATCATTACCCGGATTCAGATAGAGTCCCATGGATTTTCCTCCTGTTTCAAAAGCCAGTGAATTTGCTGATAAACTTTTAATGAAAGCCGATTGCTCCGTGCTTGCGCACTCCCGCAATCGCCGCCGGTATTCGCAATCTACACTTCGTTTCGGTCGGTGCCAAACGCGTGTCACTGGCACGCGGCACCGTGCCACTTACATTCGTTCGTGTCACTGTATTGCTCATACCGTCTTGCCCGTCCGATGTCCATTCGCCGGTGCATGCAAGCATGCCCGTCGATGGCCGCCGTCCGGGGCTTTCTCAGTAAATTGTTTATATAAAGATTATCATAAAAGTGGGAAAGGATTCAACCGTTTAGATTAAAAAAAGGAATGACATTGTATTCTTACGGGTGTATAATAATTTTTGTCATTGCAGCGCAGGGGGCCGTCGGGAATAGAAGATTTGCGGACAGCTGCGCTCTTCTGGTGTTTCCGCAATTCTGACCTGTATTTGCGGCGATAGAAAGGTGGACATTTTATGCTGGAAATTCTGGTGGACAGCATCGTTGACTGCGCAAAGCTTCTGCCATTTTTGTTTTTATCGTATCTTGCGGTGGAATATATGGAACATAAGATGAGCCGCCGCACCAAAATGATGATTTACCGCGCCGGGAAAGCCGGTCCTGTGCTGGGTGGTATTCTCGGGATTATTCCGCAGTGCGGATTCGCCGCCGCAGCCGCAGGATTGTATGCGGGAGGCATTGTCACTCCCGGCACGCTGCTGGCAGTGTTTTTGTCAACGTCGGACGAAATGCTCCCGATCATGGTATCGGTGGGAGCCCCGGCGGGAATGATAGGCAGGATACTTGCGGTGAAGGTGGTCGTGGCCGTATCGGCCGGACTGCTGCTGGATCTGGCCGCAAGGCGTCTGGGCTGGCGCAAAAGAAAGTATGAGACGATTCCCCGCGCGCGGGAAAAGAAAACGGCGTCCGGTTCCGGAGCAGCGATTTTGAAAAAGCAGGAAAAACAATTGAGGAATGCCTCCCGCATACGGGAACAGGAGAAAAAACTTTTGCTGGAGCGGCGAGTTTCCGTGCCGCATGATATTTCCCATATGTGCGAACAGGAGCACTGCAATTGCGAAGAAGAAGGTATCTGGGGCGGAGCGTTCAGTCATACGGCGCAGGTTGCCGCGTTTCTGTTTGTGATTACGTTTGCGGTAAGTTTCCTTATGGATCGTGTCGGAACGGAGGCGGTATCGCAGGCGCTTTCGGGATTTCCTGTTCTTGAGGAAGCGCTGGCCGGACTTGCAGGTATGATACCAAACTGTGCGGCCTCTGTTTTGATAACGCAGCTGTACCTGCAGGGTGTGGTAAGCTCCGGCGCTCTGTTTGCAGGACTGCTCTGCGGGGCCGGCGCGGGACTGCTGGTTCTGTACCGGATGAACCGCAGGCTTAAGGAGAATATTAAGTTCACGTTGATCCTGTATGTGACAGGGGTTGCAGCAGGACTGCTGCTGGGGCGGATTGTGCCGGTAATATAAATCCCATGCAGGCAGAGGAATGGCAGGGTGCTGAATGTCCAGCGCCGACCGGAACAAAGTGGAGACGCGCACGAATCTGAAGCGGAAAAATGCCGCTTGTGCGGCGTAAATTCGGTGCAGGGAATGAGGAAAACAGAGCAAAATCTGTCTGATAAAATAATAAAAACAGAGAAGGTGAAAAATTTGGATTATATGGTAAGGGCGACAGCGGCGAACGCGCAGATTCGCGCATTTGCCGCGACGACGAGAGAGACGGCTGAGACAGCGCGGTCTTTTCACAATACCAGCCCGGTGGCGACGGCGGCGCTTGGACGATTGCTGACCGCGGGAACGATGATGGGCCCCATGATGAAAGGGGAGGACGATATCCTGACGCTTCAGATCCGCGGAAGCGGGCCGATTGGCGGCCTGACTGTGACGGCGGATTCGAAGGGAAATGTCAAGGGTTACGCGATACATCCGGATGTGTTGATCCACGCGAGAGAAGATGGAAAGCTGGATGTCGGCGGCGCGCTCGGTATCGGCGTTCTGAGCGTGATCCGCGATCTTGGACTGAAGGAGCCGTATGTCGGCCAGTGTGAGCTGAAAACCGGGGAAATCGGCGATGATCTGACGTATTATTTTGCGACCTCGGAACAGATTCCTTCCTCGGTCGGACTTGGCGTACTGATGAATGGGAACAATACAGTGCGGCAGGCCGGCGGATTTATCATTCAGCTGATGCCGTTCACGCCAGATGATGTGGTGGACCGGCTTGAGAAAAAGCTGGCCGAGGTGACTTCTGTGACGACGATGCTTGACGCGGGGATGACGCCGGAACAGATCCTGGAAGAACTGCTTGGGGAGTTTGGACTGGAGATCGAGGAGCGTGTGCCGGTGCAGTATCACTGTGACTGTTCGAAGCACCGCGTCGAGAGAGTGCTGCTCAGTATCGGCAGAAAAGATCTGCAGGAGATGATTGATGACGGGAAGCCGATCGAGGTGAACTGTCATTTTTGTGATAAAAAATATGTATTCGAAGTTGACGAGCTGAAAGAACTGCTTGAGCAGGCGGTACGCTGAAAATTGCCGATGAATGCAGCTGCTGAAAGCAGCATGGAAATCTGCTGAATTGTTTTTGTGCGGAAAAAATCTGCAACGCGCTCTGACTGTCGAAAGCAATAAGGAAATCTGCTGAATCCGGGGACATTTGTTAGTCAAAGCAGCCTCGAATTTTGTGTGGAAACCCGCGGCAGGTTTTGAAATATAAAAGAAATGATAACAGGAGGAAATTATGTTTGATGGATTTATCAGGGCTGCGGCTCTGACACCGAAGATCAGGGTGGCTGACTGCGCATACAATGGCGCAAAGATTTGTCAGCTCATCGATGAGGCTTATGGGAACGGCGCAAAAATTCTGGTGTTCCCGGAGCTGTGCATCACAGGCTATACGTGCGGCGATCTGTTCTGGCAGGATAAGCTGCTGGCGGAGGCGAAACACGAACTTTATCATATTATATTCCATATGAATGGAAAACAGGCGCTTGTGTTTGTCGGGCTTCCGTGGGAGAAAGACGGAAAGCTTTACAATGTCGCGGCCGTGATCTCAGAGGGGAAGCTGCTTGGACTGGTGCCGAAGCGCTATCTTCCAAATTACAATGAATTCTATGAGATGCGTCACTTTACGCCCGGCAATGAGAAGGTGGACTGGGTGGAGTTTGAAGGAAGGCCGGTTCCGTTCGGGATGAACCAACTGTTCTGCTGCAAGGGGATGGACGGACTTTGCGTTGCGGCGGAGCTGTGCGAAGATCTCTGGGCGGCGAACCCGCCGAGCACGGCTCATGCGCTGGCCGGAGCAAATGTGATTGTGAACCTTTCCGCGAGCGACGAGGCGACCGGGAAACGTTCCTACAGAGAGTCGCTGATTGCGAACCAGTCCGCGCGCCTGCTCTGCGGCTATGTCTACGCGAGCATCGGCGACGGAGAATCGACCCAGGATCTTGTGTTCAGCGGTCATAATCTCATTGCGGAAAACGGCCATATTCTGGCAGAGTCAAAACAGTTTGCTACAGGAGCGGTCTATGCCGATTTTGACATCAAGAGGCTGATCGCGGAGCGCCGCCGCATGACGACATTTGAGCCGCAGAGAATGCAGGATTACGAGAAAGTCCGCTTCCGCCTGGAACTGGAGGAGACCGCGCTTGACCGGACGTTTGATCCGAAGCCGTTTGTGCCGGCCGGAAAAGAGGAGCGCGAGGAGCGCTGCGAGGAAATTCTGATGATCCAGGCGCTCGGTCTGAAGAAAAGGATGGAGCACACGGGTGCGAAGAGTGTGGTCGTCGGGATATCCGGCGGACTTGACTCGACGCTTGCCCTGCTGGTGATGACGAAGGCCTGCGATATGCTCGGCCTGCCGAGGGATACGATGACGGCGGTAACGATGCCGGGCTTCGGCACGACAGACCGCACGTACAACAATGCATGTGAGCTGGCGCGCAGACTCGGCGCTGAGCTTCGCAAGGTGGATATCCGGAACGCGGTAAATCAGCATTTTCTTGATATCGGACATGACGCGGAAGAACACGATGTGACATACGAGAACAGCCAGGCGCGCGAGAGGACGCAGGTTCTGATGGATATTGCGAACAAGAAGGGCGGACTCGTTGTCGGTACCGGCGACATGTCGGAGCTGGCGCTTGGATGGGCGACCTACAACGGGGATCACATGTCGATGTACGGAGTCAACTGTTCCGTGCCGAAGACGCTGGTGCGTCATCTGGTGCGCTACTATGCCGATACCTGCGGCGATGACGCGATCAGCCAGATCCTTTACGATGTGCTTGACACGCCGGTCAGCCCGGAACTGCTGCCTCCGAAGGACGGAGAGATCTCGCAGAAGACGGAAGATCTTGTCGGGCCTTACGAGCTTCATGATTTCTTCCTTTACTATATGCTGCGCTTCGGGTATGCGCCGCGCAAGATTTTCCGTGTGGCGAGGCTGGCGTTTGCGGGGACTTATGACGACGAGACGATTCTGAAATGGCTGAAGATCTTTTATCAGAGATTTTTCTCACAGCAGTTTAAGCGTTCCTGCGTGCCGGACGGGCCGAAGGTGGGAACGGTGGCGCTGTCTCCGCGCGGAGATCTGAGGATGCCGAGCGACGCCTGCGTCAGAGTCTGGATGACGGAGCTGAACGCGATCAAAATATCATAAAAGCAGATATCATGAGGGCAAAATCTCTTTTGCTCCTGGCATTATGGCATGGAGTTACATTTGAAAAAATTTAATATAGCATAGCGTGTGGGATGAGTGCAGATGGAAAGCTGCTGTCTGTAAAGCGGACAGCAGCGCAGAAAAGACGGGGAGGGATCGGATGCAGGTATGTACGGCAGGAAGTCTGGATAAAAAATTTATTCTTGATTTGTACCTGGAGGCATTTCCGCCCGAGGAGCGAAAGCAGTTTTCGATGATCGAGCGGAAGGCTGCGATGGGGTCGATGGAAATACTTGTATTAAAAGAAGGAAAGAAACGTGTCGGACTGGCAATCATGGCGTTTGAGGACGAACTTGCCCTGCTGGATTACTTTGCGATCGCGCCGGAGTACAGGGAAATGGGGTATGGCACGGACGCCTTTCTGCTTTTGCGGGAACTGTACAGCGACCGTCAGTTTTTTCTTGAGATTGAGGAACCTGAGGAGGGCGCTCCAAATCAGAACGACAGGCTGCGCCGGAAAAAATTTTATCTGCGAAACGGGATGGAAGAGACCGGTATCCAGGTTGTCCTTTTGGGAGTCGATATGGAACTTCTGGCTGCCGGAAAGGGGCTCACATTTGAGAAATGCAAAAGACTTTACCGGGAACTTTTTGGGCCAATGTACACGGAGATGGTAAAGCTGCGGTAAATGCCCGGACGCTGCGCCGCAGACCCGAATCCTGCGCGCAAAACTCGTAAGCGAGTTTTGAAGAGAGTCCGGGCCGTGGTCAAGGTCTGAGTGCTGTGCCGGCTGACGACAGCGCTGTACTTGAGCAAAAGGCAGGCGCATGGTATCTAACATTCATGTAGTGCTGTGCCAGAACTCCGGGCATTCATGGAAAGGAGAGAACAAGAGATGGCAGAATATGTGGTAAGCTGCTGCTCGACGGCAGATCTTTCAAAAGAATGGTTTGCCAGAAGAAATATTCAGTATCTGTGCTTTCATTTTATACTGGGCGGAAAGGATTATATAGACGATCTGGGAGAGACCGTTTCTCCAAAAGAACTTTATCGGAGGATGCTGGCGGGGGAAGATTCAAAGACCACACAGCTCAATGTTCTGGAGTATGAGGCTGCTTTTGAGGAGAATCTGAAGGCGGGAAAGGATGTCCTGCATATCACGCTCTCCTCGGGAATTTCCGGTACTTATAATTCCGCGTGTGCCGCGAGAGACGAGCTGACGGAGCGCTATCCGGACCGGAAGATTTATGTCGTGGATTCCCTGGCCGCTTCGAGCGGGTATGGCCTGCTCATGGATAAGATCGCGGATATGCGCGACGCGGGCGTGGGAATCGATGAGCTGTATCAGTGGGTCGAGGAAAACAAAAAGAATCTGCATCACTGGTTCTTTTCTTCCGATCTGACCTTTTTCATCAAAGGTGGAAGGGTTTCCAAAACGGCAGGTTTTTTCGGATCGATTATGGGAATCTGTCCGCTGCTCAATGTCGATTATGAGGGAAAACTGATACCGCGGGAGAAGATCCGCTCCAAAAAGAAAGTGATCCGCCGGATTGTGGAAAAGATGGAAGAGCATGCCGAAGGCGGCCTGGATTATTCTGGAAAATGTTTCCTGAGCCATTCCGAATGTCCGGAGGATGCCGAGGCGGTGGCGCAGCTTGTGGAGGAAAAATTCCCGAAGCTGAACGGAAAGGTGGAAATTTACCCGATCGGCGCCGTCATAGGAAGCCACACGGGCCCCGGGACGGTTGCGCTGTTTTTCTGGGGGGATAAGAGGATCTCATAAGAGAGAACATTTTGCTATATGGGCAGAACACCATGCGGTTTTCTGTTTGGCTCCTCTGTGTTAGGATAGATTCAACAAAAAACAACAGGAAATAAAGCAGACAGATGTTGAATCAACCAAAAATGTATAAAAACAAACGACAGGAGGAGCAAAAATGAAACGAAATGTGATGTCAAAGGTTCTCGCAGCGGCTATGGTAATGTCTCTTGCCAATGTTACAGTGCTTCCGGCGGCAGCGTCGGGCGGCGATGATACGCTGAACGTCGTGATCTGGGATACGAATCAGCAGGCAGGAATTCAGGCGATCTGCGACGACTACACGGCGAAAACAGGCGTGAAGGTAAATCTTCAGGTCAAGAACTGGGACAGTTACTGGACGCTGCTTGAAGCAGGCGCGATGGGCGGAGATATGCCGGATGTCTTCTGGATGCATATCAATGAGATCCAGCGATACATGGGAAATGATCTTCTGCTTAAGCTGGATGATTATATTGCGGCAGATGACGCAATCGACCTTGAGAATTACTATCCGGGTATCGTCGATATCTACAGCCTCGACGGTTCAACCTACGCGCTTCCGAAGGATCATGATACGATCGCTCTGATTTACAATAAGGAGATCTTTGATAAGTACGGCGTTGATTATCCGACAAGCGACTGGACCTGGGATGATTACGCGGCAGCGGCGGCCGCAATCACGGAAGCAGGCAAGGATGACAACGTCTACGGAACGGCAATGAACACGAATGACGGACAGGACGGATGGTACAACCTGATCTATGATTTTGGCGGATATCTGATCACCGATGACAAGAAGACTTCAGGCATGGACAATGAGAATACGCTGGCTGCCATGAAATGGCTTGCGGAGAATCTGATTCCGGTTATGCCAGATCAGAGCATGATGGCTGAGACAGATCCGGATGTCATGTTCCAGAGCGGTATGCTTGGTATGATGCTTCAGGGTTCCTGGATGGTGAATACGTTCTATCAGGCGGAAAATTCAGATAATTACGCATGGGCAATGATCCCGTATTACGATGCAAACGAGAACGGAAGCTGCGACGAGGGAGAGCGCTGCTCCCTGTACAATGGACTTGGCTGGGCCGCAAGCGCGAGCTGCTCAAATCCGGATGCCACTTACGAACTGATCTCCACTTTCTGCAGCGAGGAAGGACAGATGAAGCAGTCTGAACTTGGCGTCACAATGGCAGGCTACATCGGAGCATCCGATGCGTTTGTGGAAGCATTCCCAGGTATGGATCTTTCTCCGTTCATCGAGGTAGAGGAAGACGGAACGCTGATCCAGCATCCGTCATCAAAGAATACGACACAGTGGGAGACCACATTTACGACCGAACTGGTCAATGCGTGGAGAAATCCGGAAACCATGGAAGATGTCTGCAAGTCGATTGCGGGTACCATGAACGGATTCCTTGCGAACGAGTAAACAGCAAAGCAAACGGAGTGGAGATGCGCACGAATTTGAAGCGGAAAACTGCCGCCTGAGCGGCGCAAATTCGGCGCAGGGAATGTCGTTCCCTATAATGCTGAAAAAGCATGTAAGACAGAATGGAAAGTATGTTTTATAAAATCAGCAGAGCAGGCCAGTATTGACCTGCTTCTGCTTGTTTCCGAATCAGGTGGACGATCTTTGGATCCGGCGCTGTCCGGCAGCGGGGAACAGGAACGTTTGCCATAGACCAACAAACGGACGGGCAGCCGCCGTAACGCAGGCATCCGGACGGCTGCAGAAACAGATGCAGAAAAAAGAAAGGGCACATGGCTATGAAAGATAACTGTATTGCCAGCACGCCTCCCATGGGCTGGAACTCCTGGAACACCTTTTATGATAAGATCAGTGCGGAGCTGGTCTGCAGCATTGCGGATGCGATGGTTGAGGGAGGATATCTGGAAGCGGGTTACCGCTACCTGATCATTGACGACTGCTGGGGGCAGAGAGAGAGAAATGCGGACGGACAGCTTGTGCCGGATCCGGAAAAATTTCCGGATGGAATCAGGCATGTGGCTGATTATGTTCATGCGAAAGGATTGAAGTTCGGCATGTACGCGGACTGTGGAGTGCGCACCTGCGCGGATTATCCCGGAAGCTTTGAGCATGAATTTGAAGATGCCAGACAGTTTGCCGGATGGGGCGTTGACTATCTGAAATATGACAACGGCTACCGTCCGGGTACGCTTACAACTCCGCTGCTCTATCGCCGCATGAGCCTTGCGCTGAAAAACAGCGGACGTGATATCCTGCTCGCGGCCTGTCAGTGGGGGACCGACGAGGTGCACAGCTGGATTCGTTCCAGCGGTGCGCACACGTTCCGTTCCACGATCGATATCACGGATTCCTGGGATTCGATTAAAAGCATTGCGCTGTCCCAGCTTGCGCATCAGTGCTGTACAGCATCCCACTGTTTCAACGATATGGATATGCTGGTTGTCGGCATGTACGGGGCAGGAATGAACCCCGAGACCTCGCTTGCCGGAGGAAAAGCCGGCTGCACTGATACGGAATATGAGACGCATTTTGCTCTCTGGTCGATGATGAGTTCTCCGCTGATCATGGGCTGTGATATCCGGACTGTATCCGGAAAAGCAAAAGAGATCCTGCAGAACCGGGATCTGATCGCGATCAATCAGGATCCCGAAGCAAAGAGCTGCTACCGGATATCTGCTTACGCAAATGAGGATGCGTTTATTCTGGTCAAACCGCTTTCGGACGGAAGTCTGGCGCTCGGCTTTTTCAATTTTGGGGAAAAGCCGGCCAAAGTCAGTCTGCCGTTCTGGGATCTGGGACTTCCGGCGGCTTCCGGACTGGGCCTGTCGCTCTACGACTGCCTGACGCATGAGGAAGCCGGATTTTACAGGGAAATCTGTTCTCCGACTGTGGAGGCGCATGGCTGTAAAGTGTACAGGGCAAAACTGGCAGGCAGATAATGAAACAGCGGCTGCCGCAAAACAGCAGGGCGGCAGCCCTGGAGGAAAAGAAGCGGAACTAACGGAACAAAAGACAGCAGCGGGAAAAGAGGAACTGACAGAATAAAAGTCAGTAACGGAAAGAGAAGAGAGGAACTGACAGAACAAAAGACGGCAGCGGAAAGAGAAGAAAGGAACTGACGGAACAAAAGGCAGCAGCGGCAAAGAAGCGGAAAAAGGGTGTAGGCATGAGGCCGTGACAGAGAAGGAGGGATGACCTGTGATGATGATGGTAAAAGACACCGCCAGGAGGAACAAGCATTATCGGTGTATCGAATATGATCATGATCAGACGGGAGATATCTGCCTGATCGCCTGCGGCGTAGAGCGGGTGGATCCGGGCGTAAGTTACGGTCCTGAGTTACGGGAATGCTATCATCTGCACGTGATTCTCTCCGGTTCCGGCACGCTGACCGCGGGAGGAAAGACGTTCCACCCGCATTTCGGACAGATGTTTCTGCTGAAGGATAATGAGGTGGTGCAGTACACTGCGGATCAGACGACTCCATGGGAATACTGCTGGGTCACTTACAAAGGAACGGAAGCCGCCCATCTGTCCGAAGAGATAGGCTTTACGGACGGAGTCTACTGCCTGGATTCGAATGTAGCTCCGCAGGAATTTTACGCTCTGATTGGACGCATGCACGAGACCCTTGAGATGAATTATATCTATGATTTAAGGCGCAGGGGAATTCTGCTGGAGTTTCTTTCCCTTGCGATGGAAGCGTCCGGGGTCAGGAGAGAACGGTTTGAAAAACACAACAAGCATACGCTGGAAACCTACATAAAACGCGCCAAAGAGTTTATTGAGAAGAATTACGCGTCGATCCGGGTGTCGGATGTAATTGAATATATCGGATTCAGCAGAAGCTATCTCACGACAGGCTTCCATAAATATGTCGGCTGTTCCCCGCAGGATTATATTATTCAGGTGCGGATGAAGGAAAGCTTCCGCCTTCTGCAGTCGACGGATCTCCCGGTGAAGGAGATCGCCTGGAGAGTAGGGTACGAGGACGCCCTGAATTTCTCAAGGGCGTTCCGCAATGTCTGCGGAGTAAGTCCGACGGAGTACAGAAGACGGGAGCAGGGATAAGTGTTTTATATATAGTTACTCCATCGCAACTTTACATTCTTTCTGGAAGAAAGCTATCCCGTACCGGATCAGTTTTTTCATGTGCCAGTATTCGAAGGCCTCCGCGTATTTTTTCTCCTCAATCTGAGCAAGCGCCTCCCGGCATCCTTTTTCCAGGTTTCCATCCTCCACGTATTTCAATTCGATTACGATGCCGGTCCGCTCCGGCGTACAGATCATGATATCGCAATACCCCTCTCCCAGCTCCGCATTCGACCGGATCAGCCAGTCCGTTCTGCTTTTCAGAAGTCCCAGAAGCATTCCGTGGTAGAAATTTTCTTTCCTGCTTTTCCTTACCGCAGTGTCACGCACGCTGATGGAATCCCAGAGATAGTCCCGCAGCATCTCCTCGATCTGCTCCGCATTGCCCTCAGGGAACGCCTCACAGAATTTCGTTATCCGGGACAGATCCGCAGCGGAACTTTCCTGGAACCATTCCCGAATCTGTGTGACAAACAGATCCCGGACTTCCGCGTTCGGGATGGCAAGCTGGTATTCCCTCGCGGAAATACGCTCCGCGGCGGTCAGGTATCCGGTAGTGAACAGCACGCTCCAGAGATTGGTGATGCTGCTGTCCAGCTCCCGGTACGTTAATTCCGGTTTAATTTCCTTTTGGATTGATCCGCCGGCAATCAGCTGCTCGATCTCATCCTTTGTGCTTCGGTCTGCCTTGTCGATAAAGCGCCGGACCATGTCGTTTCCGCTGGTGTTGGCCCAATAGTTTTCTGGTATGGCTTTCGCGTTCCTCCGCAGGGCCTGCGTATATTTGATTACATCCCAGGGGCAGTAGACCGAGGCCCCGCCAAACCGGTATCCGTCATACCAGTCACGCATGACAGGGAGGGTTTCCTCCCGGCCGTAGTAGGCCAGCAGTTCCTTTACTTCTTCCTCCGTGAAGCCGAAGCTGTCATTGAAATATTCATCCGTTATAGTCATGACGCTGAGGTTGTTCAGCCCGGTAAAAATGCTCTCCTTTGAAATACGCAGGCATCCCGTAATCACCGCGAAGTACAGATCCGGGTTTGTCTTCAGGGCATCGCTGAACATCCCACGGATAAGAGAGATCATTTCCTCATAGTACCCGTTCTGAAACGCTTTATTGAGAGGCACATCATATTCATCGATCAGCAGGATGACCTTTTTGCCGTAGTGCTTCGCAAGGAGATGGGAGAGAGTTTTCAGTGCTGATTGCATGACATCATCTTCCATTGCAAACTGGCCTTTTTTATTTACTTCTATGAGTGCATAATAGCTGCTTTTTTCTTCCTCTGTAAGCCTGCCGCTTTCCATAAGAAAATAAAACCTGGAAGCCTCTGTCCCGATCACATAGCGCATGGCCGCGCACGCAGCCTGGTAATTCAGGCCTTCCACGCCTTTCAAAGTAATTGAGATTACCGGGAACTGTCCCATATATTTTTCACACAGTTCTTTCTCCTGAGAGATCTTCAATCCGTCAAACAAGGTTCTGTCGCAGCCGATCTCGAAGAAGGATTTCAGCATGTTCAGGGTGAGCGTTTTTCCAAAACGGCGCGGCCGCGTGAAAAGGTTCACTTTCCCCAGTTCCTGTAAAAGCTCCGCGATGAACATGGTTTTGTCAATATAATAAAAGTTGTCTCTGAAAAAATCTTCAAAAAATTCTATCCCAACAGGCAGCCTTTTCATCATGATCCCGTACGCTCCTTTCTGTCCTCGTCTTTGCCATAAGATTATCACAGAGCCGCCGGGGAGTCAACGATTCCGGCGGCTCTGGATATCTTCAGAAATTATGATGATTGCGGTGGCAGTGCCGTTCATTTTGACGGTAATTGTCGGAAAGAGAAAAGGGATCGGCTCTGTGCGGGCGGCGGAAACGGAAATTTCGGAGAAAAATGATGCGGACAGTACAGAAAAAGCAGCGGAAGTGAAGGAAATAACGGCATTTCTTTCCGGAAAAGTCATTGACATCACGGAAGTTCCGGATGAAGTATTCTCACAGAAAACACTCGGGGACGGCGTGGCGATCGAGCCGACGGATGAAGTGCTTGTAGCGCCTGCCGACGCCGAAGTGAGCATTGTGATGGAGGGCAGCAACCATGCCTGCGGATTGTCCCTGCCAAACGGAATGGAGCTTCTGCTTCATATCGGGCTTGATACGGTAGACATGAACGGAGACGGCTTTACCGCCCATGTGAAAGCCGGAGATAAAGTAAAGCGCGGAGACAGGCTGATTTCCTTTGACAAAAAGAAAATACTGGCAGCAGGACATCCCGCGACCACAATGCTGGTGGTTACAGAGGAAGCGGAGGGTGTCAGCCTGGAATTCCATACGGGAATTGACGTGAAAGCCGGACAGGATGCGGTCATTTCCCTGAAATAACAGCAGGAGGCATAAATGGATTTTAAGGATAATGTTGTTTATCAGATTTACATAAAGTCCTTTAAGGATTTGAACAGGGATGGAATCGGAGATCTGAAAGGCATCACGGAAAAGCTGGATTATCTGGCGGGACTTGGCGTGGATTATCTGTGGCTGACGCCGTTTTACCGGTCGCCTCAGAAGGATAGCGGCTACGATATCTCGGACTATTATTCTGTGGAGCCGATGTTTGGGACAATGGAAGATTTTGACGAACTGGTCAGCCGGGCGAACCGGAAAGGACTTGGCCTGATGCTGGATATGGTGTTCAATCACACATCTACGGAACATGACTGGTTTCAGAGAGCTCTGGCCGGAGATCCGAAGTATCTGGATTACTATATTTTCAGGGAAGGCGGTCCGGGTGGGCCGCCGACCAACTGGGAATCCAAGTTTGGCGGCAGTGCGTGGGAATATGTGCCGCATCTGAAAAAGTGGTATCTGCATCTTTTTGACAGAACGCAGGCGGATCTGAACTGGGATAATCCCGAGGTGCGCGAAGAAATGAAAAATGTGATCCGCTTCTGGAAAAAAAAGGGCGTGAAAGGATTCCGCTTTGATGTGGTGAATCTGATCTCAAAGCCGAAAATATTCTGCAGCGAGAAGGACGGTGATGGAAGGAGATTCTATACAGATGGCCCTCATATACATGAATATCTGAAGGAGCTGACTGCCGATACAGGCATCAGTGATATGATTACGGTCGGAGAAATGTCATCTACTTCTCTGGAAAACTGCATTCGGTATACAAATCCCGCGGAAAAAGAACTGTCCATGGTATTTAATTTTCATCATCTGAAGATTGATTACAAAAATGGGGATAAATGGGAGCTCTGCAAACCGGATTACAGAGTTCTGAAAGAACTGCTGGAGAAATGGCAGCTTGGGATGCAGCAGGCGGACGGCTGGAATGCGCTGTTCTGGTGCAATCATGACCAGCCGCGGATCGTATCCCGGTTTGGGGATGAGAAAAGATACTGGAAAGAATCCGCGAAAATGCTGGCATCCTGCATTCATATGCTGCGGGGAACCCCTTATATTTTTCAGGGGGAGGAACTGGGAATGACCAGCGGATTTCTGAGAGAAATCGGCCAGTACCGGGATGTGGAAAGCAAAAATTATTATGAGATCATGAGGAGCCGCGGAAAGTCAGAACAGGAAGCCATGGAAGTTTTGAGAGCCCGGTCCCGGGATAACGGCAGGACGCCAATGCAGTGGACTTCCGGAAAGTATGCGGGATTTTCCAGCGGCCAGCCCTGGATCGATCTTCCGCAGAATAGTTCTTATATCAACGCAGAACAGGAAGAAAAAGATATGGATTCCATTCTGAATTACTATAAAGAACTTATCAGGCTCAGAAAATCGGAACCGGCTGTCAAAGATGGAAAGATCGAATTTCTCTGCCGCGGTCAGGAAGCTATTTTCGCGTACCGGCGCATTCTGGGCGATCAGGAGGTTCTGGTATTCAATAATTTCACAGAAAAAGAAGTGATTTCGGATTTTGCCTGGGATGATGCGGTATATGAAAAACTGCTGGGAAATTATCAGGGAATCCGGACAGACAGGGGAAAGCTGTCGCTGCGGCCGTATGAGAGCGTCATCTGCAAGGTTTCATCGGTTTGCGCGTGAGTCAGGTTCCTTTTTCAGAACCCGTCGGCGAGCCCTGACGCGGGATTCGGGTCCGTATCAACGGACAGCTTTGAATTCTGCGTACAGGATTCGCGGGCGGGTTTTAAATATTCGGGTGCGGAAATCTTTTCGTTCTATCCTCTGCATATAGCTCTCTTTCCTCCAGTCAAATCAGAAAACGAAAGTAAATGGAATATATTCCATTTTTTATTAAAAATCAATATTTTATGGATTCTATTCCATTTAACCTCTTTTAGCAAGAAGTGGGAGTATGTCACTTGATTTTCCGAATTGTACCGCGTATAATAAAGGCAGAAAAATCTTGCCTTTTCACTAAACAAAAGGCTGTTTGTGAGTCTTTCGTATTTGCCAGACACACGCGGGTGTGTGAATGTTCTTTATTTGCGGAAATCAAAGAATTGTGAGGTGAGGAAAAAATGAAAAACATATTAAATATCAATCAAATAAAAACAGCTGTGACTGACCTCGGAACGAAATACGGTGCAGAGCGTGTTTTTCTTTTTGGTTCCTATGCACGGGGCAGCGCTGATGAAAATAGTGACATTGATCTGCGAATCGATCGCGGACAAATAAAAGGTTGGGCACTCGGTGGACTTCTGCTTGATTTAGAGGCTTCTTTAAATAAAAAAATTGATTTATTGACAACAGGCAGTCTTGATAAATCTTTCCTTGATACGATTAAGGAAGAGGAGGTACTTTTGTATGATCGCAACGCGGGATAAAAATGTTTTGCTTCATATTGTTGAATATTGTAATCAGACGGATGAAGCGGTTGATCTTTTTGGAAAAAGTTATGAAACCTTCGTTTCCAGCCATACGTATCGTAACGCTTGCTGCCTGTGTCTGCTTCAAATAGGCGAACTGGTAAATGCTTTGTCAGAAGAATTTCGTGACATCCTCCCCCACCTGAAGAGGTGGGGGCTTCCCACCGCAATGGCAGGTTTGGTTCTCGTTCGATAGTACCAATGTACTAAGCATAAGCGAGCTAACCCCGTGCGTCCCACGGTTTTATATTTATAGTTATTTATGCAAATGCTAATCGCATACCTTCGTTTCTGATATTGATTGCGGCGTTTATATCTCTGTTATGATGAGTTCCGCATTGGGGATAATCCCATTCCCTGACAGACAGGTCTTTTGTATCCGGATTTTATAGCCGCAGATATTACAGATCTGAGAGCTTGCAAAAAACTTATCTATTTTTACAAACTGTTTGCCTGAATCGGCAAGCTTATATCGCAGAAATGTTGTGAACGTACCCCAGCCGTTATCAGCCACGGATTTACCGAAATTAAGAGCCTGCGACATCGCTTTCATATCAAGATCTTCTACGCATACACAATCGTAAACATCGGCTATTTGTCTGGATTGTTTATGTAAAAAATCCCTGCGTTGATTTGCAGTCTTTTCATGGAGTCTGGCCACCCTGATACGCTGCCTGCCGCGGTTCCTGGAGCCTTTTTGCATAAGGGATAATTTTCTTTGTTCCCTTTTCAGTTTCTTTTCGGCCTGTCTGTAATATCCCGGATAACACGGCTCATAACCGCTGCTGTCCATGTATAATCCGTGCATGGAAAAATCAAGCCCTAAAAAAGCTGCCGGCATTTGCTGCTGCACTTGGTTT
>CANQUH010000067.1 GCA_947626965.1 uncultured Lachnospiraceae bacterium
GGTGAAAATACGATTATAGAAGTAATCTGGAGAACAGACATGAAAAAAATGACACTTGTGATCATGGCGGCCGGGATCGGCAGCCGTTTTGGACAGGGAATTAAGCAGCTTACCTCATTCGGACCTTCCGGAGAGATCATTATGCATTATTCAATTTACGACGCAATCGAGGCCGGTTTTGAGAGAGTGGTCTTTGTGATCCGCAGGAATATGCTGGAGGATTTCAAGGAGGCAATTGGGGACAGGGTTTCCGGGAAAATAGAGACGGTCTATGTATTTCAGGAGCTGGATGATCTTCCTGAAGGGTTTGCAAAGCCGGCTGACCGCACCAGACCCTGGGGAACCGGACAGGCGATTCTTGCCTGCCGGGATGTTGTGGACGGTCCGTTTGCGGTAATCAATGCGGATGATTATTATGGAAAGGATGCGTTCCGGAAGGTGTACGCTTATCTGAAGCAGGCCAGGGACACGGCGGACGGGAAATTCCATTTCTGTATGGCCGGATTTGTCCTGAAAAATACATTGTCGGAGAACGGCGGTGTGACGAGGGGCATCTGCAGTGTGGACGCGGACGGAGAGCTGATCTCGATCGCGGAGACGAAGAATATCATAACGACGCAAGACGGACCAGCAGTGAAAGAGGAGAACGGAAATATCCGGATGCTGGATCCTGATTGTCTGGTATCAATGAATTTCTGGGGATTCACGCCTGACTTTATTGAGGAACTTGGACGCGGTTTTGTCGAATTTCTGGAAGGGCTGAATGGAAACGAGCTGACGGCTGAATATCTTCTCCCGACGATCATCGACCGGATGCTGAAGGAGAACCGGGTGGAGCTGACTGTGCTGAGTTCCGGGGACCGCTGGTTCGGAGTCACTTTCCGGGAGGATGTTCCGGTAGTGAAACAGGAGATTGCGAATCTGATCGCGCAGGGCGTTTATCCGGAAGACTTGTTCGGAAAATAAAAACTTACGAAAAATATTATTTTTTGTATCTTGTACATGATTCTTTTTTATGTTATGATAGTACATATCTGAGATTGAAATTTCGTATTGAGATTGAAGATGCGTGTATTTATCGGAAGTATTGTCTGACTTAATGGCTGAAGGGCGCATCTTTTGATGCGCCCTTTTTATTGTGAAAGTCCGTCTCTATACAGAGCAGGCGGCAAGCTTGCTTGCCAGACTGGCTCTGTATAAGAGACACAAGCAGGTATGAGCAAAACAGCGATGCGAACGAACGTGAGCAGCGCGATTTGCGAATACATGCAGGACTGTGAGAGTGCGTAAGCACGGAACAGTCCGTGGACTTTCATCCATGGTGTTGCCCGCAACGCGGGCATGAAAGTTCACTGGAAAGCATCTGACCGCACAAATACAGGAGGAACAAAAATGGAGACAAGGATTGCGATTATCGGAATCATTGTGGAGGATATCGACGCCACTGGCGAGATCAATGATATTCTGCATGATTACGGGATGTATGTGATCGGAAGGATGGGGATCCCGTACCGGGAGCGGAATGTGAATATCATCAGCATTGTACTTGACGCGCCGAACGATGTGATCAATGCGCTGGCCGGGAAGATCGGCCGCGTGAAAGGCGTCAGCTCAAAAACAATTTACTCAAAAATATAATGCCGGAGCGAGGGAATATATTATGAAGAAAATTGCGATTTACGGAAAGGGAGGCATCGGCAAATCCACGATCGTCTCCAATCTGTCAGCGGCCCTGACGGAGCGGGGACTCCGGGTGATGCAGATTGGCTGCGATCCAAAGGCAGATTCCACCTTGTCGCTGAGGCATGGGGAGCCGCTGCCGACGATCCTTGAGACGGTACGTCAGAAAAAGGATGCGTTTTCACTGGAGGAGATTACCTGTTCCGGCTACGGCGGCGTGATCTGTGCGGAGGCCGGCGGTCCGATTCCGGGACTGGGGTGTGCCGGGAGAGGCATCATCACGGCGCTGGAGAAGCTTGCGGTAAAAGGGGCATATGAGACTTTTCAGCCGGATGTGGTGTTTTATGATGTGCTGGGGGATGTGGTCTGCGGCGGATTTTCCATGCCCATGCGCAGCGGCTACGCCGAAAAGGTGCTGATTGTGACTTCCGGGGAGAATATGTCGATCTACGCGGCGGCAAATATCGCCATGGCCATCGATAATTTTAAGGGACGGGGCTACGCGGGACTTGGCGGTCTGATTCTGAATCGGCGGAATGTGAAGGACGAAGAAGCGAAGGTGCAGACGCTGTGCGGGGATATTCACACATCAATTGTCGGAAGGATCGACCGGAGCGACCTGGTGACGGAAGCGGAGACTATGAAAAAGACAGTCATGGAGGCTTTTCCGGACAGTGAGCTGGCGGAGACGTTCCGCAGGCTGGCAGAAACGATCATCTTTTGACCCCAAAATGTGCGACCGGAACGGAGTGGAGATGCGCACGAATTTGAAGCGGAAAAATGCCGCCTGAGCGGCACAAATTCGGCGCAGGGAACGAGCAAGACGAAAATCGTTTTGTCGTTCCCTATAATTGCGAGAGCATGAATTGCGGAGAGATAAAAAATGCTGAAACGAATACAAAGAGAGACGGATCATCCGGGCGCCGTGGTAAAAATCCGCGAGGCTGCCTGGCCGGCGCCTTTTAAAGAGGGCCTGGAATACAGCTCGCCTGCAAGGGGAACCTGGAATATTGTACATACGGGAATGTTGATTCCTGAATCTCATCAGATCTTTGTCTGCGCGCTGGGATGTCTGCGCGGCGTGGTGCTGACGGCGGCGGAAATGAACGCGATGGACCGCTATTCTTCTGTCATTATCCGGGAGGAGAACGTGCTGGACGGCACCATGGAGGAACTTATGATCGGGGGTGTGACGGATGTGCTTGAGAAGCTTCCCTACAGGCCGAAAGCGGTGCTTCTGTTCATCAGCTGCCAGCATTTTTTCCTGGCTTACGATCAGCAGCAGGTGTTTGCAGCGCTCAGAGAGAAGTTTCCGGATATCCGTTTTACCGACTGTTATATGATACCGACGCTTCGGAAGAGCGGCCTGACGCCGGATCAGAAAATGCGGATGCAGCTTTACAGTATGCTGGAAGATGGGCCGAAGGATCCCCGGAAAATCAATCTGATCGGGAGCAATCTGCCGGTCAGCAGAAGCAGCGAGCTGGTCTGGATGCTGGAAAACGGAGGCTATACATTTCAGAGTATTCACGACTGCCATACGTTCGAGGAGTATCTGGCGATGGCCCAGGCCGGCATGAATCTTTTTTATGAGCCTCTTGCCCGGATCGCGGCGGAGGATCTGGAAAAGCGGCTTCACCAGCCATATCTTTATATGCCGTTCACGTTTGACGATGAGGAGCTTTCAGGAGCTTACCAAAGGCTGGCCGAGACGCTGCATCTTCCGGAACTGGATGAGGAGCCGCTGAGAAAGCGGAAAAGAGAAGCTCTTCTGGCGGTCAGGGAGCTGATCGGTGACACGCCGGTTGCGGTGGACTATACGCTGACGTTTCGTATTTTAAGCCTTGTGAAGCTTCTGCTGACTTATGGTTTCCATGTGACGGAGATTTACGCGGACGCTTTTCTGCCGGAGGAAAAGGCGGATTTTGAATGGATCCGGGAAAATTATCCGGAGATCCGTATAAGCTCCTGCGTTCGTCCCTGGATGCGCTTTCAGGAAAGAGAGCGGGAAGAGAAAGTGCTGGCGCTGGGACAGAAGGCGGCTTATTTTACCGGGACGGATTACTTTGTCAATCTTGTTGAGAGCGGCGGATTGTACGGTTATGACGGCGTCGTTCAGCTTGCCGGTCTGATGCGGGATGCTTTTCTGAACAGGAAAGACCGGAAAACTGTGATTCAGAGAAAAGGGTTAGGATGTGAGAGCTGTATATGAGACAGGTAGCAGGATTAATTTCAACGTACTCGTCGGATGAGTTCGGCATCTGTTCCGCGCTCTATGAGCTGGGAGGAATGGTTGTCATGCATGACGCCTCCGGCTGCAATTCAACCTATACCACCCACGATGAGCCGCGCTGGTATGATATGGACAGCATGATTTACATATCGGCGATCTCCGAGATGGAAGCAATCATGGGCGACGATGAGAAGCTGATCCGGGATCTGACGGAGACAGCCCTGGAGATGAAGCCGAAATTTGTGGCCGTCGTGGGAGCGCCGATCCCCTATATGATCGGAACGGATCTTCCGGCAATCGCTGCCATAACGGAGCAGGAGACCGGGATTCCCTGCATGGGATTTGCGGCTAACGGCATGAATTATTACACGAAGGGAGTGTCCATGGCGCTTGAGGCTATTGTCCGGCGGTTCTGTACCGGTCCGGCGGTCCGGACGGAGAACTTATCGGTGAATATTCTCGGCGCGACGCCGCTTGATTTTTCTTTGAACGGCAGTGTGGATTCCATAAAAGACTGGATCCGGGAGAATGGCATGGACCTGGGCGCCTGTCTGTCCATGGGGAGTACGCTGGAAGATATCGCCGGGGCCGGGCGCGCGCATGTGAATCTGGTGGTGTCATACGGCGGACTGGCGGCCGCCCGTTATCTGAAAAAACAATATGGGATCCCTTATGTAGTCGGCGTACCCTTTGGAGAGAAATTTCCGGCGATGCTGGCGAAAATGCTGAAGGAAGCGGCATCTTCCGGGAAGGATCTGGTGAGTTACCGGCCTGTCGGGAAAAATCAGGCTCCGCCGGGGACGGACAGCCAGAACAGCGAAGACCATTTGGCCGGAGACCGGATAAACGGACGGCATACCGGGAAAGATGCAGATAAAACCCGAATATCTATCATCGGCGAGAGTATTTTCTCTGCTTCCCTGGCGGCGGCCATTGAACTGGACTGCGGGATACCGACCCGCGTGCTGTGTCCGCTGGATACGGAAGATATCCTGCTTCGGGAATGTGATCTGAGAACGCCGGAGGAGGACGACCTGATGAAATATCTTCCGGAGACAAAGATCATTGTCGGGGATCCGATGTACCGGGTTCTGTGCGGGAAAGATCAGCGGTTCTGTCCGCTGCCCCATGAAGCGTTTTCCGGCCGCATCTATGATCCGGTAAATCCGAATCTTATCAATCGGAAGCTTGCGAAGTGATGCGCGTTTAGCACTGGCTCTGAGTGCCGGTGGCATTCGTTTGGAACCGGCCGAAACGAAGTGGAGAGCGTGGGAATAGAAAACTGGAGGTTTTATTATATGTTAAAGCTTGCTTTATATGGAAAGGGCGGCATTGGCAAGTCCACTACCACCAGCAATCTGGCGGCGGCTTTTGCGGTTCTTGGAAAGAAAGTGATTCAGATCGGCTGTGATCCGAAAGCGGATTCCACAATCAATCTGCTGGGAGGTCATCCGGTGAAGCCGGTGATGAATTATCTGAGAGAATATGACGAAGAGCCGGAGAAGATTGAGCAGATTGCGGCCAGAGGATTCGGAGATGTTCTCTGTATCGAGACCGGAGGCCCCACGCCGGGACTTGGCTGTGCGGGGCGGGGGATTATCACCACATTCAGCCTGCTTGAGGATCTGGAGCTTTTTGAGACATACAAACCGGATGTGGTGCTCTACGATGTGCTGGGAGATGTGGTCTGCGGGGGGTTTGCCGCTCCGATTCGGGAAGGCTATGCCAGCCAGGTGCTGATTGTGACCTCCGGGGAAAAGATGGCGCTGTACGCGGCGAAAAATATCAACACGGCGGTCAGAAATTTTGAGGACAGAGGTTATGCTTCTGTCAGAGGAATTATTCTGAACCGGCGGAATGTGGAGAACGAATGGGAGAAGGTCAGCACTTTTGCAGAGGAAAATCATCTGCAGATCATCGCGGATATTCCGAGAAGTCCGGACATTATCCGGTATGAGGACGAGGGAAAGACTGTGATCGAGGGAGACAGGAATCTTCCGGTGAGTCAGAAGTATCTGGAGCTGGCAAAAATGCTGCTGGAGGAAGAAGAAAAACAAAAATAAAACTCAAAGGCAGCAGGGGAGCTGCGGTTCATAGTCAGAGGAGGTACGAACCGTGATGCCGGAGAGGATATGATCTGGAGGAAAACAATGAACAGAACAGTTGACTGTATAACTGCCGGCGAGCTGGCAGCTCTCGGAAAGGACCGGATTCCGGAGGAATTTCAGTCTTCCCGGCATCTGATCTACAGTTCACCGGCCACCCTGGCTTTTAATTCACCGGGGGCGCAGGGGTTTGGAGTAAAGCGCGCCGGACTTGCGGTGCCGGGTTCGGTAATGCTGCTGGTGGCTCCGGGCTGCTGCGGCAGGAACACGGCGGCGCTCAACGCTTTGGGATACAGAGAGCGTTTTTTCTACCTGCTGATGGATGACACAGACATTGTGACAGGACGGCATTTGAACAAAATCAGCCAGGCTGTCCGGGAGGTGGTGGATTCTCTTAAGGAAAAGCCTACGGTAGTGATGATCTGCATTACCTGTGTGGACGCTCTTCTGGGGACGGATATGGAGCGTGTCTGCCGGAAAGCGTCGGAGGCGGCCGGCGTGCCGGTGCGGCCGTGTTATATGTACGCTTTGACGAGAGAAGGACGGATGCCCCCGATGGTGCATGTCCGCAAGACCATCTATGAGCTTCTGGAAAAGAGGCCGAGAAAACGGACGGCGGTCAATCTTCTCGGCGAGTTTTCTCCTTTTATGGAGGATATGGAACTTTACGATATTCTGAGAGGGCTTGGCGTCAAAAATATCCGGGAGATTTCCAGATGCCGCGATTTTGAAGAATATCTGTCCATGGCCGAGGCGAATTTCAACATTGTGCTGAATCCGGAGTGTCGTCCGGCGGCGGAAGATATCCGCAGACGTCTGGGAATTCCTTCCATTGAACTGACGAGACTTTATCAGATTGATAAGATCCAGCATCAGTATGAACTGCTGGGAGGCGCGCTGGGGACGAAGATCGATGATCAGGTCTGGTACCAGAGTGCCAGGGAAAAGGTCGATAATTTTGGAAAAAACTATCCGAATACCCGGTTTGCCGTGGGGGAATGGCTGAACGGAAACGCGTTTGAGCTGTCTCTGGCGCTGCTTCGGTACGGACATCAGGTGACGGAGATTTATGGGACCATCACGCCGGAACAGTTTGTTTATATACGGAAAATTGCGGAAATAAGTCCCGATACGCGCATTTATTCCAATCTGTCTCCCACCATGCTGAATTATGACTGCAGTGTCTCTGCGGCGGATGTCACGATCGGGCAGGACGCGGCGTTCTACCATCCGGGATGTCCGAATGTACCCTGGAATCAGGAAGAGCAGCCCTTCGGCTATGCGGGACTCGGACATTTGTTCGAGGCGCTTTTCGCGGCTCGCGAAGGAGAAAAAAGCGAGAGGATTTCAGCAACCTGCGGAGATGAAAGAGGTGAGAGGGTTCCGGCGTCCTGCGACAGAGAAAAAAGCGGAGGGATCTCAGCCGCGAGCGGAAACGGAAGCGGTGAGATGATTTCTGCAGCCCGGAAGGATGAAAAGAACAAAGCAGTTCCGACAGCTTTGGAGAGCGAAACGCAGGGAGAAAAGATCACGGGAGGCAGCGTATGAAAGGTTTGTTGAAATATTTGTCGCCGTTTGCGCCGGATCAGTCCGGTGCGGCCTCGGTTCTCTATGATATGGGAGGCCTGACGATTATCTGCGACGCCGGTGGATGTACCGGAAATATCTGCGGATTTGATGAGCCGCGCTGGTTCCTGAGAAAAAGTGCGATTTTCAGTGCGGGCCTGCGTGATATGGACGCGATTCTTGGAAGAGATGACCGAATGGTGGAGAAAATCCAGGACGCGGCAAAAAAGCTGGACGCCGATTTTGCGGCTCTGATCGGGACGCCGGTTCCGGCGGTGATTGCCACGGATTTCAAGGCGCTTAGCCGTATGGCCGAGAAGCGCTGCCATTTGCCGGTGCTGACAATCGAGTGTACCGGGACGAGACTCTATGACGAGGGGGAGGCAGACACGTGGCTGGGACTTTTCCAGAAATTCGCGGGTATGGAACCGGATGCGGCGGCCGATAAAGTAAAACCGGCAGAAGAAAAGAGTTCTGTGGTCAGCGGATCCGAAAAGAGAGCTGATTCAGACAAGACAGGAACACGGGTGTCCGAAGGTATGTCTGAATCTGAAATGTATGGGAAGGGAGCCGTCGGCGTGATCGGCATGACGCCTCTGAATCTGAGTCGTATCGACGCGGACCAGATAATCCGGGATGAATTAAAAGCGCAGGGGTTCGGCCCAGTTTACTGCTACGGAATGCGGGACGGTCTGGAAACGATTAAAAAGGCCGGTGAAACGGTTCTGAATCTTGTCGTGTCGCCTTCGGGTCTTCCGGCGGCCAGATATCTGGAGAAGCGTTTTGGAACGTCTTACCGGATGGAATATCCGTTTCTTGGCGAGGAACTGAAGAAAGAGCTCCATGCGGCCGACGGGAAAAAGATACTGGTGATTCATCAGCAGGCGGCGGCCAACGCGATACGCGCGGAACTTCGAAAGACTTCCGGGGCGGAGATAACCGTGGGAACCTGGTTTCTTCTGGATGAGGAGTTCCGGGAACCACAGGATGTACATCTGACGACAGAGGAAAATTTTGCCAGACTGGTGACGGAAGGACAGTACGATGTGATTGTCGGGGACCGGATGCTGGAGAGAGTGCTCCGAAATTATGAGGGCAGATGGATGCACGTACCGCATTTTGCGGTCAGCGGCGAACTGGAGGAAACGCCGGAGGAGCTTTCTTCTTGTGCCACAGGAAATTCCGTTCTGTGACATAAAAAATGCTCTGAGAGGTGCTGAGCGCCGGCGATGTGCGTTAACGACAAAACGATTTTCGTTTTGCTCGTTCCCTGCGTCGAATTTGCGCCGCTCAGGCGGCATTTTTCCGCTTCAAATTCGTGCGCATCTCCACTGACCGGAACGGAGTGGAGACCGGAATGGCAGGCTGTTGTCTGTGGAAACGCGCAGAGATTTGCGGACGAAGGGGTCTGCCGGTGCAGATCCGAATTCCACGTACAAAGTCCGTGGGTGAGTCCTGAATTGAAAGAAAAGGCAGATGGAGAACCATATATGAAAACGGATAACAGAAAAACACAGATTGTGAGAGTTTACGGCATTGTGCAGGGCGTGGGTTTTCGGCCTTTTGTGAGCCGCATCGCGGATGCGGCCGGGGTAACGGGCAGTGTGGCCAACAAAGGCTCCTATGTGGAGATTTATCTGCAGGGCGATGAAACTGGCCGACAGCAGTTCATGAAGGATCTGCGGGAAAATCCGCCGGAGCGATCCGCTGTTTTGAAAATCGATGTGACAGACTGTGAAAACAGTGTCTGTTTTGACCGATTTGAGATTATCGAGAGCGAAAAGGAAGAAGGGGATATTTTTGTGTCCCCGGATATCGCGACCTGTCCAAAATGCACCAAAGAGCTCTATGATCCGAAAAACCGGCGGTATATGCACCCGTTTATCAACTGTACTGCCTGCGGCCCCCGGGTGACGATACTCGACGCGATGCCTTATGACCGGGTGCGCACGAGCATGGGGGAATTTCCGATGTGTCCGGAATGTGAGTGGGAGTACACACATGCCGAGACGAGACGTTACGATGCTCAGCCGGTCTGCTGCAACGATTGCGGACCCGAGGTATATCTGCTTGGACGGCCGGAACGCAGAAGGGCAGCGATTACGGCTGCGCGGCAGGCGATTATGGATGGGAAAGTTGTGGCGGTCAAGGGAATCGGCGGCTTCCATCTGTGCTGTGATGCGACGAACGAGACGGCTGTGTCCAGACTGCGGAGGCTGAAGAACCGTCCGGCAAAGCCGTTTGCGGTGATGATGCGGAATCTGGAAGCGGTCGAGGCAGAATGTGAGGTGACCCCGGAACAAGAAGAAGTGCTGTGCGGTCATCAGAAGCCGATCATTCTGCTTCCGAGGAAAGAAGGGAGCCGTCTGGCGCCTTCCATAGCGCCGGATAATCCGAAGGTGGGCGTGATGCTTCCATATGCGCCGGTGCAGATGCTGCTGTTTGACTACAATGACGGACTTCAGATGACGACGGATATGTTTGTCATGACGAGCGGAAATGTATCCGGGGCTCCGATCTGCCGGACGGACGAGGACGCCGAAAAAGAGATCGCTTCATTCTGCGATCTGATTTTATCCCATAACCGGAAAATCCGCCTGAGAGCCGATGATTCGGTGATGGATTTTTATAAAGGGGAGCCTTATATGATCCGCCGTTCCAGAGGCTATGCCCCGCTGCCTTTTATGATGAGCAGGGAATTCAAAGGGCAGGTGCTGGCGATCGGCGGCGAGCTGAAAAATACATTCTGCATTGCGAAGAACCAGCTGTTTTACCCGTCGCCTTATGTCGGTGACATGGAGGATCTCCGCACGGTGCAGGCGCTTCGCGAATCAGTCCGCAGAATGGCGGAGCTTCTTGAGACGGAGCCTGAGATTGTGGCCTGCGATATGCACCCGAAATACAATACGACGGCTGTTGCCCATGAGCTGGATCTTCCGGTAATCGAGGTGCAGCATCATTATGCGCATATTCTCTCCTGTATGGTGGAGAACGATTATCTGGAGCCGGTAATCGGCGTCTCGTTTGACGGAACGGGCTATGGGACGGACGGTACGATCTGGGGAGGCGAGATTCTTGAGGCTTCGCCGGAAGATTTCAGAAGACTGGGAAATATCCGGCCATTCCATCAGATCGGCGGCGACGCGTCCGCCCGGGAAGGCTGGAGAATCGCTGTATCCATGATCAATGATCTCTATAAAGACAGGGCGCCGGAGATTGTCGGAAAGCTGGAGCTCTGCGATGAGAAGACAAGGAAGGTATACGCGCAGATGGCCGCGCGTCATATTAACTGTGTGACATCCACCAGCGCCGGGCGCCTTTTTGACGCGGTGAGCGCCATTCTTGGAATTCGAAAGGCTTCGACTTTTGAGGGGGAGGCGGCCACGGTTCTTCAGTTTAGAGCGGAAAAGTATGCATCAGGACTTTCAAAGGAGGAATTTTCCAGAGAATGTCAGGAGGCCAGGGAGCAGGTCAGACAGATATGGCCGGACGGTTTGTATGAAGCAGAATGCCCAACAGGGCCGAATTGTTCATCTGGCGGGAGAACGAACGAACATGAGAAAAAAAAGAACCAGGAAAATTCACGATCAGACGCTTTGTCTGGCGGGAGTATGAATCCGGCAGAGTCAGATAAAAAAGAGAAGGACAATCCAGGCAATGCGCAGTGGACTCTTCCGACAGACCAGCTTGTGCGCCTGCTCGTCGAAAAACGGCTGAACGGGGAAACCCCGGAGCGGCTGGCGTTCTGGTTCCATGTGCTGCTGGCGGATCAGATCATGGAAGGATGTAGAAAAGCGGCAGAGGAAACGGGACTTCGGGTCTGCGCCTTAAGCGGCGGCGTATTCCAGAACCTGCTTCTGCTTCGGCTCTGTGATGAGGGATTGACGCGGGAAGGATTTCAGGTGCTGCGGCATCGTCTGCTTCCGCCAAATGACGGGGGAATTGCTCCCGGGCAGGCGCTTGCAGCCATGTATGCGCTCATGGGGAAATCCGCCATCTGATACAAGCAAAACGAAGATCGTTTTGTCATTTCCTGTAAAAATGTGGGAGCAGAAAATATCTGCAAACTAAAGTCAGCGTTTTTTGATATGTACTGCGCGAGTTTAAAAAAGGAGGATTTAAAAATGTGTGTAGGATTAGCGGCAAAAGTGGTAGGAATTAAGAACGGGATGGCAGTAATCGACGCTTCCGGCGCGAAGAGGGAAGTATCAGCGGAACTTCTGGACGAGCTGGAACCGGGAGATTATGTGATGGTTCACGCGGGCGTCGCCATTGCCAAGATTACGTCGGACGATGAGAGCGAGACGGACGAGCTGATGGAGATGCTGTCATAAGACGAAATTTCCTAAGACAAAAAATAAGGTTCTGCGCTGCAGAACAGAAAACAGGAAGTATTATATATGGAAGAAAAGAAAATGACGGCGAAAGAAATTATTGAATCGTATGATGGTCCGAAGCTGCGGATCATGGAAGTGTGCGGAACCCATACCCATGAGATTTTCAGGCTGGGGATCCGGAAGATTCTGCCCAAAAACATTGAACTGATATCCGGGCCGGGATGTCCGGTATGCGTGACGCCGGTGTCTTTTATCGACGAGGCGGTTATGCTGGCTCTGGAAAAGCAGGCAACGGTCTGTACGTTTGGAGATCTGATCCGGGTGCCGGGAACGAAGATGAGTCTGGCCGGAGCGCGGGCAGAAGGAGGAACGGTGAAGATCGTCTATACGCCGCTGGATGCGGTCGATTATGCCAGAAATCATCCGGAAGAACAGGTGGTCTTCCTGGCGGTGGGATTTGAGACGACGACGCCTGCTGCCTGTCTCGCGGTTAAAAAAGCGAAGGAAGAGGGGCTTGCGAATTTCTCAATCCTGACAGCCAACAAGACGATGCCCAACGCTTACCAGGCCCTGAAAGGAAGCGCCGACGCGTTTCTTTATCCGGGACATGTGAACGCCATAACAGGGGAAGAGGAGTGCCGGCGGCTGGCCGAGGAGGACGGCATTTCCGGTGTGATCGCCGGTTTTACCGCGAAGGAGATTCTGACGGCGCTGGCAGTGATTATCGAAAAGTCACAGACGGGAAAACCGTTTTTTGTCAACTGCTATCCGAGAGTCGTGCGGCCGGAAGGAAGCCCGACAGGACGCAGGATTATAGAGGAAGTCATGGAAGAGTGCGATACCGAGTGGCGCGGACTTGGCGTGATCCCGATGTCAGGGCAGCGTCTGAAAGAGGCTTACCGGGATTACGATGCCCGGATAAAATTTGCACTTCCTCACATTGAAGGAAGACCTAATCCAGCCTGTCGGTGCGGCGAGGTACTTCAGGGAAAGTGTCTGCCTCCCGACTGCAAGGTATTTGGGAAGGGCTGCACGCCGCAGCATCCGATTGGAGCCTGCATGGTATCCAACGAGGGAACCTGCTCCGCTTACTACCAGTATGGAGGAATCTGAAGATTACAGTATAGAAAGAGGATGAAAAGAATTATGGCAGAGAAAAAAGTAACGCTGGCGCATGGAGCAGGCGGCAGGCAGACCGCAGAACTGATTCACGAGGTCTTTCAGGCGCATTTTGCCAATCCGGAATTTACGGCGGATGATGCTGCGGTGCTGTCGGTGGAAAAAGGCCGGATTGCGATGACGACGGACGGTTTTATCGTGTCCCCCTATGAATTTAACGGCGGGAATATCGGCAAGCTTAGTATCTGTGGGACGGTGAATGATCTGGCCTGTATGGGGGCGAAGCCGATGTATATGACCTGTTCTTTCATTATAGAGGAAGGTTTTCCCATGGACAAGCTGGAGATGATCGCGGCATCCATGGAGAAGACGGCAAACGAGGCCGGCGTAAGGATTGTGGCCGGTGATACAAAGGTGGCCGGAAAAGGTCAGGTGGATCACGTCTTTATCACTACGGCGGGCATTGGCAGAATTGAGGAGGATGTACATACCTCCGGAGCTTTCGCAAAGCCGGGGGACGTGGTGATCGTGACTGGGGATATCGGCCGGCATGGCTGCACGATCCTGCTTGCCAGAGAAGATCTCGGCATCGAGGCGGATATCAGAAGCGACTGCGCGCCGCTGTGGGGAACCGTGGAATCAATGCTGAGCGTCACAAAAGATATTCATGTTATCCGGGACGCGACCCGCGGAGGCGTGGGGACTGTTCTCTATGAGATCGCGGCGGAGAGCGGCGTCGGAGTTTCGCTGGATTCCCAGTCGGTTCCAGTGGACGGTGCGGTCAGGGGTGTCTGCGGTATGCTCGGACTGGATCCGCTGTATCTGGCCAATGAAGGGACGCTGGTGGTGATTGCTCCAAAAGACAAGGCGGAGCTTCTCCTGGAAGCCCTTCATAAAGGAAAATATTCCGCAAATGCGGCGGTGATCGGGGAAATAACAGAGGAAAATCCAGGAAAAGTTGTCATGACAACAGAAATCGGGGCTCAGACGCTTCTTCCGCAGCCGGGAGGAGAACTGCTACCGAGAATCTGCTGATATTGTCCAGGGAAAAGGGATTCGATACAGACAAGGAGAGCTTATGTCACTGCACAAGACAGCTGTGATATCGGATACACACGGAATACTGCGTCCGGAAGTGCTTGAAATTCTCCGGACGGCGGAACTGATTCTGCACGGCGGGGACATTGCCAGCCAGAAAGTTCTGGATGAACTGCAGGAAACAGCCAGAGTGATCGCGGTCAAAGGAAACTGCGACAGGGACTGCTGGGCGGAGAAGCTTCCGCAGGAAATGTTTTTTGAACTGTATGGCAGAAAGATTTATATGGTTCATGATAAAAAACAGATGTCTGAAAAGGCAAAAGAAGCAGACCTCGTCATCTATGGACATTCTCATAAATATGAGGAGAGGGAGACAGATGGAAAGATCTGGCTGAATCCCGGGAGCTGCGGACCCCGGCGTTTCGGAAAACCGCTGACGATGGCCGTTCTGGAATTTGAAACAGAGACAGGGAAACTGGAGATAAAGAAAATTGATCTGCCGGCAAATGGAGCGAAGACTGCAAAATCAGGCAGTCCGTCTCAGGGAGCATTGGATGTAAAATCAGACGGCTTTCCGCCGGAGCTTGAATCCGGAGAATTGCAGAGGATTGTTGTGCTTGTGGTCGGGGATCTGAAGAAAGGAAAGTCGGTTGACAGTATTGTCAAAACCAGAAAAATCCGCAGGGATTTAACAGAACAGATCTGCCAGATCTATTTTACGCATCCGGGAGTCGATGTTCAGGGCATACTGAACCGGATGGAGATAACCGGACTATAACTGTGAAAATTCTGTTTCCGTGCAGAGATCAGAGTATGGGGAGACTGACCGAAAAGGAACGTAAAAAGAGTGCTGCCTGAAAATTACAGTTGAGCAGCACTCTCTTTTATTATCTGTCAAATATCTGTCAAAGGTGCAACAACGCTCTACGATGCACAGAAATAACAGATGTTCAGCATTCTGGCATCATATAACGGCATTTTACTGGATCGTAATACGTCCGCTGCCGTTCAGCTCGGAATATCCCGTGACGTTCGGAAGGCCGTCGCCGTCGCTGTCCTCAAAGGACTGAACATAGTTTGCGAGAACCATGTAGTCTTCCATGACGTAGTCGATGATATTCGTCGCGCCGGTGAACATGGAGAAGCCGTCTCCGAGGTCGCGCAGCGTGTAGTTGTAGCCAGCCAGATTGTAGGTGGCAGTCGGATCGAGAGGTTTGTAGGTGTCAGTCTCACGGTCATAGATCTGGACATCCTTTACGCGGTAGTCGCCTGCAACGCCGGTAAATACGCCCTTGTCGTCCATGGTGACAGTAGAATCGATGCTCGTATCGATGGTGTACTTCGCGCCGGAAACGTGCAGGAAGCCGCCGATCTCCTCGCCGGTGCCTACGCCGCGTGCGCCGAACTCAAGAGCATCAAGGAACTGCTGTCCGGTTACCTCGATCAGGCAGGCAACGTTGCCGAACGTGTGCATGTTCTTGCAGGTGAGATAGGAGATCTCCCCGGTGAGCGCCTCATTGCGGATACCGCCGCCATTCATGATCGCCATATCTACGGCGTGGCCGTCCACAGCGTTGGTCTGATCGAACAGATAGTACAGTGCGTCCGCCGCAAAGTCGCCGGAGTTCGTCTCCTGGCTGCGGACAAGACGGTTGCCGTCTGCGTCGAAGTTGTCAAGCACGTCCTCTGTGGTGCCGATGACCTGGCCAAGCTCGTCATTCACGTCGGTAATCCATGTGGTCTCCACATCTGCGACATTATCTGCAACCGCATCCTCGACAGCTCCGCCGGCCGCGATTGTCTCCATATAGTTGTCGTAGAGCCTTGCCTTTACATTGTCCGCTCCCAGAAGCTCCGTGGTGATCTCGCCTTCCGGGGAGATAGTCATCTGGCCGAGCGCGTCAAAGTAAGAACCGGTCTGCGTCAGGATTACAGTATTGCCTTCCTCATCCGCAACGGGTTCCATCGGGAGCGTTGTGTGGGAGTGGCCGTCGATGAAAGCATCCAGGCCAGTGGTGTTGGCGATGACTTCCTCGGAAGTCCACGGTTTGGAAGCCGGGTCTACGCCGAGATGTCCAAGGCCGATGAGGATGTCCGCTTCCTGGGAAGCTTCGTCGATCGTCGCCTGTACGGTGTCGTACAGATCGCTTCCGTCCTCTCCGCCGGCGATGCCGTAAATGTAGTTTCCGGCATCATCCTGGAAATAGGCCGGCGTCGACTTCGTGAAGGACTCCGGCGTGGTAATGCCGATGAGGGCGATCTTCTGTCCGCCGATCTCAAATACCTTGTAGCTGTCGAGCACGTTTTCTCCCTTTACTCCGTTCTCTTCATGGTAGAAGTTGCAGGAAAGGTAAGGAAATTC
>CANQUH010000068.1 GCA_947626965.1 uncultured Lachnospiraceae bacterium
TAAATGCGCGATAAGTGCGCTTAACCGTGAGTTGAGTGCGCAAGAAAAGACGATCCTGGAGTTTATCAATGAGAATGACAGCATTACATCAAGCGCAGGGTTCAACCGTATGAAGTATTATTAGAAAGTTATCTTGGAAAACCTTCGCAAGTTCTTGTGAAACGACATAATGTACGCTATAATGACAATGGTTGTATTAACTGAGATAACTTCTCGGAATCTCAATGAATGAGATTCCAACCGAAACTTGACAACTGAATATCGTGCAGAAAAAGAAATTTACGAGAAATGGACATAAACATTGGGACATAGCGGGTACTATGCCTTGAAAAATCTTGTGGAGTCGTTTAAGATATTATTGTTAGGCGGTGAATCCTAATACTGATTTTTGAAATGCCTCGACAGACGGCATTTCCCAGGCGTCAAGATGTTGCAGCATCATGATGCCATAGAGGCGGCAGTACCACATCTTCGTAGAGCGGTGTCTGCCGTCTTCTAATTTATAGTCCTCTTTCTCACGCTTGTTGGAGCGTTCCACGGAAGTTCTTCTGTCGTATTCTTTTTCCCATGCCCTGCTGTCCCTCGGCGGTGTGTTAAACAGCCTTGGATTGTCATCGGTAAAAATATGTACGGTTCTGCCGTATTTCGCTGGTGAACAGGGCTGCTCACAGAAGCAGCCGCGTTTCCGGTCTGCTTTTGGGCACCGGTATTTCGCCCGGTGTTTGGCAGCCTCATATCCATCTTTACGCATACGCAGGCCCATCCTGCAGATCGGGACGCCGTCGTCATCAATGGTGAAATCGTCCTTATAAGTGAAATGTCCGGTATTACCGGGATTGAGGTCGATAAAGGGCGAGATGTTTTCCCGGGTGCAGTATTCATAGACAGCATAAGCGTCATGGGCGGAATCCAGAAGGAGTTTTTCAATGCGGAACTCCGGAAGATATGCTTTCATCGTGAAAAAGGAGTGGAGAAACGAAAGCATGTCATGGCGGGAAGCCCGTTCCAAAAGTGGGAATACCGGAAGATCACTGCAGGAATCGGAAGCCACATACATGTAGAGGTGGTAACCGAAGAAATAACATTCCCGGTGGGAGTCCCATCCCCAGTTACAGTCCGGCTGAGAATAGCGGCGTTTGCAGCTGCAGGAAGGACAGCCTTTTTCCTTACAGTCACAGATCCGTTTTTTCCGCTGCAAAGCTGCGGTCCGGACAGGGGTGCCGTCCCCTGCAAGGGCCAGATGTTCCGGATCAATCAATCCCTTCTTAATGGAACGGTCCAGAAACTGCTGGTGATAAAGCCGGAAGATGAGGAAAAAGGGATTCTCCGGTTTCAGCTGCCAGCGTTCCAGCAGAGGAAGAAGCCTGGACGCGGTACTGGAAGAATCGCAGGGAGTTTTATCGCCTTTCTTTTTTCCCTTTGGAGGTTTCTTTCTGGGGAAACGGTCTTTTGGGGAAAGATTGTCGGAGTCGTCCTGCCAGAGACGGGAAAAGAAGTCATAAAAAGTCCCGACACCTGGGGTATCCCCGAAGGAGAACCCGCTGAGGATGGCATAAAGGGGAGTTTCCCTGAGCATGCGGCACCAGACGGTGATGGAAGTTACTTTCAGCTTTAAAGCAAGCAGGTAGGAGCGCAGCATGCAGGAAGGGAGCCGTGGCTCCGGACCAAAAACAGAATAAGAATCCTGCATAATGGAATCCGTCAGGGAAAGATCAAGATACCAGAACTGCACGATATAATCCCAGGTGCTTTTGGAAAGCACGAAAGGATCAGGATAAAACTTAAGGAAATCGGATACGAAAGTATCCTGATAGGCGGCATGTCCGCCGGGGTTACAAGGTAACAAAGAAATCGCCTCCAGTCGATTGAAATAAAAGATAATCAATCGGCATCGCCGCAAATTTTTGGAGATTTGTCAAGCGTTTTTTTGAAAAAAGTGGGTGATTTTTTTGAGACAGGGTCTGAAAGCCTTATAAAATCAGGGCTGAAGATTCCGAGAAGTTATTAAAGGGGAGAGGAGGCTAGATTATGGTTATTGAAAAAACTTCGGTTGCCGGAACTCTGGAATCCAGTGACTGTATGGTGACACTGGAACCCGGCAATGGCTCTGTGGAACTGGAACTGGAGAGCCCTGTGATTCATCAGTTCGGACATCAGATCCGCAAAGTTGTTCTTGATACACTGGAACATCTGGACGTTAAGGACGCGAAAATCCGCATTGTAGACAAAGGAGCTCTTGACTGTACCATCAAGGCGCGCGTGGAGTGTGCTGTATTCCGCAATGTGGGCAAAGTGCGGGGACTTCCGTGGGGAGGTGCGATCAGAAAATGAATCCGAATATGAAAAGACTGAGAAGAACGATGATGTTTCTGAACTGTCAGAAACCGGGTCTGATCAAGGATCCGTATATCTACAAGCCGGACTCTATCATGCTGGATCTGGAGGATGCCGTAGCGGAGAAGGAGAAGGACGCGGCGAGATATTCTTTGTACCATGCCCTTCAGGAGATTGATTACCGCGGCGTGGAGCGCGTTGTCCGCATCAACGGTCTGGATACGGATATGTGGCAGGAGGATGTCCGTGCTTCCGTGGCAGGAGGAGCGGATGCCATCCGTATCCCCAAGACGGAGACAGCCCAGGATGTGAAGAGAGTGGAGGCTGTTGTGGAAGCGGTCGAGGCAGAGTTCGGCGTAGTGCCGGGACGTACTCTGATCATGGCGGCGATCGAATCCGCAAAAGGCGTTATGCACGCGATGGAAATCTGCGAGGCTTCCCCGCGTCTGTTCGGAATTGCACTCTCCGGAGGAGATTACACAAAGGATCTGCAGACGAACATCTCCGGGACAGGAGTCGAGCTGATGGGTGCGCGCCAGCTGATGATCATTGCAGCGCGTGCCGCGGGCGTACAGTGTTTTGATACCGTTTACACGAATCTGAATGACATGGAAGGATTCCGCAAAGATGTGGAGACGATTCACCAGATGGGATTTGACGGAAAATCCATCATCAATCCCCGTCAGATTGCCGTGGTTCATGAGATCTATACGCCAACCCCGAAGGATATTATCTTTGCGGAGAAGGTTGTGCGTGAGATCGACGACAAGAAGGCAAAAGGCATCGGCGTGTTCACAGTGGACGGCAAGATGATTGACATCGCGTTCTATGACGGCGCAAAGCGCACAATAGAGCTGGCGAAGGCATCCGGTGTGTATAAGGGGGAATTGTAAGATGATAAACGCAGTAGGAAGAGATATTCCTGACGAAATCTTGGCCCGGACAGGCAAGGAGGTTTTCCAGGGGAATAATTATAAAGAGGGCGTGGAATATCACAAGCAGGGACCGATTGTGAAGCCTGTTCTGGATCACAACACCAGCAAGATGGTAGGCTCCATCCGCGAGGCGCTGGAAAAATGCGGCGCGCATGACGGCATGACACTTGGCTTCCATCATCACTTCCGCGAGGGAGATCTCGTGGTGAACATGGTAATGAAAGAAGTCCATGATATGGGCTTTAAGGATGTGACAATCTGCGCGAGTTCTCTGGGCAAGGCGCACGACGCGCTGCTTCCCTACATCGAGGACGGCACGATCACCGGGATTGAGTCCTCGGGAGTCCGCGGAAAGATCGGTGAGGCGATTTCCACGGGCAAGCTGAAAGGTCTTGCGATCATGCGTTCCCACGGCGGCCGTGTCCGCGCGATTCAGAGCGGCGAGACGACCATCGATATTTCCTTTATCGGAGCGCCGACCTGCGACGATTACGGCAACTGTAAGGGCATCGGCGGAAAGAGCGACTGCGGCGTCCTCTCTTACTCCTTTGTAGACGGACAGCACGCAAACAAGGTCGTGGCGGTCACAGACTGTCTGGTTCCGTTCCCGAATTATCCGGCGGATATCGCCATGACAAGAGTGGATTATGTCTGCGTGGTGGATGCCATCGGTGTCCCGGAAAAGATCGCGACCGGAGCGGCAAAGCCGACCACGGACACGCGCAAGCTGATGATGGCGGATTACTGTACGCAGGTAGTGATCAATACGCCGTACTTTAAAGATGGATTTTCCTATCAGACAGGCGTGGGCGGCGCATCCATCGCGTCCGCGGCATCCCTGGCTGAGATCATGAAAGAGCGCGGAATCAAGATGGGCTTTGCCGTAGGCGGCATGAGCAAGGGCATGGTGGATATGCTGGATCAGGGCCTTGTGGGCAAGCTTCTTGACACACAGGACTTTGACTTGTTTGCGGTCAATTCTGTGCAGCGTCCCAACCATCACAGGATCAGCGCCGGCGCGTACGCGAACCCGTTCAACAAGGGTGCGTTTGTCAACAAGCTGGACTATGTTGTGCTGGCAGCTCTCGAAGTAGATACGCACTTCAACTGCAACGTGGTGGTAGGTTCCGACGGACGGATCACCGGCGCGCAGGGCGGACATCCCGATGCGGCGCAGGGCGCGAAATGTACGATCGTTATCTGCCCACTGCTGCAGGGACGTATCCCGGCCATCTGCACGGATGTGACTACAGTCACAACGCCGGGCGAGTCGATCGACGTGGTGGTGACGGACTACGGCGTGGCGGTAAATCCCGCGCGTCAGGATTTGCTGGAATGTCTGCAGAAAGCGGACTGTGTGCCGCTCAAGACAATCGAGGAGCTGCGCGATATCGCATACGCGATCACAGGCGAGCCGGAGCCGGTACAGTTCGGAGACCGTATTGTGGGAATTATCGAGGCGCGCGACGGCACAATTATGGATGTGGTCAGAGAAATCAAAGAATTTGAATTTTAAGATGCCAGGGTCAAAAGTCATCGGCCACGATGCGCTTGCGCATGAGTGGCCGTATGACTTAATGACCCGCCCGAAAATGAGGATAAAAGCGGGGTGAATACCCCGTGATATCCGAATTTTCAGGCAGGATTGTGAGGTGCTGAACGTCCAGTGGACGTTCGCTTAGCACCGACCGGAGCGGAGCGAAGACTGCGAAGCACGGAACAATCCGTAGGCTTTCGAAGTATAGAACAGGTTTCAATAACTCCTTTATACAATATTACTGTGCAGGGCGGTCGTCATGAAAATGGCGGCCGCTCTGCATTGTTGCGTTTACTGGAAAAACACGAAAAATTTGATTGAAGCAATAACATAATAATGGTATAATCGAACATTAAATAAATGGGGGATAAAGGAGGATGATCTTTTATGGAATTTCGTAGTTCACCCCGGTTTTATTTTGTAATAGGTACTTTATGGTTTGTCACCGCAGTGATAACCTGTCTTGAGAACCCCATTTTTATTGGATCTATTTTCTGGCCACCAATCATTTTTGGTATTGCAGGACTCCTTTTTTATACGCGTGGCATTATTTTGTTGATTAAAGATCACCATCGTGACCATGATCACGAATGAGGAATTTGCAGGAAGTTTATGGAGGAATATGGATGGCGTTTCAATTAAACAGCGTAGTTCCGTGGGGAAGGAATCTTGCGGAGTACAGGCTTATGTTTGAACTTGGCGATGAGGATATGAAAAAGAAGATTGCAGGATTTGGAGACGGACCTGCGAGCTTCAACTGTGAGGCGACGGAGAAGGGATATCAGGTCACTTCTTTTGATCCTATATATCGTTTTTCAACAGATGAACTGTGTCGGCGCATTGATGAGGTGCGCGATGTTGTCATGCAGCAAATGAGTGAGAATATGGAAAACTATGTGTGGACAAATATCAAAAATCTGGACGATCTGGAAAATACGCGGATGTCTGCGATGAGGCTTTTTCTTGAGGACTACGAGAAAGGCAAAGCTGAGCAGAGATATATCTGTCACGAACTGCCCGACAGGCTGCCTTATGAAAACGGTCATTTTGACATTGGATTAAGCTCTCATTTTTTGCTGATGTACACAATGCTCGGATATGATTTTCACATTAGCGCGATGACAGAAATGCTGAGAGTCTGCAAAGAAATCAGGATATTTCCCATAGTTGATCTTGACGCAAACAAGACGGAATTGATATCGGGTGTGATTAAGCATTTTAAGAAGTTCTATGACGTGGAAATCAGGCAGACAAAATATGAATTCCAAAAAGGAGACAACAAGCTGCTGATCATACACCATGCACAGCCGGACGATTCAAAGCTGCGCCTGGATCAAGGTTTACAGCAATGATCAGAATTAAGAACAGAAGGATTAAGAAGAAAAGAGATTTAGCGGGATGACCAGGATTTGATGGAGGAAATATGTGCAAAGATATGACAGTACCATGTGAAAACGGGTTGATAAACATCCGGGCAGGAGCAATTATCATGAAGGATGGGAAGTTCCTGATGGCTGGCAATAAAGCAGGACCTGACTATTTATATTCTGTCGGAGGACGGATAAAGTTTGGTGAAACGGCTGAGGAAGCTGTAATTCGTGAGGTTTACGAAGAAACCGGTGTCCGCATGGATATCGACAGACTTGGATATGTTCATGAAAATTACTTTTACGGCGATGCCGCGTCTAATCTGGGGAAGCTGATATATGAAATCTCTTTCTTCTTTTTTATGAAAGTGCCTGATGATTTTGAGCCGGTATCTCGGAGTTTTACGGAAGATGGGCATGAGGAGTACCTGCGATGGGTCGCGCCGGATGAACCTGTAGAATACTATCCGCAGTTTTTCAGAACAGAGCTTAGACACCCGACAAAAGAGGTCAAATATTTTTTGACAGATGAACGAAAAGAGCATTGTGTGTAGTGTAAATCAGCTTTTATTAAGATATGCCTGAAGAGTGTCCGGAGAATTTTAAGAACAGATGCCTTGACAGTGGGTGGTACATGTCCGGACAGGAACATACAGTGGAGCACATTCGAAAGGAAAATATCGTGAGAAAACAGGAAGAGTATTTACAGGAATTAAAGCAATGGCTTCGGGATACGGAGGATGTTCCTCTGGAGGAAATGTCGGATTTTTTCGTAAAACGGCTGGACGGCTATGAGGAACATATGTCTGTCTGGGAGAAATCCTATCGGCTGCTTGCGGAATCGGTGCCCGGCGGCTGCCGGAACATTCTGGATCTGGGGTGCGGCACCGGCCTGGAGCTGGATCAGATCTGGAAAAGGAATCCGGACGTGGAAGTGACAGGCGTGGATCTGTGCCGGGACATGTTGGATAAACTGCTGGAAAAACATCCGGACAAACGTTTTACCGCGGTATGTCAGGATTATTTTCAATATGATCCCGGTCAGGAACAGTGGGATGCCGTGATTTCCTTTGAAAGTCTGCATCATTTTCTTCCGGAGCGCAAAAAAGAACTATACCAGAAAATCTATTGCAGCGTGAAGGGCGGCGGCGTCTTTGTCCTGGGCGATTATATTGCCTGCTGTGACGAAGAAGAAGAACTCCTGCGGGACGTCTATCTGAGCAGGAGAAAACAGTCTGAAATCCCGGAAGATTGTTTTGTCCATTTTGATATTCCGCTGACGCTGGAACATGAGACATCTCTGCTGCAAAGCGCCGGATTCCGGATTGAGAACATCATGGATGAAGATGCGGTGATCATTGTGTGTCGGAAAATTTAAATTCACAGGAGAATATTATGTCGGCAATAAAAGGTACGGCGGAATGATTGAGCTTTGAAGGAGGAAATTATGGGATTTTTATTTGTTGCTCTTGGCGGTGCGATGGGATCAGTGGGAAGATATGCGATAAGTCTTTTGCCGGTTAAAACAGGTTTTCCGATATTAACGCTGATTACAAATATTGCAGGTGCGGCGCTGATAGGATTTATTGCAGGTATCGTGAGTGATAATAGCGAAGTATCACCGAATACAGTCCTGTTTTGGAAAACAGGCGTGTGCGGTGGGTTTACCACTTTTTCTACCTTTTCGCTTGAGACGTTTACGCTGTTTGAAAACAGGGCTTATTTGTCTGGAGTAATTTACATATTTTTGAGCGTTGTCTGTTGTCTGGCAGGTATTTTTTGCGGGAAAAAATTATCGATGCTGATTCACTGAAAATTTTCCTTTTTCACTCAGAAAACCTGAGGTCTTTCATCTTGACAAGAAATGAGGAACAGGAAACGGCTTTTGGCTGCGCGCAGAGGTGTAATGTTACGGTAACAGAAATGTGAGTGAATTTTAAGTCTGCATTGTGGAAAGGTGGAATAGCACTGGTCTGGTGCGCCGGGAGTTATGGAGGTGACGGAAATGTATGCTGCGGGGATAATAGAAACAATCATTACATTGCCAACAGGGACTGCGCTTATTATAGTGGGACTGTTGTTGTGGAAAAAACAAAAAATACAGCTGATACATGATTATCATTATAAAAATGTAAGACAGCAAGATATTAAAGCATATACCAGGCTTTGGGGAATTGCACTGATTATTTTCGGCGGTTGTATTTGGCCTATAGGAATTATAGATTCCATTTTTCGTTCGGGAATCGGCTGGGTATTATTTGCTATCGGCATTGTTGTTTGTTTCATAATTGGGAATAAAGCACAAAAGACATATAATGGCTCCTGGTTCAGCTAAATCGGGACCTGATGGTATAAAGGTTTTTCAGATATTCAGACTGAAATTAGAGAATATGATACTGAAGCATATCAGTTTGCGCTTTGTAAACTTAACGACTTTGTTAAAAGACCATGATCACGATATTGTTCATCAAGCTGCCTGCCCTGATGTAGCAGATCAACAACATCATCCAAAAGAGAAACATCGAGACCGCGCTTTTTCATTAGCTTGCAGCTTTTCTTGTACGCAGTGGTAAATTTGACCTGGTACATCAGTCGTCAAGTGCCGCCTTTAGTTCTTCCATGCTATTGTACCCCTTGATGTCAGGATCGCGGGATATTTTTCTGGCTTCGGCCATTGCACTGAGCGTTTTGTCGCTGTATTGCGGAATCTCCACTGCAAAAGGCAGACCACCACGGAGGACACACTGGTAAAGAAAAAGATTTACTGCAGTTGACATATCCAAACCGAGGCTTGAAAATAGGGCTGTTGCTTCACGTTTAATATTCGAATCAATACGAATTTGTGTTGGAGTGGTAGCCATGTAATCATCTCCTTTCGGCCATGTTTTTATTGTAAACGTTTTAGTTTACAATGTCAAGCATTTTGACAATGTCTTAAGTTGTGTTTTCAAGATTTTTGCGGTAACCGGGAGCGATAGAAAAGAACATGTGATGAAAATGGAACATAAAGGTACAAAGGAACTGCAGACAGGCAATCGCGTAGACGTAGTCGAACGTGGCATTCTGCGGGAGGATTATTTGAAACATACGCTTTCGTAAACAGTATTACAATCAATACAAATCAAAAAAGCACATCCGGAACATGTGTTCGATGTTTTATAAGCCGTGTCCAGATTGGCATCCCGCATGATGCCTTTGTTTTGCAACAGGCGGCCGCTCTGTTTCTGCGCAATCAAAGACCTCGCTGCAAGCAACGGGGTATCAATCTTGCAGCGCACCAAGGGGCGGGGTATTTGGTCTCCGCTCCGCTTCGGGTCTGCACTCCGTTCCGGGTCTGCACTTCGTTTCGGGTCTGCACTTCGTTTCGGTCGGTTCTAAACGAGTGCCACTGGCGCTCAGAACCTGTGCTGACCGTGTGCCACTGGCGCACAGCACCCCTTGCGGCATTCGTCAAATATCCATGCAGGCATGGCTGTTTTCCTCATTGCTCGCGGGAATAAAAGTTATTTATTGTCATAGTGGCCTCTGCAATGGACAATATACAGCTTTCCATCTTCTATATGGTACACAAGGCGGTCCTTCTCATTGATGCGGCGGCTGTATTCTCCCTTTAGATCACCAGTCAAAGGTTCAGGCTTTCCGATGCCCTCAAGACAGCCATTGCGCTCAATGTCTTTTATGAGCTGATTAATGCGTTTTAGAGTCTTTTTATCCTGTGTCTGCCAGTAGAGATAATCCTCCCAGGCATCGTCTGACCATATTTTTTCACTCATCGTCCACCTCGATCAATTCATGGGCGGTACCTTTCCCGGCCTTTAATTCTTGTACTGATTTCTTTACATAAGCTATATTGGCATCAGAGAAGAATGGATCAGAAGCCTGTGCAATCTCAAAAGGAATACGGTTCTCGCGTAAAACTGCTTTCACAAATAAATTGATAGCGGCAGAGGTATTTAAGCCGACATTGGAACAGAAAGCATCAAAGCGGATCTTATCTTTTTCATCCACTCTTGCGGTTATGGTTGCCAGTGCCATAAATACATCTCCTTTCGTATTATTTATAGATAGTATAGCGCTATTGTATGCAAAAAGCAAGCAAATGTATTACAGTAAAAGTGATATTTCTATAAATTTCCAACTGCTTTTAACTTTTTCCAGCAAAAAGTTTTACATCTCTTGAAGTGGTTTATTTTTTAAAAATATCGGAATGGGAGCCCGTATCTACAAGTGTCAAGGTTAATACATGTTATTTGACTTGGTACATCAGTCGTCAAGTGCTGCCTTTAGTTCTTCCATGCTGTTTTGCTCCTATTCATTGGTTCTTTTTTTCACAAGATTAAAGAAAAGGTAAACGCCGATCAGGAGTGCAACGGTTACACCGAGGATCAGATACATTAACGAAACTTCAACTTGATGTCCGAAAAAATACAGATTGCAGTCCAAAGCATTTTTATTTCCTCTATGACATCTATGGGAATGCCCTGCTTGTTCATTTCAGAAAGAACGCCTTGCATTGCATGGTTACGAACAAGAGCTGTCCCGTATGTCCCCGGAAGGAACGAGAGGACTTTTTGAAGGCCCGATCCAAAAGAGGAAATCGGCATATACGCCCCGCATATAAATCCGTACCCTGCGCTGATGATGGTGCCGACTGCGGAAATCTGCCCTTGCGTTGATAAAAACAGGTTGATGATTGAGGAAAGCGCTGTTCCAAACAAGGCGAGCAATAAAACATCGAGAAAAAGCAGAATAACATCCACTGCCGATATATACCATCCCACAAACGCCACATACGCAAGGCAGATGCCCGTTGCCGCGAAGCAGATCGTGAGCGTGGAAACCAAAGCGGCGATATAGTAGCTCATGGAAAGCAGAGAGGAATTGACAGGGGAAATTTTCAGATCCTTGACGGCGCCGTTTGCCTTATCCTGCACGCTCAAGAAGTTGGCGCAAAAAGCAACCGTCACGCAGGATACCGCAAGAATAGACGAAATCAGAAATCTTTATCGAGGTTGTGACCGTCGATCAGAATGTCGCCGCTATCCTTGGATAGCTGACCGCACATAATGTTGATGGTAGTTGATTTGCCTGCGCCGTTAATCCCAAGAAAAGCGAAGAGTTCGCCTTCCTGAACGCTAAAACTTAAATCCTGTACTGCTTTTACATCACGGAAACTTTTGCTCAAGTGATTGAGTTGAATAATTTTTCTCATCTTTAATCTCCTTGTGCGGGATTTACAAGATTGTTTTCGCTTTTGATTTCTTTCAGCAAGCTCCTGCAAACCTCGGTCATCATGCTGCTGATTTCCCCGGCGGTAAAGGAACACATATTTGTTGCACAAAGCACTGCTATCCCGTGCGTGTATATCCACAAATGCCGGTAAAGATTTTCAGCATCCTTCGAGTCGAGTCCATATCCGCTCTGAACAGACTGCAATATTTGCTCATAGCTTTCATCTATGATTGGGAGAATACCCGCAACAAGCGGTTTCTGTGGCTGTTCGGACATAAAGAGTAACTGAAACAGTTTTGGCTCTTTGATAGCAAATAGGATATACTGCGTACCTACGCCCTTAAATGCCAATTTTTGATGTAGGCCGACTCGAATATATTCAGTATAGAGAGCCTTCGCCGCTCTTTGCACTTCTGATTGTACTTCCTCCATATTTTCAAATACGGTAAAAATCGGTTTTGGCGAGGAACCCAGTTTTGCTCCCAGCGCCCTTGCCGTGAGAGCATTTATTCCTTCTTCTCGTGTTAAATCCAAAGCGGTTTTTATGATTTCATCTCGTGTAAATCTGCATTTTGGCGGCATAGTCTATCCTCCTGCTAATCAGAAACTTTTGTTTCGCAACATCTGTTTCTGATTATGTCCCAAAAGCATTCCTTTGTCAAGTCAATCTCGCGGCGAGCAGAAAAATGGAATTTATATATTTTAATTGCAATATATAATTGACATTTCTGCTGGCTTGATGTATACTTGCCAACAGGAGGTGGATGATGAGAAATTTGAAACTCAAATTCAGACGTATTGAGTTGGAAATGTCGCAAACAAAGCTTGCTGAGAAAGTAGGCGTTACCAGACAGACGATAGGGTTGATTGAAGCCGGAGATTATAATCCATCGCTAAAACTCTGTATCGCTATCTGCAAGGCGTTAGACACTACGTTAAATGACCTGTTCTGGGAGGATGGTGAAAATGAAAAACAATAAAAATAATTTAGATGAAAGGCAGGAGCAGACATTACTGCGGATTGAACACAATGGATGCTGTCTGGCTTTCTGGGGCCTGTTGGCAGTTATGATTGTACAGATTATTTTGGACTTTGATTTCAGGAATCTTGCGGGAGAATGGATCGTTTTTATGCTGCTTGCATTGTATATAGCAGTGGGATGTATGAAGCAGGGAATATGGGATCGCCGCCTGAAACCTGATACGTCATCAAACATCGCTGTTTCCCTGACGAGCGCACTTGCTGCAGGAATACTGGGCTTCGTTAGAACGGTTAAAAGATTCCCGGACAAGATAGCAGGTTCCATTGCCACTGGAATTGCATATGCGATAATGATATTCGTTGTCTGTTTTGCCGGACTACAGTTTTCAGCACAGCTGTTTAAGAAAAAACAGTCTGAACTGGAAAAAGAACCCCTGGAGAATGAGGAAGAATGATGTGGGTATTTAAATAATATGCTGCGCGGGGCTGTCGGAAAATATCGGATGGGGCTTGTTACAAATCCGTTGTTCACCTCGTCTTCGTTACATCTATCTGTCTGCGGCGGACTGCGTTCGCCTCAGAACAGACAGATGTCCCAGACATGTGTACAACTGGATTATAACAAACCCCCTGAAGAACTATTTTCCGACAGCCCCTATACATTTCGCTTATGATTTGTCTTGTATAATGCTGATAGGCGCAAATTAACAGACATATTCCATCTTCGCAGATCAATAGTGGATCACGTTGTCCGCGCGGCAGATCTTCTCCAGCACCGGCGCAAACTCCTGACTCTGGAAGTACGCGATGGACGCAGGCGGCACAAGCCCGGCAAGTCCGGCGAAATCCTTCTTTTTCAGGCAGGCGCGCACGGTAGAAGCGCTGATGATCTCCTCATTCTTTTCACCCGAAAACAGGGAAGAGGAGTTTCCGCCGGGCCGGTCTGAACGGGTGCGTTCGGGGCAGCAGGCGGAATCTGTGTGGTTTGCTCCGGATCGTCTCTTCCGGGGAACGATGGTGCAGCCGATTCCGGCCTTCGGGAGTTCCCGCGCCATGATCTCATTGTAGATTCCGGTCACCTGGCTTGCCGGCTCTTCGCCAACAAAACGCTCTGTGACGGACAGGGCAGCAGCGATCTTCTTGAAGATTTCGAGATCCAGACGTGCGTGGCCTTCGATGACTGCCGCTTCGTCCTTCAGGAAGTAGCTGGGAAAGGTTGCGCTGCTGATGATATACGGGCCGCTGTCATGGCAGATGACATTCGGAAGGTGCGCCACGCCTTCCAGAACCAGTTTTTTGCGGATGGCAAAGGGAATCAGGCTCGCGTCCTCGCTGACGATGAACAGATGCAGATGATCGCAGGCGGAAGCAGCCTTCTCCACCAGATACTGATGTCCCAGAGTGAACGGATTGGCGTTCATGACGAGGGCCGCCGATTTTCCCGGTTTTCGGGAAGCGGACAGATCTGCCAGATAATTTTTGAATCCGTCCCGCCGGTTTTCCATAAAGACGAGGGTTCCGTCCACGCGGGTGATCTCATAAAAGCCGAGATCCCCGAAAAATCCGGCGGATTCTGTCTTTGTGTAGAGAAACAGGCGCGAATTGCCGCGCTCGTACTGCACGCTGATCAGATGGGAGAGCACGGTGTTCAGAAGTCCTTCCCCCTGATGGTCGCTTCGCACCGCAAAGCAGCGGAGCGTGCTGCCGAAACAGCTTCCGGTGGCGATGACCTGATAGTCCTCGTCGTATACGGCGCAGGTGTAATCCAGGTTGGCGTCCCGTGTGATGCCTTCGTTTTGCAGCAGGCGGTCGATCTCCGCCATGGTCCGCCTGTCCGTGGGGCGGACTTCCGAGATAACATAATCAGACATGTCATTTCTCCTTTTCCAGAAAATATAACAGATAACAGACCGCCAGCAGGTCGGCGCTTCCGCCCGGAGACAGATTCTGCTGTATAAATTCGTGATCCAGCGCTTCCAGCGTCTCCCTGTTGGGATAAGGATTTTCGGCGAGCAGAGCTTTCAGCCGGGAAACGGTATCTTCCCAGACTTTAATTCCGCCGCGCGCGATGATGTTTGTGTCGGTGGATGCGGTGATGAGCGCCAGCAGAGCGGCGCAGCCGGCATCGTTGACGGAAAGTCCCCGCGCAATTCCCTCGCGCAGCACAGGCAGTCCGGCTTCGCGCACGGCTGGCAGCCCGGCTTCCATCTGACCGCGGACTCCGGTGATTCCGTATTTAAGATAAAATTTCTGGCCGGCTGTTTGGGCATTTTCCAGGGTAAGTCCCGCGAAATCCGCGGCGACGATCCCTTTTGTGATCGCGGCGCACTCGTCCAGCACGCGGTCCGTATCTTTCCAGAGCTCTTCCGGCAGGCGTCCCAGAGCCCCGCAGAGGATTCCCATGGAAAAAATGGCGCCTTTGTGCGTGTTGACGCCTTTTGTCGCGGCGAACATCTCGGCTTCCGCACGCTGTCCGGCCCGGCGCAGGAGCGGAAGTGTCTCAGGAGCGGGCTGTAAGGCGGTTCTGCGGCCGATCTCTGCACATTCTTTGAAATACGGCCACAGGACGCTGGCGCTGTTCATAAAGGAAAAGAAATCCATATCGCGGTGACTTCCGCAGTTGGCGCGGTCCACCAGTCCGGGCTTGGGCGTTGTGGCAACCTCGTAGAGGAGTGCCCGGCAGGCCAGGTCTGCGGCTTTTTTTGTGTCACAGGAAATTTCGTCGACTGCGCTCTGGAGAATGCTCCGTGTTTTTTCCTGAAGCTCGGCGACGGTATGCCTTCGGCTTCGGGCGCAGTCTTTCGCCGGATTCCCGCAGAGAAGGCAAAGGCGCTGCGGCAGGCCCAGTTCTGTGCGGCCAACCTGTGTGCCGTCCGGTCTGATGACATCCAGATCGAAGAGTCTTCCGAGGGAAGGCTCCTTTTTTATTCCGAAGGGGTTCACGAAAAAGTTTTCGTTTCCTGCGTCAGACAGTTTTCCAGGCGCAGTCCTGTTTTCTGTTTCAGATGAATTTTCATGGATAATACTGCTGTTTGGATCAGACAGTTTTTCAGAGGGTATCCTGCTTTGCGTATCAGGCGGATTTCCAGGCACAGATTTACTGAAAATATTCTCATCCTCCAGCCCGGCTGTAATCCTTTTTAACAGCAGCGGGTCGGCATCAGCGACAAAAAAGGCTTCGTTTCCTGTAACCTCGTGAATCATTTCCTGATGGATACAGCGGATACCGTGCGTGTCCAGACTGTCCAGCAGCCGGCGCACCCCAAGCTCAAAACCTCTGCGGATGAGCGGGCTGTTTTTGACGGGGCCGGCGATATTCATGGTAAAACAGATCAGCGCGGTATGATATTCGTCAAGCAGGCGCTGCTGACGCCAGGCGCGGGATTCCCGCGCATCCAGCATCTGGGATAATGTGACGGGTTGTTCCATAGATACCTCCTGTCTGGAATGATGGGCAGCCGCAGTCCCCCATGCCGGGGTATACCGGCGATACTGCGGCGAAAGGGGGAAAAACTGCGAATAATGTTCTGAGAATCAGGAAATTTGCTGTTGCCTGCAAATAATGAAAGCGTTCCGCCCATGGATGCGAAAAAGGCATTTTTTATGATTCTCTGCCGGCGAGATTTTCCGCGCAGACAATGTCAATCGCGTGTTCCTTATGCTGCGGCGTTATGTTTTTCTGAAGATATTCCTGCAGGATGATCAGCGCCCGGTAACTCTGCTGGGACAAATCCTGCGTGATCGTGAAATCAATTTCCCCCTCCTGAAGAAGGCGGCGGGTTTCGTTTGTCAGGTCATGGCTGATCACGCGGATCTGCCCCTGCCGTCCGGCATCCCGGATCGCGTCCGCGCAGCCGGTCACGCTGTGGTTCGCCATGTACACGGCATGCAGCGCAGGGTCGGCGCGCAGAACTTCAAGCACTTTCTGGTAAGTCAGTGAATAATCATTGTAAGTTTCGATAATCCGCATGGCTCCCGCGTGAACGCCTTTTTCATACAGGCGCTTGCAGAATCCCTGGAGCCGCAGCCG
>CANQUH010000069.1 GCA_947626965.1 uncultured Lachnospiraceae bacterium
ATTCAGGGCATCATCATGTGCGTCGGCACGTTCCTGTTCCTGTTTTTCGTATTGAAGGCAGGCGGCGGACTCGCAGGCATTGATCAGGGACTTTCGCAGAATCTTCCGGGCGTCTACGACGATATCTTCTCCGTATACACGCCGGGCGGACTGCTCAGCTACTGGATCCTGGTCGGCTTCGGCACGCTCGGGCTGCCGCAGACAGCGGTTCGCGCCATGGGCTTCAAAAACACAAAGAGCCTTCATCAGGCCATGTGGATCGGCGCCCTCACCTGCAGCTTTGTCATCGTCGGCATGCACCTCGCAGGCGCATGGGCAGGCGCGCTGATCGACCCGACAGCAGCGGAGCTTCCGACCTCCGATTACTTTGTCCCATACATTGTTCAGCAGATTATGCCGGTCGGAGTAGCCGGAATCTTCCTCGCAGCTCCGATGGCGGCGGTCATGTCCACCGCGGACTCCATCCTGATCCTCGCTTCCGCGGCGATCGTGAAGGATCTCTGGAGAACCTACATTGTTAAGGACGATCCGAAAAAGATCGAGAGCTACAACAAAAACGTGAAAAAGGCCAGCGTCTTCTTCACGTTCATTCTGGGAATCGCGGTCATGCTTCTGACGCTCGATCCGCCCGACATCATCTTCTTCCTGAACATATTCGCGTTCGGCGGACTGGAATGTACCTTCTTCTGGCCGCTGGTCGGCGGACTCTTCTGGAAGAAAGGAACGGGAATCGCTGCGGTCTTAAGCTCCATCGGGGCGTCCGCGACCTACATCTTCTGCTACTACAACGTGCAGATCGCGGGACTGAACGCCGTGATCTGGGGACTTCTGGCAGGAGGAATCCTGTACTTTGCGGCAGGGTATATCACCTCCGCGAAGAAGCCGCTGGAGCAGGATATTTTAGATAAATGTTTTTAAAATTGAACATGTCTGATCTGTAAATTTACACTGCAAGAAACAAAACAGGGGAGCTATACAAGGTATTTTTTGCGATGCCTGTCGACACCAAATATTCAGGTTTTGCGTAAATAAAACTCCCCCTGTCCTGCACTGAAGGACAGAACCATTAACCAAAAGGGCAGGACATCTTCTGAAAGGACACCCTTAAAAAGTGCCTCTGGAAGTGTTCCTGCCCTTTATGGTGTTTCTTCCCCGATTTCCCTGCTGGTTTCTCAGAGAAGAATTTCTCTGTCATGCAGTCTTCCTGACCAGTCTCCAGGTTTTTATTACTGCCGTTTTCTCAAGGCAGAGCTTATCCGTCATGCGGTCTTCCTGTCCGGTCTCCAGGTTTTCATTACTGCCGGTTTTTATTGTAGATGATCATCAGTCCCTTCAGCAGAAGCTGATCGTCGATCACAATGTCTCTCCTGCAGTAAGGAATGATCGCCTTCGCAAGTCCCCCGGTTGAAACAACCGTACACTTCTCACCAAGTTCCTCCTCAATCCGCATGATCACGCCTTCGATACTGGAGGCTGTGCTGTAGATGATTCCGCTCTTCATACAATCAACCGTATTGGAGCCGATCACCTTCTTCGGCGGATCAAGGCTGATTTTCGGCAGCTGAGACGTGCGCATCGAGAGCGAATCAAGCGACACGCGCAGCCCCGGAATGATCATTCCGCCGAGAAATTCCTTTTCCCGGTTGATCACGGAAACCGTGGTTGCAGTTCCCATATCCACAATGATCAGAGGGCACAGATATTCATGAATCGCCGCGATCGCATCAGCCACGCGGTCGCTGCCAAGCTGCGCCGGATTGTCCAGACAGATCTTCAACCCCGTCTTAATTCCCGGACCCACGACCATGACCGGATCGACCCCGAGCCTCACCATAGCCGCCTCCACAGCATGAGTGACGGACGGAACGACCGATGAGATGATCCCTCCCTTAAAAACCTGACCGCTCATGTTGTTCAGTTCAAGCGTATTCTTAATCATTACCGTATACTCGAGCATCGTGTAATTCTGATTTGTTGAAAGTCTCTCAATAAAATGTATCTTTTCTCCCTCAAAACATCCGAGCACGATGTTTGAGTTTCCGATATCTACCGCAAGTACCATAATTTTCCTCCTGTTTAATCAGATTGCTTTCGTCGCCTCTCTCAGCCACACTCTCTCATCTTCCTCAAGATACGGCGATATTTTCTCATACACCTGCGCGTGATACGCATTCAGCATCTCCCGCTCCCGTCCGGTCATCTGCTCCGGAACAATCCCGTCGAGATCGAACGGAACCATTGTCAGCGTCTCAAAACACATAAACTGTCCGAAGTCCGTCTTCTCCGCCTTTTTGCAGACAATCAGATTTTCGTGGCGGATGCCGTAAGCTCCCGCGACATAATAACCCGGCTCATCGGAGGTGATCATTCCCTCTTCCAGAACAGCGCTGTCGTTTCGCTCCGGAACAATCTTCCAGCGAAATCCATTCGGCCCTTCATGGACATTCAGATAATAGCCGACGCCGTGCCCTGTTCCGTGATTGAAATTCTGCCCCAGCTCCCAGAGCGGTCCGCGCGCCAGATAATCAAGATTCAGACCACAGCATCCATAGAGGAACTTCGCTCCGGCCAGATTCAGCATGCCGCGCAGCACAGCCGTGAAATATTTTTTCTGTTCTTCCGTCACCGGTCCCAGCACGATCGTCCTTGTGATATCGGTCGTCCCTTCCAGATACTGTCCGCCGGTGTCCGCAAGCAGCAGTCCTTCCGGCTCGATCGGAACATCCGTCTCCGGCGTCGCGGAATAATGGTTGATTGCCGCGTGAGGACCAACGGAAATGATCGGCTCAAAGCTGTTCCCCATGAAATGCTCCTGCTGCGCCCGCAGACTGTTCAGATAATCTGCCGCGCTCAGTTCTGTCATCGGGATTTTCCCGACATTCTTCTTCAGCCAGTAAATGAACTTTGTCACAGCGACGCCATCCTTGATATGCGCAATCCGTTCATTCTCCACCTCAACCGGATTCTTGATTGCCTTGGGCAGCAGCGTCGGATTCTCCTCGTCAATCACGCGGACATTTTTCGGGATACTGCTGACCAGACGGCTGTTCACCTTCTTACGGCAGAGCAGCACTGATAGACTTCTGCCCGTCGGATTCTCCGCTTTCACAGAACCAGCCGGATATTTTGACTGAGGATTTTTTGCATGAACACAACAGTCTCCCGGATTTCTCCCCGTTTTGTCTTCAGAACCTTCTGTCCCCTCAGAGACTTTTCCGGAGAAATTTCCTGCCGCCGTGTCATCTGACTTGTTTTTAGAACCAGTTTCCGTTTCACAGATACTTCCTTCTTTGATTTTTCCGAACACTGATTCACAATCCAGTCCTGCCGCATACGCATAAACATCATCATAAGGCCGCAGCGTCACTCCATCCGCCTCCAGCGCTTTGCGCACCGCATCCGAAAACGCCTTCTCATTCGCAAACAATAGAACCTCCTGCTGTGTCATCGCCAGATAGGAAAGCACGACCGGATTGCACTCAATATCTCCGCCGCGGATGTTCAGCAGCCACGCGATATCGTCAAGACAGGTAAGAAGAAACACATCCGCTTCCTTCTCCTTCATCACCTTCCGGACATCCGCCAGCTTGTCCGCGCGCGACTTGCCGGCCCATTTTACATCAAGCTCGCTGACCGGCTGACACGAAAGCGCCGGACGGTCTGTCCAGATTTCTCCCACAAGATCAACATCGCAGACGATGGACACTTTTTTCGTGGAAAGCTTCTCCGCCAGCTCGTCCGCCTCTTTCGCTCCGACTGTCCTTCCGTCAAAGCCAAGGCACTGTCCCTCCGCCAGATTCTTCTCCAGAAATTCATGAACAGTCGGGACATCCGGCTCCCCCATCTTAAACAGCGTCACGGTGCTGCCCGCAAGCTGTTGTTCCGCCTGAATAAAATACCTTCCGTCGGTCCACAGACCCGCCATATCTTTCATGACGACCGCTGTTCCCGCAGAACCGGTAAACCCGATTATGTACTTTCTGCACTTAAAATAATCCCCGACGTACTCCGAAGAGTGGAAATCGTCCGTCGGGACCAGATACGCATCGATCCCTTTTTCTGTCATCAAAGCACGCAGAGCGGCAAGACGCTCTCGTATGATATTTCCCATGATTATTCAACCCTTTCTTTTTCCAGAATTACTAATTCCGGCCCATTATAACAAAAACCGGAAGCAATTACTATTTTGCTATAGAAACAACTGAAACAGAGTGAAAACCCTGAACGGAGTGAAAAATATTGCGGAGGATACTGTTTACAGTCCCCAGCATTCCCTGAGTCTGCCCTCAAATTTCTTTGCGCTGATACAAAGTTTTTTCACATCCTCCCAACTGCTGCATACCTCAGAAGCAAGCTGTCTGTAAACCGACAATCTTTTACATACAATCCCAATATTTTTGTTCATATCAGCTCCGGCACACCTCCAAGCCTTCCATTAATCCAGAGTCTCGATAATGGCTGCCCCACTTTGATCAGTTCTTCTGATATCTGTATTCTTTTAATCTGCGCATGTCCATTTTTATCACGCTCAACCGCAAACAATCTGATTTCATTATTTTTTAAATCCAGCCCATCCAGAACCAGCGGATTATGCGTAGTCAAAAAAACGCATTTTTTATTCTCTATCACTTGTTCACAAAAAATTTCCGTAACTTTCCTGGCAAGCCGCGGGTTCAAAGCGTGATCAAAATTGTCCACAGCAAACATCGGCGGCGTCTGCGGATGCATTGCAAGGCACAGCATAAACAGGACATACAGTGCTCCCTCACTTGCATCATACCCTGTAAATCTGGCTGTGTTTTTCATAAAACGGTCACCAAATTCAATAATCTGTCTTGTAGTTGGAATATTCGCGTTAATGTTTGTCTTCTTTGGAATATCGATTGAAATATCAGATGCCCAGTCAATCAGTTCAAGTACATCATCCATATAAAGAGAACCAAGGCAAAGATCTCCATCCTCTTTCCTCATTATATCCTGCAGCGCTTCCGCAAGTCTTCCGCCATTTAAACCAACCGGTGACATCTGACTTGGATCAGGAACCGTTCCACGTAATGTCAGCGTATTCGGCTGAAAAATCCCATAATCCGCGAAAAGCTTCGCTATTTCTCTTCCGTCTGTCAGTTCCGGATCTTTGTCAACCAGAAAAAAACCTATATAATTATTAATTTGTTTTTGAGATGCATTGCTTCTCCCCCATTTCTTTTTTCCATTTTCCCAAAAAGCCTCCGAATGATATCTCCAGTAGTCTGAATCCTTTGATGTCATCAAATGAACATCATATTGAAAAACAGACGGCCAGTCCTCTCTCTCCCATTCCAGAGATAAATCAATCGTCGATTTTCTTTTCTGCCCTTCAAATCCTGATTTATATAGAGACGGATTGCTTAGCCTCACCCCTTTTCTTTGAAGACTGGCTGCATCCACACGGTCTGTCATGGCCGCGCTCAGCAGACCGATTGCTTCCAGAATTGTTGATTTTCCGGCTCCGTTTGCCCCTATAAATACATTCACTTTTCCTGGTTCAAAGGACGTATTGTACAATGACTTAAAATTTCCAAAACACAGCTTTTTCAAATTCATATATATCTCCCCTCTGAAAAAGTACAGCACATTCCCGTCCTTTTTATTTTCCCTGCCGGGCATTATTTTCGCTGGAATCTGTTGTCCACGCCGCGAGCATACTGACCGGATCATCAAAATCCGCTTCGCAACTGACCGGAATCAGATCAAATTTTTCGTTTTTCCTCCTGTTCAGGAAGATTTTCTGTTTCTGACTGTCGATCGTCACATTCACACCGATAACCGCAAAATCCTGCTGAACCGCCTCCGCGATCTCTTCCTGAACTGTTCCCTTTCTCACAAGATACGTGATATTCAGCGGCGTCTCACTGGAAAGCGTTCCGTCCTTATTGAATTCAAACCCGTTTTCCGCCAGAAGTCTCATCGCCTCTTCAAGATTTTCATCATACGCCTCATAAGACGGATCATAATAACCGGCTGCTTCCTCGCACGGATAGGTATAGCTTTTGTCATTCGTCCGGAACTCTCCGCCTCTTCCGTCAGACATACCGGCCGGAATCAAAGTGTTCGCCGGCTTGTTTCCTTTCCCGACAATCCCTTCTGTAATATAGCTGCGGTCAATCAAAATGCTGAGCGCGCATCTTATTGCGTTCGCCTCTTCCGGCGTCTTTCCTTCGAACAGAGGACTGTCCGTATTGAAATACAGAAGGCAGGTTCCGGCTCTGTCTGCATTGTGAAGCTCCGGACTGTCAGTCAGATTCTGCATTTTCTCAGATGAAACCGCATCCACAAAATCAAGCTCACCCGCGTCATAGGCTTCAAAAACCGCCTCGCTGTCCGTGCTGAACGTCACTTCAATCCGCTCTGTTTTGACCTCGTCCGCTCTGTAATAATTCAGATTTTTCACGAGAACCATACATTCGCCATGGATCCAGCTGTCAATCGTATAAGCACCGCTGCTCACAAAACCTGCTCCAGAAGCCCATGCCCCCGGATCCTCCTCCCAGTCATACGTCTCCGTCTGGGAACGAAGCACCGGACAGTATGCAGGAAGCGCACAGAGATCCAGAAAATACGGGCAGGGTTCTGTCAGACTGACCATCAACAGGCTGCCGTCCGCCGTCACGTCAAGCATGCCGTCATCCTTTCTCGCGATGCAGTCAAACAGACTGCTGCCATCCGTTTCCATTTTCAAACCGGCTGCACGATTCCATGCATAAACAAAATCATCCGCTGTAAGCCTTGTCCCATCGCTCCAGAACAGGTCATCTTTCAGCGTAAACGCATAGTGAAGGCCATCTCTGCTTTTTGCATATCTGTCAGCGAGCGCCATGACTGTCTCTCCATCGTCGTCGTACGCGCACAGCCCCTCAAATATATTAACCACAAGGCTGCCGCCGTCTGCTGTGGAATTCAGAGCCGGATCAAATGTATCCGGTTCCTCCGCAAGATTTATGCAAAGAGTCATGTCCTCCTTGTCATCGGCAGACATAAAATATTTAAATCCGAAAGCATCGCTGTAAATACCCGATACAGATTCCTTCTGAAGAAAAATGTCATTGTCATAATAAAGCGGAACCAGAACGCCGGTCTCCATCAGCATATCTTCCGCTTCATGCATCAATGCCTCACGTTTTGCGGCGCCTGCGGTATTTTTGATCCGGACAATCAAATCATTGTATTCCTGCTGCCCGGGAATCTCATCGGAAGTTTTGTCCGCAGTCAATGCAGCGCTGGCCGTCTCTGTCTCTTCCCTGGAAACTTCCGTATTTCCGCCCAAAGCCTGCTGAGACGTCCTCATCTCTTCTCCGGAATTTCCCACATTTCCTGCTGTAATTTCTATGTCCGTCATCGTCCCTTCCGCGCAGACAGCCGTGGCAGATGTCAGACTCAGGATCCCTGCAAAAACCAGAGAGACAAATTTTGCGATTTTCATAATATACCTCCTTCCGAACCGTTACTGTTCACTCCCTTGCAGGTCGTGAACGTAACAACGCTTCGCGATGCACAGAAATGCTGCATTTGCAGCATTTCGCGCCTCAGACCTCGGGATTTCCGAACAAAATGTCCGGAAATCACCTCGAACTCGATGGGGGAGTGAACTGTAACTCCGAACCCGCCCACAGGCCGCAATGCAAGACCCCGTGAATAAAGATCACTGGTAAAGGTCATAATTGATCTGCCGGTAAAACAGTTCCCGAATCTGAGCATGCTCCCGTGTCTGTCCCAGAATCCACATCAGTTTTGTCACGATTGCTTCCAGCGTCATATTGTAGGCCTCCAGCAGGCGCTCATCCCGTTTAAACAGCCGTCCCACTTCATACACATCGAGATCGCTGCCTTCCAGCGGAACCTGCGTCGTCGCCACCACCGTGACACCCTTATCAAGAAGTTCCCGGATCAGCGGCAGGAAGCGCATCTCCTCCGTATTCGGGATGCCGCCGATGCCAAACCCCTCGATCACAACCGCGTGAAAATATTCTCCCAGGTACCGGAGGATGTCCGCGCGCAGACCGGGGATCAGCCTCAGAACAAACACCTTTTCATCCAGCCGGTCATAGAACCGCACTCTCCCGGAAAGTCTGCTGTCAATATAATGGATCACCTGATTTTCGCGAATCACCGCTTTGTGCGGAAAATCCACGCTTGAAAATGCGTTGAAGCTTTTCGTTCGCACTTTCCGACCTCTTGTCCCGGCGATCACCTCTCCGTTGAACACAAAATTCACATCGCTCGCACGGTCGTCACACGCATAGAGCACGCTCTGAATCACATTGCTCTTCGCATCGGAAATATCCTGGTCGATCGGTTTCTGCGCCCCGGTCAGAACCACCGGTTTCGGACTGTTCTGAATCAGGTAGGAAAGCGCCGCCGCCGTGTACGCCATCGTATCTGTTCCGTGCAGGATGACAAAACCGTCAAACTCCTCGTATCTTTGCCGGATCGTCCCCGCAATCGTGAGCCAGCCGGACGGCTGCATATTTGTGCTGTCCAGATTCATGATCTGCACTGCCTCCAGGGAACACTGTCCCCGGATCCCCGGCACATAATTTAAGAGCTGTTCCAGCGGAATATCCGGAACCAGCCCGTCACTTCCCGAACGTGAGGCGATTGTCCCTCCGGTGGCGATCACCAGAATACGCTTCTTTTCCGCGTGGGAGTTCGATTCTCTCAACCCATGTAAATGATTCTCCACCTGTCCTTCCTCCCTGGGATTCCTTCCTGAACAGAAATTTTTAACCTTTCAATCCCCGTGACTGTCTGTCCATATCCTCGATAACGATATCATAATTTTGAACTATTCGGAAAAGTTCTCCACAAGAAGCCGCTCCATCTCCTCATACGTTTCTGTCTGATTCACAGCCGCACGCAGCCTGGCCGAATTTGGAAACCCCGCCGTATACCAGGAGATATGCTTGCGCATCTCCCGGATTCCCAGGTATTCTCCCTTTTTCTCAATCTGCATCCGTGTATGACGCAGCATCATCGCGAGCACTTCCTCCTTCGCGGGAGGCGGAAAAAAAGTTCCGTCTTTTAGGTACGCGGCAATTCTGCCAAAGATCCACGGATTTCCGCGCGCGGCGCGTCCGACCATCACGCCGTCGCAGCCGGTCTGTTCCAGAAGCTCTTTCGCCTTTTGCGGAGAGTCCACATCTCCGTTCCCGATGACTGGAATTTTCACTGCTTCCTTCACCTGGCGGATAATGTCCCAGTCCGCCTTTCCCGCATAAAACTGTTCCCGCGTTCTTCCGTGGACCGTGACGGCCGCGGCGCCGGACGCCTCCGCGATCCGGGCGATCTCAACGGCATTGACTTCATTCTCCGTAAATCCCTTCCGGATCTTCACCGTAACCGGCTTTTTGACTGCGCGCGCTGTTTTTGTGACGATCTCTTCCACCAGCTTCGGATTCCGCATCAGTGCGGAACCTTCCCCGTTTCCCGCTACTTTCGGTACGGGGCAGCCCATATTCAGATCAAGGATATCAAACGGACGCTCCTCTATGTACGCCGCCATCTCACTGATGATATCCGGATCCGACCCGAAAAGCTGCAGCGACACCGGACGCTCCGCCGGCGCTGTCTCAAGAAGCGCTTCCGTGTTGCGGTTGTGATAGGCAATCGCCTTTGCACTCACCATCTCCATGCAGATCAGGCCGGCCCCCTGCTCTTTGCACAGCAGGCGGAACGGCAGATCCGTCACCCCGGCCATCGGCGCCAGGATCACATTATTTTCCAGTTCCACATTTCCTATTTTCATATGTCAGATCCTGTCCCTTTCCGGATGTTTCCTGTCAGCCTGCTGCGGGATCTTTCACTTTCCTGCCTGTCTGCACCAGCAGACTGTAGTACAGCTCCAGCGACCGGAACAGCTCGCCTTTTGTTCTCTGCAGTTCTTTAATCTTAAGCACACTGCCGATTTCATCAAAGAAAAAATCATCCGGGCGGGATTCTGTCCGCATCTGAAGTTTCCCGTTTTCATCCATCTCCAGCGTAAAAACACCGCCGACATCCTGTGTAAACATCACGCAGATGATCTGCAGCTCGTCCCGAATCGCCTGAGGCATCCGCGCAAACAGCGGATTCAGATAATATTTCTCTTCATAGGCGCTTGCGCCGCAGACTGTTATGTTTTCTCTTTTCTCACTGTCTGTCATTTTGCTTTTTCCCCTTTTCTGATTACCGGTGATTACTTCATCAGCCCTCATCTTTTCATCCTCTCTACCCAGTTCAGGACTCTCCCGCCAGCTTTCTCCGCACAGACACCGTCTTTATCAGACATATCCGTAAATTCCCCTGACCGACACCTCTCCGGCATACACCTGTCTGACGGTTCCATCTTCAAGCTCCACCAGAAGCTCGCCCCGCTCATTGATTCCGCGCGAGACTCCATCGTATTCATGCCCCGGTTCCAGAACACGCACCTCGCCGCCCTTCCCGGCAAGCCGGGCATTGTACTCTTCCTGCAGCAGCGACATATCCTGTGTTTCCATAAAGCGTCCGTAATAATATTCAAATTTTTTCAGACAGAGGGCAGTAAGCGCGGCTCTGCTGACTTTCTTTCCGGTCAGCAGATAAATTGATGTGGCCTTCTGCCGCAGTTCCTCCGGAAATTCATCAAGGTTGACGTTGATCCCCGTCCCGATCACAAGATAGTTGATGTAATCGATCTCACAGCTCATCTCCGTCAGGATTCCGCAGATTTTCTTCCTGTCCGCAACGACATCATTCGGCCACTTGATGGCTGTCTCAATGCCGCACAGCTCACGGACAGCCGCAGCGACAGCCATTCCCATGACCAGCGTCATCATCGAAGCACGTTCGGGCGGCAGCTTTGGTCTTACCACAAGGCTCATCATGACAGAAGTTCCCCTGGGAGTGCTCCACGTACGTCCGCGGCGTCCCTTTCCGCTCTCCTGAAAATCAGCCAGGACCAGCGCCCCGTGAGGCGCGTCGTGCTCCGCAAGTTTTCTCGCCTCGTTGTTTGTGGAACCCGTCGTCTCAAAATAATGAATTTCCCTGCCTGCCCAGACTGTAGTGAGCACACTTCCCACTTGTTCCGCCGTAACATGGTCCGGACTGCTCAGGATCCGATACCCCCTGTGCGGGACAGATTCAATTTCATAGCCGTCTTCCTTCAGCTGATTGATCACTTTCCAGACGGCGGTTCTTGATACTCCAAGCCAGCTGCAGAGTTCCTGCCCCGACACATAATCTTCTGTCCGCTGCAAAGCAGCCAGTATCTCACGTTTCATCACAAACTCCTTACAGCATATAAAAAAACGCGGCCGCCCACACCAGAAGCACTCCCAGTGAAATGACCATTTTACAGTAACTTTTCCGCATAAAATCCGCCAGTGCCGCGATCAGGTGAAAAACGCTTCCCAAAATAAGCAAGATCTGCAGCAGAGAACTGTTCTCTGCCGTGTCAAGCAGATAAATAACACAAAGCACCGCCACCAGCAATGCTGTGGCAGTGCTTAGCAGCTCCAGTTTACGGATATCCTTTTCACTGAACTTTCTCATATCCTGTTATACCCCAACTACTGCAGTACGTTATACTCCAAGTGTCGCAGCGATCACAGCCTTGATCGTGTGCATGCGGTTTTCTGCCTCGTCAAATACAACCGACTGTGCAGACTCAAATACCTCATTTGTGACTTCCATCGCCTCAAGGCCGAATTTCTCATGAATCTCACGCCCGATCTTTGTCCCGAGATCATGGAAAGCGGGCAGACAGTGCATGAAAACTGCATCCTTCTTTGCATATCCCATGACCTTGCTGTTTACCTGGTAAGGAAGCAGCGCCTTAATACGCTCCGCCCACACTTCATCCGGCTCTCCCATGGAAACCCAGACATCCGTGTAGATGACATCCGCATCCTTTGCTCCCTCTGCGGCATCCTCGGTGAGGGTAATTGTGGCGCCGCTCTCTGCCGCATACGATTCACAGAGCTTTACAAGCTCTTCGGACGGAAAATATTCCTTCGCGGAGCAGGCCGCGAAATGCATGCCCAGTTTCGAGCAGGCGATCATTAGAGAATTTCCCATGTTGTAGCGCGCATCCCCGAAGTAAGCCAGCTTCCTGCCCTTCAGATCCCCGAATTTCTCACGGATCGTCAGCAGATCCGCAAGAATCTGCGTCGGATGGTATTCGTTGGTCAAACCGTTCCAGACCGGCACTCCCGCGTATTTCGCAAGCTCCTCAACGATCTCCTGTCCGTATCCCCGGTACTCGATTCCGTCAAACATACGTCCCAGCACACGGGCCGTATCCGCAATGCTCTCCTTCTTCCCGATCTGAGAGCCCTGGGGGTCAAGATAAGTCACCTGAATCCCGAGGTCATGCGCTGCCACCTCAAAAGAGCAGCGTGTACGTGTGCTTGTCTTCTCAAAAATCAGGGCAATATTCATGCCAGGGCGCATCGGCCTTGCAATCCCCTGTTTCTTCTCAGCCTTCAGCTGTGCTGCCAGATCCAGCAGATACAGAATCTCCTCCGGCGTATAATCCCTCAGTGTCAAAAAATTGCGTCCTTTTAAGTCCATCCTGTCAGTCCTCCACCTTATTCTTTTCTATCATATGTCCGTCGTCTCTCTTCAGACAGCTATTATCAGTTTACTATATTTTGCACCAAATGACAACCGGTGATTCATTGTCAATACCCTTTACACACATCAATCCACGTTCCCCCGGAGTACTGTTCCAGCTGCTCCATCGTCACTTCGATCGCACTGCTGCTGCTCCCCGCAGCCGGAAATACCGTCTCAAACCGCTTCAGCGATTCATCAAGATACACCTCCACTCCCGGCTTTACTCCAAACGGACAGACACCTCCCACCGCATGGCCGATCAGTTCCGGCACCTCATCGTGCGGAAGCATCTTTGCCTTTGTGTGAAAAGCCGCCTTGTATTTGGCATTATCCACCTTCGCATCCCCTGCAGCCACAATCAGTACACAGTGATCCTGCACTTTGAAAGACAGAGTCTTCGCGATTCTCGCAGGTTCGCAGCCAACCGCCTGAGCGGCCAGCTCGACCGTAGCGCTCGATACATCAAATTCCAGAATTCTTTCATCCGCATTCCACTGTTTCAGATAATCTCTTACAATCTCAATCGACACTCTCAGTTCCTCCTCAATTTTCAGTTCCTGCGCGGTTTTCGTCCGCGTCCGTCCGCTTTCGCTCACACTGCGCGAAACGATTTGTTACTGTTCACTCCCTTGCAGGTCGTGAACGTAACAACGCTTCGCGATGCACAGAAATGCTGCTTTCGCAGCATTTCGCGCCTCAGACCTCGGGATTTCCGGGCAATCTGCCCGGAAATCACCTCGAGCTCAGTGGGAGGTGTGAACTATAACAACGATTTCCCCGTCATTGTTCTTCCTCTGCTCCGGAGCTTGGACAAATTTCCCTTTTTCTGCCTTCTTTACAGGCGCTGCAGCCAGAACATCCTTCCCCGTCTGCTTTGCAGGCGCTGCAGCCGGAACGTCTTTTCCCGTCTGCTTTGCAGACACTGCAGCCGGAACAGTTCCTGCCCGCCCCCGCGCCGCAGCTGCATCCTCCCCGGTTCTTTATTATAATCCGGACCGCGATACAGAACCAGATCAGTATCACGGCCACAATCACATAATCCGCCAGTTTCATACAAACACCCCATTATTCCGGTTATCAGACAAAATATCTTCCCTCCGGTTTACAACTTCAACAAAACCCACCCTTCTCTGTAAGCAGCAGATCTGCCGTACCGCAGAAAAAGAGTTCTTCCAAAAAAGGATCTCATCAAAGACACACGTCATTAAAAAATCAGGCGCAGTATCTGGTACACCACAAAAGCTGCCAGCCACGCGATCCCGCACTGCAGCGCCGCAACACCCGCCGCCTGAAATCCGGAGCGAAGCTCTCTCCGAATCGCCGCAATCGCAGCCACACACGGGGTATACAGCAGCGTAAACACCAGAAAGCTGGCCGCCGTAAGCGGTGTAAACACAGCAGAAAGTCCCGCGCCAAGATTATCCATCGAAGTGCCAAGCAGAACGCTCATCGTGCTGACGACCGCCTCCTTCGCTGTGAATCCCGTGATCAGCGATGTAGACACTCTCCAGTCTTCAAATCCGAGCGGACGGAATATCGGCGCAATCCATCGTCCCGCGATCGCGAGCAGACTGTCCGCGCTGTCCGCGACTACGTTCAGACGCAGATCAAAGGTCTGCAGGAACCAGATTGCCACAGTCGCCACAAAAATAATCGTGAACGCTTTCTGAATAAAATCCCGGCCTTTCTCCCACATCAGCAGAAGCACGCTCTTTGCCGACGGGAACCGGTAATTCGGCAGCTCCATGACAAACGGCACAGGCTTGCCCCGGAACACTGTTTTGTCCATAATCAGAGAACAGATAACACCGGTAATCATACCGAACACATACAGGCCGATCATCGCCAGAGCCTGATATTTTGCAAAAAACGCTGCCACAAACACCGCGTAGATCGGGATCTTCGCGGAACAGCTCATAAACGGGGTCAGAAGAATCGTCATCTTCCGGTCCCTCTCTGAAGACAAGGTACGCGACGCCATGATTGCCGGAACGGAACAGCCGAAACCGATCAGCATCGGCACAAAGCTTCTCCCGGAAAGGCCGATCTTTCGCAGCAGCTTGTCCATGACAAACGCCACACGCGCCATATAGCCGGTATCTTCCAGAATCGAAAGGAAAAAGAACAGCACGACGATGATCGGCAGAAAGCTCAGCACGCTGCCAACACCCGCGAACACGCCGTCGATCACAAGGCTTCTCACAACCGGATTGATCCCGTAATTAACCAGCGCTGTATTCACCGCGGCCGTCACCATATCAATTCCGGCCGCAAGCAGATCGCTTAAGTAGGCGCCGGCAACGCTGAATGTCATCCAGAAGATGAACAGCATGATCAGCAGAAACAGCGGAAGCGCCAGATATTTATTGGTCAGCACACTGTCGATCTTCAGACTGCGCACATGTTCTTTGCTCTCCCTGCATTTGACGACCGCCTGCTCGCAGACCTTCTCAATAAAAACATACCGCATTTCTGCGAGAGCCGCATTCCTGTCCAGTCCGCATTCGTGCTCCATCTCCACGATACTGTGTTCCATCATGTCGAGCTCGTTCTGATTCAGGCCGAGCCGCTCAATAATATCCTCGTCGCCCTCGATCAGCTTTGTTCCGGCAAATCTCGCTGAGATCTCAAGACGCTGCGCATGGTCCTCAATCAGATGCGACACCGCGTGAATGCAGCGGTGCACCGGGCCTGGATCACAGAAATCCATCAGCAGCGGATACTGCCTTTTTTTCGCCGTCTCCGCCATCGTATGGATCAGCTCGTCGATTCCCTCATTTTTTACAGCACTGATCGGGATAACCGGAATTCCCAGAAGTTCCGACATCTTGCGCACATCGATCGTCCCGCCGTTGCTTCTTACCTCATCCATCATGTTCAAAGCGAGCACCATCGGCACGTGCATCTCAATCAGCTGCAGCGTCAGGTACAGATTACGCTCAATGTTCGTCGCGTCCACGATATTCAGGATTCCGTCCGGTTTCTGATTCAGGATGAAATCCCTTGTCACGATCTCTTCCGTCGTGTAGGGGCGGATCGAGTAGATTCCCGGCAGATCGACCACCGAGCAGTTTTTCATCGAACGCACCTCTCCCACTTTCTGATCCACCGTCACACCCGGAAAGTTTCCGACATGCTGATTCGAGCCGGTGAGCTGATTGAAAAGCGTCGTTTTTCCGCAATTTTGATTGCCAACCAGAGCGAAAATCATGCGCTCACCTCCTGCGGCAGTTTTTCTATCTCAATTTCCTGCGCATCCGCGATGCGGATCGTCAGTTCATAGCCTCTCAGATGGATCTCGATGGGATCTCCCATCGGAGCAACCTTTCTGATCATCACCTTTGTTCCGGGAATCAGACCCATATCGAGCAGCCTGCACCGCAACGGCCCTTCTCCGTTCACCGCCCGGATGATTCCCGTCCCTCCGATCGGCAGTTTATCCAATGTCATGTGTAAATCCCTCCTTCTTTTGTCTGTTTCTGCAATTCATCTCCCCGCCTTCCTAAGGC
>CANQUH010000070.1 GCA_947626965.1 uncultured Lachnospiraceae bacterium
CGGAAACATTGAATTTTCCGGGATTTTCGAGTCGTTTCGACTCTGATTTTATGGCAAAACTGTAAAACTCAGGTTATTTCATCTCTGATCAGGGGACCTTTCTCCGCTTCACTCGCCGACTTTTCCGACACGCTCCAGATATAAGGTTCTGTTTTTATTTTTTCTGTACTCCGTAGGACTTAAGTGGAATTCTTTTTTGAAAATCCGAATAAAAGACTCCGGGTTCGCGTATCCGACAAAATCACTGATCTGAGCTATCGTATAATTACTGCTCAAGAGCAGATGCTCTGCCCGCCGCAGACGCAGAGTCCGCTTCCATTCATTAAAACTCACGCCGGTGGACGCTTTGATGAGACGTGAACAGTATGACACGGAAAAATTAAAGTGCTTTGCCACATCTGCCAGACTGATATCCTTCAGATTTTCCTGCATGTAATTCATGATCAGAAAATCATCCGGCACATTCGTATGATAAGAAACGGATGTTTCCAGCGTTCCAGCGTAATTACGCATAAGAAAGGCAAACACCATCGTAAGAATTCCGACCAGAATCTGATCCGTGTACCTGTCTGGTTCCATCCACTCTGCGCACATATTCAGCAGTTCATTCCGCAAAAACATATCTTTTCCGGAGTGAAACGCCATATACTGAAACTGACTGGACGAGTACAGCCCGCTTGAGAAAAATTCACTCAGCAGATCATTTCCATAAGTCAAAGGAGTGAACATATCACGAAAGGTACTCCGGCGCAACAGAATATTGATAATGATGCTGTTGTCATCAAAGACCTCCATTGTATGGAAAGTCCCAGGGGAGATAAAAATAAAATCTCCCTCACAAAAAGGATGCGTATCAAGTCCGATCGCCTGCACGCAGCGGCCTGAAAGAACGTAAACTACTTCAAAAAACACATGCTTATGCAAAAAAGCAGGAGTATAGCGGTTATGTTTGCTGAAAAAGACGCTCTGACGATCATTTTTGTCAAAATACTCCTGATCGTCCATCACATGTGGGATCAGATCCGGGGATATCTCAGGAACAATCAGATGACGCTTTTTGACATCACCCGGATCAAGTCCCGCCAAAAATTTCTTCAGTTCCAGAGGCGACTTTCTCGCTTCATAGTATGTTTTATAAAAAATCTCATCCTCTTTCATGGCAGACAGCTTTTCCAATACTTTCTCACTGGATTCCCACATTTTCTCCTCCACATCCTTTTGTGCAATATTGCCAAAACAGAGCTTCCCTGCAAAGAAAGAAAAGTCGGTTCGATTGACTTTTTTTGTTGTCCTTTTCGCCCGATCTATGCCAAATCTGATATTTTACCAGACAATCCTGCCTGAAAATCTCCTGTTTTACACATTTTCTTTAATTCTAACACTACAGCAAAAAAAATCAATGGTAAAAGGCAATTTTGCCAATTTTACGAACTGAATTATTCTCTTATAATTCAGTTATCACAAAGGAGCAAACAAAATCACCGGCCGGTCAGCTGCTTTGTTCCCGTTAGAAAACCGATTGTTATGCTGCTCAAAAATTTAAGAACAAAAGATTGGAGGAAAATGATATGAATAGTTCTGGTATTTCCAGTAAATCATTGAGAGGCGCACTGTACAAGCAAAGACTGGGATATGGTCTTGGTGATTTTGCATGCAACCTGATCTGGCAGGTAATCAGCCTGTATCTGCTGTATTTTTATACCGATATTATGAAACTGGACGCAACCGCAATCGCCGCCATGTTCGTCGTCTGCCGGGTCATCGACGGTGTGACTGATCTTCTGGTCGGCTTCGCGATCGATAAAACACATACACGCTGGGGAAAGAGCAGACCGTGGTTCCTGTTTGGCGCAGTTCCATTCGCACTCTCAGCATTTCTGGCATTCAGCGTGCCGGATATCGCTCCAAATGGAAAACTGATTTACGCATATGTAACCTACATCTTCCTGTCATTCATGTACACAGTTGTCAATATTCCTCTGGCGTCCATTCTTCCGGCGCTCACAGACGACATGAATGAACGTACCGTGCTCGCAACCTGGAGAAAGTTTTTGGCATTTCTCGGTTCCACCATTGTCTCGGCTACGGCACTTACTCTGGTTGACCTGGTCGGACATGGAAATGAAGCGCTTGGCTTCCGGGTCGTGATGGGAATCTTCGGTGTCGTCGGATGTTTGTGCTTTTTCCTTACGTTCGCTCTTGTCAGAGAGACAAATCTGCAGGAAAGCCAGAAATCGGCAACCTTAAAAGAAACAATTCTTTCGCTGGCACACGATACACCATGGAAGTTATTTGCGCTTAACATTTTGTTCCAGTGGACCGGTTATTTCATTCAGTCCAGCGCACTGGTGTACTATTACAAATACTATGTAGGCAGTACCGCCATGTCATCACTGGTCGCAACGATCATGACAATGGTTCCTATGGTCGCCAACCTTACAGTCCCGTTCCTTGCAAAACGCATGGGCAAACGAAATCTTTATTCAGCATCGGCAGCCGTACAGCTTGCCGGACTCGCCGTCATCCTTATAGCAAACCTGAACGCAACTGGCATTATATGCGGCGCGTTCATCACAGCGCTCGGATATGGAATCAAAGAAAGCATTTATTTCTCAATGCAGGCGGATCCGGTGGACTATGGCGAGTGGAAAACCGGCGTTCAGGCCGCAGGTACACTGTCTTCTGTGAACGGTTTCCTTGGAAAAGTCGCACAGGCGGCGGCAGGAGGAATCTCAGGTCTTTTACTTGCATGGGGAAATTATGATTCCACGGCAGCCGTACAGACAGCAGAAGCATTGACCGCAATCAAGGCAATGTACATCTATATTCCGCTGATCCTGCTTATCCTTTCTCTGGTCACCATGTCCTTCTATAAACTGGACAAACAGTTCCCGGAAATCCAGGCTGAACTGGAAAAGAGACGTGCAGCCACAGAAAATAACGCTTAAAACTGTTTATCACATAAGAAAAGAGGTATTAAAATCATGAGTAAAGACACAAGTACAAAAAAATACGCTCCTCTCGTGGGGGCGGCAGGTATCGGTTCGATGCTTGGTTCCGGTATTATTATCGGGCTTTCCGCCACGATCACTGTATGGCAGACGGGTCTGGGACTGACAGAAGGACAGGTTGGAATCCTTTCCGGAGCACTGACTTTCGCGATAGCAGCCGGATCTCTTCTGGCCGGCTCAATCAGCAAAACGTTGGGCCTGATCCGTTCTTTTAACTCTTTGAATATTCTCTACGCGGCAGGAGCCTTGATCTGTGTATTATCCGGGAACTTCCCAATGCTGCTGGCCGGTCTGATTCTGGCAGGTTTTGCCTCCGGAGCGGATCTTCCAATCAGTCTGACCGTTATCTCACACGATGCGCCGGATGAGCGCACTTCGGCCGGTATGGTATCCTCAACCCAGATCTTCTGGCAGATCGGCGTGTTCGCCTCCTACATTATGGCATTTATCGTATCCAGGGTGGAAGGCGACCTGGGCGCGAGAATCGTGTTCGGTCTCCTGGGTGGAATTGCTGCAATTGCATTTTTCTGGAGAACCTTCTCTCCCAAGTTCAAAGAATTCCATGAGGCCGGCAATCGTTACCGGGCGGCAGAAAGCGCTTCCGGAAGCACAGAAGAAATATCCTTTACAAAACTTTTAACCAGCGACGACGAAAAAGGCAAATTTACAAAACTGTTTCTCTGTATTATCATCTTCTATGTATGCTGGAATCTGCTTGCCAACACATTCGGCCAGTTCCAGACCTACATTCTGGTGAAAGCAAACGCATCACAGTCCGTTGCGACAGGCACCGGCATCGCGCTTAACGTTCTGGGATTATTTCTGGTAGCACTGTTTGCCTCTGTCGCCGGAAGCAAAAACCGCAATAAATTTTTCTTTGTTGGTATTGTCATTCAGGCCGGAGCCATGCTTGGCATTGCGCTTGGAGGCGGCACGCTATTTATGATCATTGCCATGATCGCCTGCTATAACATCGGAAATCAGTTTGCCGGAGAAGCAATCTACAAAGTATGGACGCAGGAATCCTTCCCGTCAGCGGCGCGTGCGTCCATGCAGGGTTTCATCAACGGGTTCTCAAGATTCTGCTGCGGACTGTTCGCGCTGGTCACCCCGTGGCTGGTTGCAGGAGAACGCATCCAGAAGACCATGTTCGGCTTTGCCGGAATCGTCCTTATTAGCGCGGTCGCCGGTACGATTATGATCCAACTTCAGAAGAAATATGGTATCGGACAGATGGAATAACATATAAGTAGTCAAAATATACGAAAAAGGAGATGTAAAACAATGGCTATTACAAACAGCATGGAAAATTTTGAAATGATCGTAAATGAAGATTTCGTAAAAAAGGCGGACGCGCTCATCCCGGAATTGATCAAAACAGAAGTCGCGCCAAAGCAGCTTGTAACAATTGAACCGGATGGAGACAACTGCAAAGCAGTCTTCCGGGCTGGAATCGAAGAACTGGATCGGATTGAAATGGGCCGGGACGATCAGGTTATTCTGGACTTCGGAAACCATAACGTAGGCTATGTAAAGTTTCGTGTTGAATCCGCAGGAAGTCCTCCGGATGCCCCCGCTTATATCCGCGTCAAGTTTGGCGAGATCCCGGTAGAAATTACGGAAAATTCCGCCGAGTACAACGGCAGTATCGGAAAAGGCTGGATTCAGGAAGAATTTTTACATATTGACATACTTCCAGCAACGATTGAGATGCCAAGAAGATACGCGTTCCGCTATATGGAAGTGAAAGTAATCGACACCTCCTCTAAATACCGGATTGTACTGAAAGATGTCTCCTGTACTTCCGTGACCTCCGCGGATATGTCAAAGGTGACGGCACTCCCGGCGTCTCTGGACGAAGATCTCATAAAAATGGATCAGGTTGCGTTAAGGACCATGCGAGGCTGTATGCAGAAAGGCTTTGAAGACGGACCAAAGAGAGACCGGCGTCTCTGGATCGGTGATCTGCGGCTTCAGGCACAGACAAATTATGTGACCTTCCACAACAATGATCTGGTAAAGCATGACCTGTATCTCTACGCCGGACTTACCATGAATGAAGGCCGCGTGGGCGCATGCCTCTTCACGGAACCCAAATATCAGGTTGACGATACGGCTCTGTTTGACTACTCTCTGTTCTTCGTATCAATTCTGTATGATTACTACATGGAGACAAAAGACGAAGAGACAAGAAAAGATCTCACGGCCACCGCATACCGTCAGATCGAGCTCGCTGTTCGGGAGATGGACGAAGAAGGGGTTGTAAAAGATAAAGATACCTGGTGGTGTTTTATCGACTGGGCGGACGGACTCAATAAGCAGGCAGGCGCGCAGGGGATTCTGGTATACACGCTGCGCCACGCAATCGAGCTCGCAAAATTTGATAAAAATGAGGAAAAAGTCAAAGAATATGAAAAATATCTCGAAAAAGCAATCGCAGGCGCAATGAAGCTCTGGGACACAGAGCAGAAATTCTTTGTCAGCGGAAGCGAGAGACAGATTTCATGGGCCTCCCAGGTATGGATGGTACTGGCGGATGTCTTCGGCGACAAAGAGAAAAACGCACAGCTTCTGGAGCATACGATCGCAGCCTCCCCGGACATCCGCATGGTAACGCCGTATATGTATCATCACTTTATCGAGGCTCTTATGCAGAATAACCGCAGAGAAACCGCACTCAACTTCATGCGTGCCTACTGGGGCGAGATGGTAAAAGACGGTGCAGACACTTTCTGGGAACTGTATGACCCGGAGGATAAGAACGTTGCGCCTTACGGCTCAAAGATGGTAAACAGCTACTGTCACGCATGGAGCTGCTCACCCTCCTACATCATCCGCAAATATCTGATTTAAAATTTTCCGCACTGTGTTTATCCATACGAAATTTACTCCTTCTTCCTGGAGCGCGCGTCCAGTCGGCATATGGCCGGCGGGCGGCGCTCTTTATATTTTTATGAAAACAAAGTACTCTCCTCAATTTCTCCATCCCAGCAGCATAACAATTATATTTAAAATTAACTCTTGTTATTGACTCACTTAAAGTAATTGTAAAATTTTTTCTTTCAGTTCGGGCAAATCAGTCCTGATAATCTCCCATACCAGCTTTAAATTTACTCCTTCATAATCATGAACAATCCGGTTTCGCAGTCCATACAACTGACGCCATGGAATCTGCGGATTTTGTTCCTCAAATTCTTCATCTACTTTGTTTGACAATTCCCCAATCTGGCTTAAATTAAAAACACAGGCTTCCGCCAATAAACTGTTTTCTGAAAATGAATCATAAGAAACGCCTTCACAGTATCTCTGTATTTTATCTATGATATCCAGCATTTTTCCAAGAACCAAGTCATTTCTCATATATTTCTACTCCAGTCTGCATTATTTCATTTTCAATCAGGGATCCTTTCTCAATATGGGTTACATCAAACATATCTATCTCTTTTTCACCCAGAACCCTTCTGACTGCCTCTATCAATCCCACAAACCTTAGGCCCTTCAAACCACTGTCAACCAGCAGATCTATATCACTTTTACCGGTCGCGGTACCTTTCCCATAAGACCCAAACAGAACCGCTTTTTTTACATTATATCGCTGGAAAACAGGAACCAGTCTTGCCTGAATTTCTTCAAATGAATAAACTGTCTTCTCCATTTTTTCACCTGCCTTTATTCTTCTTATTTGGGCGGTCTTCTCCTGTTCCGTCAGTCCATTCCTCTGCAGGCCGCAGTCTGTAACTGGTTCTCCAGTTTCCGTTTTCTCTCCAGCAATACCTCCCACTGCTTCCCCGTCAGAAAGGCAGGCCGTCTCATCTCCTCCAGACAGCCCAGATCCATCCGCAGTTCCCTCTGAGCCTGCACTGCCGCCTGAAACAGGGTCATCTCACTGGCCGTCGTCTGAGAATAAAGATCCGGATAGTCAGAAAACGCATGGTCATGATCAAACAGCGGACAGAAACCCGTAATCTTCCCTGTCCCATTATCCATATAAAATCCCCAGTTCTGCTCATGCCTGTCATTGTTATTCAGAAGATAATCCGCGAGCTGCATCTGAAGGTACAGTTCCCGGTCGATGCCTGCTGCCTCCTCAAACGCATTCAGGCCGTACGCATCACAAAACAGGGCAAACTCTTCAAAAGTCACCATGCCTGTATCTTCTGTCGTAAATAATTTTGACTTCACGACAGCCTCTCCCACTCCTTCGATCCACTCCTGTCTTTCCGGAGAAAGATAAGACGAAATCTCTTCCCGCGAAGACACCTCGTACGGAATATGTGGAATACGCAGTGCCTCAAGCACCTCATGCGCTGGAATCTCATATTTCCCAATCTTATGCAGATAAAGCCCGTCTTCCTGCCGGATCCATCCCTTGGCGCTGGTCCCGAACGTCGTAAGCTCCGGGGTGTGTATCCGTTTTCTCTGCTCCGCGGTCTCTCTGTAGACGACGCTTCTCCCCGACAAAGACACTTCCGTGATAAACAGGGAAAGCGGATTGTGGAAAAGATTCACCTCATCCCAGGCCGCCTCATCCCCGTCCTGCCGGATCCAGTAGGAATCCTCAAGGCTCAGTCCTCTGCAGGCCCTGCACACCGCATACCGGTTCGTCTGAGACAGACGCATGGCATTTAAGATTTCCTTCGCGTAGCTTCTCCCCATGGACAGCGTGCGGTTGGAAGCCCATTCCATAAAGTCCACAAACGAGACATCTTCCCTTCTCAAGGCGAACGGAAGACGGTCGAAATCCAGGATCACGCACTCGCCCGTAGGATAAATTTCCATCAGGGGTTTGTCCTTCAATAATAACTGCTGCATGCGGTCTGTTTTCATGTCCGTCCCCCCTGAAATGTCTTCCTGGCGTGCCTGTATTTTCTCTTTTCCATCTGCTTTATAAAAGTTCATATGCCCACACTGAGGGCACCATCATAAGTGAAAGTCCACGGGGCGCTTCGTGCTTACGCACTCTCATGCCCCTGCGCTTTTATTTAAGAAATCAGATTACATGGGATAAAGCAGTTCTGCGCGTCAATCGGAATCACTTCCTCACACATGCAGACAATACCGCCGCTGCCGCGCCTCAGATCCGCCTTGTCGAGCAGTTCATATTTTTTCACCTCGCGCCGGTCCGGGCTGGCGGACTTTTTGATCTCCAGCGGATGAATCACACCATTCTCCTCCACAAAAACATCAATTTCCTTCGCGTTGGAATCCCGATAATAAGTCAAGTTTGCCCTTAAAGGGGCATAAGCAAAATATTTGAGCAGCTCCGTCACCACAAAATTTTCAAAGTACTGACCGCTTGCCGCCCCGAGCATCAGCGTATCCCTGGTAAGCCACATCGACAGATACGCGCACAGCCCTGTATCACAGAAATACAGCTTGGGCGTTTTTGTCAGACGCTTCAGCGCATTGTTTGCATAAGGCTGCAGAAGATAGAGGATCCCCATGCCCTGCAGCAGACGCACCCACTCCTTCGCGGTCGGCTGAGAAATTTCCGCAGCCTCCGCCAGCGTCTTATAATTAATCTGCTGGGCAGTCAGAGCTGCACAGGCATTCAAAAATTTCCGGAAACGTATCGTGTCCGTAATGCCCCCTTCTTCGGATACATCACGCATGAGATACGTCTCAATATAGGAATTATAGTATTCCTGTCTCTGTTCTGCATCCGCGGTCAGCACAGCCGGCATGCCTCCGCGCCAGATATACTCAAATACATCTGTAATATCATTCTTTTTCGCAAGAGACTGACGCTCCAGCAGACAGGGCAGAGAAAAATCCAGTTCATTCGGAAAACTCCGTCCTTCTGCCTCATTTTTGGACAGGCTGTAAAGCTCCAGAATCCCGATCCGTCCGGCAAGTGTTTCCCGGATGTTTTTCATCATCTTATACTGCTGCGAACCGGTAAGCCAGAACAGTCCCCGTTCCTCACTTTCATCGCACATAATTTTTATCTGTTCAAACAGCTCCGGCGCTTTCTGGATCTCGTCAATAATAATCGGAGGCTTGTAGGTCTGAAAAAACAACACCGGATCCGTCTTGGCAAGCATCCTCGCCATGGTATTATCCATAGAGACATACGTGCGGTTCTGTCCCGATGCCAGATGCCTGAGCATAGTGGTCTTTCCTGCCTGCCTCGCGCCTGTCACCAGAACCGCTTTAAAAAAAGAATTCATGTGAAGAAACTTACGTTCCAGTGTGCGTTTTATATAATTCATCGCAGCGGCCTCCGTTTTTATGAAAATATAAAGTCCGTTTTATTATATCGTTATATTGAGGTCCTGTCAATCCGCCAACATCACCCTGCACCTTTTTTTATAAAACGCGATCCCATATTTCAGAATACGCTCGATCCCCTCGTCCAAGAGCTCCTCCTCATACCGCCTGCTCTCAATCTGTTCCAAAGCTTTCCGGCAAGCTTCCTCCAGATTTCCATCCTCTGCATACTTGATCTCCAGCACAATGCCCAGGCTGCCATCGTCCGACTCCGCCAGAATATCGCTGTATCCGTCCCCTGTCTCCTTGTTGGATGATACGCCCCAGGTATCCCAGAAACCCAGGATTCCCACCAGAATACCGTGGTAAAAATTCTCCTTCAGCTGCTTTTTCACAAAGGTATCCCGGATGCTGATCGTCCGTCTCAGATATTCGCCCAGCAGCTTTTCCACCCGTTCCGTTTCCCCGTTTTTCAATGCCTCGCAGAAATTTCTTAGCGCTTCCCCGTTTTTCGGAACATCTTCCCTGAACAGCTCCATGATCTGCGTCGTAAAAATCTTCCGGATCTCAACATTGGGGATTGCCAGCCGAAAACTGTCCCCTTCCGGCTTTCCTCTCTGGGTCAGATACCCTGTAGTAAACAGGATGCTCCACAGATTTTCAATCGAATCATACATATCCCTGTAGGTCAGTTCCTGATGAATCTCCTTTGTGATCACCTCTCCGGCCACCAGTTTTTCAATCTCCCGTCTGGCCGTCCCGCTGTCAGATTCTCGAATAAACCGTCTTACCGCCTCATTGCCGCTGGTATTCGACCAATAGTTTTTCGGCTTCGCCTCCGGATCTGTGCGCAGCGCATCGCAGTAATTGATCACATCCCAGGGACAGTACACCCTGGCATTCCCGAACTGATAGCCGTCGTACCACTCCCTTATCTCATCATAGTGGTCAGAAAGTCCGTAATATTCCAGCATTTCCTCCACTTCCCTGCCTGTGAACCCGAAATACTCTTCAAACTGCACATCTGCTACGGACAGAACTTTCAGATTATTCAGTCCAGTAAAAATACTCTCTTTTGAGATCCTCATGCACCCGGTCAGCACTGCAAACTTAAGACTGTCATTGGATTTCAGCGCATGCTCAAACATATTCCGGATCATGATCACCATCTGATCATAGTATCCTCTCTCAAACGCTTTCGCGAGCGGCACATCATACTCATCGATCAGCAGGACCACCTTGCGACCATGATGCTTTTCGAGAAGTTCTGACAAAATCTTCAGACTGCTGCACAGGACGGCCTCGCTCATATCCGGCTGCAAAAGCGACACGAACGCCTGCTTGTCATAGGTGGTAAGATTTCCGCTGTCCAGAAGATACTGAAATCTCCGCGCTTCCCCGTTAATAATTTGGACTGCCATAGCGCATGCCTTTTCGTAGGTTCCCGCGTTCGCGCCTTTCAGAGAGACCAGTATCACCGGAAATTTTCCCATATACATTTCGCAGAGAGCAGTTTCTTTTGAGATTTCCAGTTTCCCGAAATATGCGTGATTCCCTCCCAGCTCAAAGAAGTTTTTCAGCATGCTCATATTCAAGGACTTGCCAAATCTCCTTGGCCGGGTAAAAAGGCTCACTTCGGCCAAATGATTAAGAAATTCTCTAATCAGCCCCGTCTTATCCACGTAATAAAAATTTTCTGCCTGCAATTCTTTAAAATTTTCAATTCCTATGGGAAGTCTTTTCTTTCCAGTTTCCATGCTTCCGCACCCCTTCCCCCAGTTTCTGTATTTATGCGCAGATCCGCATATGGAACTTTCCCTCTCCCATCTGCCAGAAGAAAATCTGCGGACGGCTTTCCTGCTGATAATTATATCAAAAATCATATGGAAATCATACAACTATTTTCAAGGTCTGATATAAAGATTTTCTCTTTCCGTCTGCGGCTCTGCCATGCAGGTATAAAAGCCGTCCTGTATTTCTTTTTCCGATAAAATTTCGGGGCAGGCAAGACCCGGGTGGATCCTGCCTGCCCCTGTTTAGGACTGTCTGTTTTCCAACACCCCCGTTAAACCAGCTGGCATGCTCATTTCCCAGCATAATCCCTGCGGAAACTGCGTCGCATCATACAACTTTAATAGCCGCTCCCCGCAGCCTCGCTCTTCATGATCTTAATCAGGCGGCTGGTTCCGAGTCTGGAAGCCCCAAGGCTGATAAACTCTTTCGCGTCGTCAAAGCTGGAAATTCCTCCGGCAGCTTTGACTTTCACACCCTCGCCCACATGCTCTTTCATCAGCTTCACATCCGCGAAGGTCGCCCCTGCTGTTGAAAAACCGGTCGATGTCTTGATAAAGTCAGCGCCCGCTTTCGTGACGATCTCACACATCTTAATTTTCTCCTCCTCCGTGAGAAGGCAGGTCTCTATGATCACTTTCAGGATCTTCTCTCCACAGGCTGCCTTGATCTCCCGGATTTCCGCCTCCAGTTCCTCGTAAAGTTTGTCCTTGAGAAGTCCGATATTGATCACCATGTCGATCTCGGACGCTCCCTTCGCGATCGCGTCCTTCGTCTCAAACACCTTTGTCTCCTTCGTGCTGTATCCATTCGGGAATCCGATCACCGTGCAGATCGGAAGCTTTCCATCCACATATTTTGCGGCTCTCTCTACATAGGAGGCCGGAATACACGCGGAAGCAGTCCCATATTTCATGGCATCGTCCAGAATCACCTTAATCTCTTCCCATGTCGCCGCCTGAGACAGCAGCGTGTGATCTACATATTTTAAAACTTCCGTGTTCGTCATAATAATTTTTCTCCTTTCTGTCCCTGATTTCTTCCTCTTTTCCAGGAACATGTCCTGCTTTATTTTATACCAGTTCCCGCAGCAGCGAGCTTCCGATTGTGTTCTCCGGCATGGATACCCCGAAATTCTCCGCGATCGTCGCGCCGATCACCGCAAATGTATCCTGATTCGCCAGCGCTCCGCCTTTCTCCATCTTGGGGGAATATGCCACGAACGGAACGTATTCTCTCGTGTGATCCGTCCCGGTATAGGTGGGATCTGTGCCGTGATCGGCTGTCAGAATCAGAAGATCATTCTCTCTCATTTCTTTCAGAAGCACGCCCAGGTTTTTATCAAATTTCTCAATCTCCTGCGCGTATCCCTCCACATTTCTGCGATGCCCCCACAGCGCGTCAAAATCCACGAGATTCGTAAAGCAAAGTCCGTGGAAATCTTTCCTGCAGATCTCGATCGTCTGCTCCATTCCATGGACAGAGCTGGAAGAACGGTTAGCCTGCGTAATCCCTTCTCCGCAGAAAATATCGTTGATCTTTCCGACGCTGATCACATCAAATCCGGCGTCTTTCAGCGCATTCAGAACTGTCGGGCCGCTGGGCTTTAACGCATAGTCGTGGCGGTTGCTGGTACGCTTGAATTCGCCTTTCTTCTTCCCGACATACGGCCTTGCGATAACGCGCCCGACGCGCCATTCGTCTTTCATGGTGATCTCCCGCGCGATCTCACAGCAGCGGTACAGGTTCTGCAGATCAAATGTCTCCTCATTTCCGCAGATCTGGAGAACGGAGTCCGCCGAAGTATAGACAATCATCGCCCCGGTATTGATCTCCTCCTCACCGAGCTCCTCAATGATCTCCGTACCGCTGGCGCTCTTATTTCCGATCACTCGTTTTCCGCACCGTCTTTCCAGTTCCGCGATCAGCTCCGGCGGAAAGCCTGTCTCGGTGAACGTCAGCATCGGCTTCTCTGTCCTGATTCCCATCATCTCCCAGTGCCCGGTCATCGTATCCTTGGCATTACTCGCCTCGGCAAGCCGCGCATAGCGCCCGGCAGGATTCTCCACCCCTTTCATCTGCCCCGCGGCATGAAGATTCACCATTCCAAGTTTCTCAAGATTGGGGATGTCGATCCGCCCCATTTTTTCGAGAATATGTCCGAGTGTATCCGCCCCGGCATCTCCAAATTTCGCAGCGTCCGGCATGGCGCCGATTCCAAGCGAATCAAGTACAACCACAAAAATTCTTTTATATTCATTCATTTTCTGTCTCACCTCAGTTCTGTCTTGTCAACAAGTCCATTCCTATGCAAGATCCTGCGGTCCGAATCCCTGCGGAAGCAGCTCCTGCAGGGTAAAAATATCGTAATGTTCTTCTCCCGTCGCCAGAATGATCTGAAATGTCTCCGGATCGCAGAATTCCATCATCACCTGACGGCACACGCCGCAGGGAGACGCGTATTTTGTGAGAATCCCGTCTTTTCCTCCCACAATGCAGATTGCCCGAAATTCCCGTTCCCCCTCGCTCACTGCCTTGAAGAATGCCGTCCGTTCCGCGCAGTTCGTCGGAGTATAGGACGCGTTTTCAATATTGCAGCCTCCGTATATCTTCCCATCCTTTGTAAGCAGCGCCGCTCCTACCCGAAAACCGGAATACGGCACATAGGAAAATTTCAGCTGTTCAATGGCAATACCAATCAATTTGCGGATTTCCGTTTCGCTCATTTTTGTTTCCTCCGCTGTTTTCAATATTTTATTTTCACGGAAAATCAGACCATTTGTATCTTTACAAATAATTACGTTTTTCTCCAGTCACAGAACATCCGTACCCTTTGTTTCCACAAATCGGTGCTTCCATCCCGGATTTTCCATGTCTTTCACCCTCTGAAGGATATCAGAAACTCGTAATTCTGCGGCTCATCCATCCTCGCGGATCAAAGTGCGAATCGCCTCCACCGCAACGCTGATCGCCATCTCGGTATCATGGACAACCGGATTGTCAAGCCCCAGCTTCTCGCGCTCCTGATTCGCCACCACCAAAAAACAGGAGCCTGCCCGCACCTTCAGGTGACTCGCCACGACAAACAGTGCCGCCGACTCCATCTCGGAAGCAAGACATCCCAGACGCTTCCACGCTTCCCACTTATTCAGCAGTTCGTAGCTGACAGGCTTTGTCTCCGGAGAATGCTGTCCATAAAAAGCGTCCTTGCACTGCACAACGCCCACGTGATGCGGCGTTCCAAGCTTTTCGGCCGCTTTGACCAGCGCGTTTGTAATCTGAAAATCCGCGACCGCCGGAAACTCGATCGGCGCGTACTCTTTGCTGGTTCCTTCCATGCGGATCGCCCCGTTTGCAATGACGACATCTCCGCTCAGGATATCCGTCTGCATACCTCCGCAGGTGCCCACCCGGATAAACGTATCCGCTCCGACCGCCACAAGCTCTTCCATGGCAATCGAAGCCGACGGGCCGCCGATTCCTGTGGAAGTCACACTGACTTTTACGCCGTCCAGATATCCCGTATACGTAATATATTCTCTGCTGTCCGCAATCAGCTTCGCGTCCGTAAAATGACGCGCAATCTTTTCGCACCGTTTGGGATCCCCCGGAAGGATCACATACCTGCCGACATCACCTTTCCCAACCTGAATATGATACTGTTTGCTGGGATCTTCTGAATAGTTCATATTTTCCCTCCTGTCTTTTTATTTTTCTGTTATTGTACAAAAAATTCTGTGTGTTTTCAAATGATTCCGGTTAACATGAACCTTTCCCTTTACCTTTCTGTAAATTTCCGAAGTTCTCTTTGCAGGTTTCGTTCTCTGCCATAAAAACAGTTACACAGATTAGGAAAAGCTGCCGCCCTGATAAATTCAGGGTGACAGCCCCTCTGTTTTATGCGCAGGCCCGCATATGGAAATTAGCTACTGACGCAGCATGCGGGCCGCGCAGGCGAGCAGGAAGAAAAACCGCCTCCTACTCGATTATAATGTCATGACGCCGGAATCAAAAGAATCCTTATTCAACTCCTTCAAGACCCTCCACGGTAATCGGAGCGACATTAATCTCACGTCCGCTCTCAGAGCTCTTAAGCGCCAGCGTTCCATTATTAACAAGCTCCACCGCCTGCGCGTGAAGATCCTCGTCCCAGTCATAGCCCGTGATCTTCCAGTTGCCTGTCAGCGCCGGTGCTTCCAGTTCTCCGCCCTTGACGTTCATGATATAATCCGCGATCAGCTCACGGACTCCGCCAAGCTCGCCGCGCACATCGATCTCAAGCAGCGTCGGAAGCTCATCTACACCTTCCTCATAGACCGTTCCGTAGGTCAGCAGCTGCGAGGAAGCACGGTAGTTGTTCATGGCGACGATCAGGACATCGTCATCCTTGATCTCCGTTCCATCCGACCTGGTAAGATTCTCAATGCGCTGTCCCGGCTCCTTGGAGATATTGATCTCATAGTTAACGCCGCTGAACATATCATAGTTGTATCCGCGCATATCCGGGTTGAAGGAAATGGTCAGATCACCCTCTTTATACGTATTATAGTAAGTGGCCGTCCACTCCATCCACTTCTTCAGCTGAGCCCCCGTCATTTCCATCTTGTACAGGGTATTCGTGTATTTATAGATCAATGCCACGTCGCACTTTTTGATCTCACCGTCGTCAAGGTTCGCATCATCGATAAACAGCGCGCTTCCGGAAACATCCGCGCCCGTGTAATACATCTGGACTTCATTGATCAAATCGATTAGCGCCGTCTCCTGAAGCCTTGCCTGCGGGATTCCCTCGATCTCATTTGCCGGTGCAAGCGGTCCGCCGGTCAGTGTACCGATCACTGTCTGCGCATCTTCCTTTGCGCGGGCATCCGCGTCCGCGAGCGCCGCCATGACATCCGCATCGGCCTCATAGTCTGCGACGGCAATGCTCTCGGAAGTCTTATCCACAACCTGATATTCTCCGTTCTCGTCCTTCTCAACCGTGATATCCACTTTGGCCAGCGTCTCGCCAAGGTCGTCATTTTCCACGAT
>CANQUH010000071.1 GCA_947626965.1 uncultured Lachnospiraceae bacterium
CGCTTTAAGATTATATCCTTATCAATCTCCTTACCCGCATACTGCAGATAAACAGTTTCTTTCAAAGGTTTTCTCGCGGCTGCCCTGGAAATGGCATTCTTCGCCTCTGATTTCAGCTCTCCCGTTTTTCTGGCGGCGCCTTTTACTTTTTCTCCCGCCGTCTCGACAGTTTTTTTCGCAGCCTTTGCCGCCTTCTCCGCAGCCCCGGCCATTTCCTCTTTTGCCTCGATCAGTTTCGTCTTGTTTTCTTCATTCAAAATTTTATTCATAATATTTCCTCCTGTTGTGATGAATCATATACCAAACCGCAGAATATTTCAAGTGCTTTGCCGTTCTTTTTTTCAGACCTCTTTTCGGGTCTTTATATGAAGCAATATTCGTGTTATTTTATAAAATTTTTCGAAATAGCTTTACATTTTTGGGGGTTTTTGCTATACTGTATCTGGAATATTATGAAGTAGGAAAGTCATGTAGGAAAGGATTGGTGTCGAAATGAATATTGGTTTTATTGCCCACAACAACAAGAAAAACCTCATCGAGAATTTCTGTCTGGCCTACAAGTATATTTTCTCCAAGCATAATCTGTTTGCGACCGGTATTACCGGGCGCAGGATCGAAGAAGTCACAAATCTTAAGGTTTACAAATTTCTGCCTGGCAGCGTCGGCGGAGATAAGCAGTTTATGGATATGATTGAGCGCAATTGCATGGATATGGTGATCTTCTTCTACAATCCGATTATGACCAGCCCGAATTCACCTGATATTTTTGCAATCTCAAGATGCTGCGATCAGTATAATATTCCGATTGCCACGAACATTGCCACCGCGGAGTCACTTGTCATGGGGCTTGCACGGGGCGATCTTGACTGGCGTCTGAATATTCGTTCAAATGAATTCTGACAACCTGGCCGGACGATCTACTTATGAGAATCAATTCCACAGGATTTACAAAGGTTTTAAAAGCCGGGATTTCTCCCGGCTTTTGCCATGTTGTTTTCTCTTATCTCATGAAAATTTCTGATCACAAAGCGGAGACATCCTTTACGGAACGGACCGGGTTCATCGTAACCTGAAGTCCGAGCTTTCGCAGCGTGCTCAGATCGACTTTGGAAAGCCTCGTGGTACAGTGAATCTGGCATCCCCGCAGCAGAGCCAGAGCATCAAGAGCTTTTCTGGCATTTGTATCGCTTGACGCACTGATCGAGAGCGCAATCAGCGTCTCGTCTGTGTGGAGCCGCGGATTTTTGCTTCCGAAATACTGAGTCTTCAGCCGCTGAATCGGTTCTATGGCCTCCCTCGAGATCAGGAGCGTATCATGGTCGATCCCGGCAAGAACTTTCAGGGAATTCAGCAGAACGGCGGAACACGGGCCCAGCAGCTTTGATGTTTTTCCTGTGATCATCCGCCCGTCATCCAGCTCAAGAGCCGCGCACGAATCCCCGATAAGACGTTCCCTCTCATCGGCGGCGGCAACCGTTCTGCGGTCGCTGATTGTCAGTCCCAGCCGGTTCATCAGAAATTTGATCTTGAAAAGCTCATCCTCCGAGGCTTCCTGATCGGCTTCTTTTAAAAGAGTTTCGTAATATCTGCGGATGATCTCCTGACAGGAGGCCTCCCGGCACACCTCGTCATCGACAATGCAGTACCCCGCCATATTGACCCCCATATCGGTAGGGGATTTATACGGGCTTTTTCCAAATATGCGCTCAAACATTGCATTCAGAACAGGGAATATTTCAATGTCACGGTTGTAATTGACCGTAGATACCCCGTACGCGCTCAGATGAAACGAATCAATCATATTGATGTCGTTCAGATCTGCGGTTGCCGCTTCGTACGCCATATTGACCGGATGATCAAGCGGCAGATTCCAGATTGGAAAAGTTTCAAATTTGGCATAGCCGGCACGAATTCCCCGCTTATGTTCATGGTAAAGCTGGGACAGGCAGGTCGCCATCTTCCCGCTTCCCGGGCCGGGAGCCGTCACAACGACAAGCGGCCTTGTGGTAACTATGTAATCATTCTTTCCATATCCCTCATCACTGACGATCAGGGAAATATTTTTCGGGTATCCGTTGATCCGGTAATGACAGTAAACAGGGATTCCTTTCTTTTCAAGTTTGCTTCGGAAAGCGGCGGCGCTCCCCTGCCCCTGGTACTGAGTCAGAACAACGCTTCCCACGTAAAGGCCCCTGCTCCGGTAAATTTCGATCAGCCGAAGCACATCATCATCGTAGGTGATTCCAAGATCACCCCGTACTTTGTTTTTCTCGATATCATTTGCATTGATCGCGATGATCATCTCCGTCTGCTCAGAGAGTTCCAGGAGCATCTGCAGCTTGCTTGACGGGGAAAATCCCGGCAGAACTCTTGATGCGTGAAAATCATCGAATAATTTGCCTCCGAACTCCAGATACAGCTTATTGTCGAAGCAGGCAATGCGTTCTCTGATTCTCTCTGACTGCATGTGCAGATATTTCTCATTGTCAAATCCTGTTCTCATTCGTGTACGTTCCTTTCTGGGTTCGTTTTATTAGGAAACGACAAAACGATCTTCGTTTTGCTCATTCCCTGCGCCGGATTTACGCCGCTTGGGCGGCATTTTTCCGCTTCAAATTCATGTGCGTCTCCACTCTGTTCCGGTCAGAGATTCAGCGTGTCCGTCTGTTTCCGGCGCATTCGCTCAAATCTGACCTTTAACTGCCGGTTCTCTTCTTTTCCGAGATCCCTGTCCTCCTCCAGCAGACGCTTCACGGCTTCATTGACCTGACGAAGAACATCCACGTCCGCGTAAATATCCGCGAGCGCAAAATCCATCATTCCGCTCTGCCGGACACCGAGAAGATCCCCCGGACCACGCAGCTGCATATCCCGGCTGGCAATCTCGAAACCGTCATTCGAGTGATTGAGTATGTCCAGCCGTTCCCGGATCTGTTCTCCGTCCGCCGAATGGACAAAAATACAGTAGGACTGCGCGTCGCCGCGCCCGACACGTCCGCGGAGCTGGTGAAGCTGGGCCAGGCCGAAGCGCTCTGCGTTTTCCACCATCATGACCGTGGCATTCGGCACATTGACTCCGACCTCCACAACTGTAGTCGAGACAAGCACCTGTATCTCATTTCTCAAAAAACGCTCCATAATCCCGTTTTTTTCTGCTGCTTTCATTCTTCCGTGGAGATACTCCACATGAATCGACGCCGGTAGTTCTCTCTCAAGCATCTGTGCATATTCAATTACGTTTTCCGCCTCAATCGCTTCGCTTTCCTCCACCATCGGACAGATAATATATGCCTGATGCCCCAGCGAAACCTGCTTCGCGATAAAACGGTATGCCGTTTTTCTGTAGCTGGTGTCGACGACACAGTTTTTGATCGGGAGCCGGTCAGCCGGCAGTTCATCGATGACGGAAATGTCAAGATCCCCATACAGAATAACGGCGAGCGTTCTTGGAATCGGCGTGGCGCTCATGACGATCGTATGCGGCATCCGCCCTTTTCTGGCAAGGGCCTCTCTCTGCCGCACCCCGAAGCGATGCTGCTCATCGGTGATGACCAGAGCCAGATTTTTATATTCCACCCGCTCCTGGATCAGTGCATGCGTACCGACAATGACAGAGACTTCCCCTTTTTTGATCTGCCTGCACACTTCCTGTTTTTCTCCCGCGGACATGGAACCGGTCAGTATCGCGGTTTTCCACGGAAGGTCATTCTGTTCAAGAATCTGACAGATTGTCTGATAATGCTGGACCGCGAGAACCTCAGTCGGAGCCATGAGCGCCCCCTGATATCCGTTCTCTGCCGTCATCAGCAGAGCCAGAACCGCGACAATGGTCTTCCCTGAGCCGACATCTCCCTGAATCAGCCTTGCAGTCACATCTCTTCCTGTCAGCTCCTGTTTAAGAGTTTCCCATACCCTTTTCTGGGCTCCTGTCAATTCATACGGGAGACTGCGGATCACTGTCTCCGGACTCTCTGCCGGCTTCATGACAAATTCCGTCCTGTTTTTTTCACGGTTCTGCCTGAGGCTTCTCAGATACAGCAGAAAAAAGAAAAATTCATCAAATACCAGCCTTTTTCTCGCAAGTGCAAGAGATTCCTGGTTATCCGGAAAGTGAATCTGATGCAGCGCAAAAGCATATTCACACAGCCCGCAGCTGCGGCGTATCCATTCAGGCATATATTCTTCCTGGTACTCTCTGATTTCCAGTGCCTGAACCATCGCTTTGGAAAGCATGTTTTTCGTCAGGCCCTTTATAAGCGGATACTGAGGGAGCATCCTGCCTGAAAGGGATGCATACTGATCCTCCCTAAAAACGGCAGGCTGCTCCATGAGCAGCCTGTAATTTTTCTTTTTAATACGTCCCCGGAAAATATACAGTGCGCCGGCTTTCAAGGAATATCTCAGATACGGCATGTTGTACCATGTCAGCCCCAGTTTTCCTGTTTCGTCATGGCAGGCCGCGGTCAGGATATTCATCGACCTGATGTACCTTCCCGAGACCCCTTCATCCAGAACCGCCCTGACTGCGGCGCACTCTCCCTCCTCAATTTCGGATATCTGTTCTGGAACTTCATAAAATTCATATCCGCGCGGATAATATGCAAGCAGATCACCAACTGTGCTGATTCCTGCTTTCTGAAACAGCAGCTTTGTCTTCTCCCCGATTCCCTTGAGGGTTTCTATCTTCCGTTCGGCATTCATTGCTTTACTCCACTGAAATAATGTAATAATAAATTGGCTGACCGCCGTAATTCAGTTCCACATCACAGTCCGGATAGCTGTTCTCGATTTTCTCCTTCAGAGCTTCCGCTTCTTCTTCACGCATGTCTTCCCCGTAGTAAATGCTGATCAGCTCCGTATCCTCATCCACCATCAGAGACACAGTCTCTTCCGCAACCGGATCAATATCATTGCCGACAGCGAGAATCGCGTGGTCGCCAACTCCCATGATATCCCCGGCGTGAATTACCTTGTCCTCAATATGTGTATCACGAACTGCGTAAGTAAGCTGTCCCGTCTTCACATGGCTGATCTCTTCCTCCATCATCTGCGCGTTTTCTTCGGGACTCTTTTCCGCAACATAATTGACGACCGCCGTGATTCCCTGCGGGATCGTCGTTGTCGGAATCACGTAAATATTGCGGTCTTCCGTCATGGCCTTCGCCTGATTTGCGGCCAGAATGATGTTTTTATTGTTCGGAAGAATAAAGATATTCTTCGCGTGTACCTTCTCGATCGCGTTCATCATGTCCTCCGTGCTCGGGTTCATTGTCTGCCCGCCTTCAATCAGATAGTCCACGCCGAGATCCCGGAAAATGTCCGCAATGCCGTCTCCGATGGAGACAGAGATGAATCCTGTCTCTTTTTCCGGCTCTTTCTCACGGGCCTCCTTCTCTGCCGCTTCCTGCTCCTTCTGCTGCGCCGCGATCTTCTCCGCATCCTTGATCAGACGCTCATGATGTTCCTCCCGCATATTATCGATCTTCATCCGGGTCAGGGAACCATAAGTCAGAGCACGCTGAATCGCAAGTCCGGGGTCATTCGTGTGGACATGCACCTTCACAATATCGTCGTCCGAAACCACAACAATCGAGTCTCCGATCGACTCAAGGAACGCTTTAAATTCCCTCTCCGTGTCTTCCGTATATTCTTTTTCCAGCATAATGATGAACTCGGTACAGTATCCAAACCGGATGTCCGCTTCGGAGAGCGGTTCCGCCTCTTTGGATTTCTCTTTCGCGGAAAGAGAAACTGCAGCCGGCTCGACAGAATAGTCGACTTCCTTGCCGCAGAACGCGTCAAACGCCCCTTTCAGCACCTGAACAAGCCCCTGTCCGCCGGAATCGACCACACCGGCCTCCTTCAGCACAGGGAGCATGTCCGGCGTATGCGCGAGCACTTCCTCCGCACGGCTGATCACCTCGCGGATCAGTTCTTCCATCCCGATCTCCGGATTTTCCGCAAGCAGCTCCGCAGCTCTCTCCGCGGCTCCCTTTGCCACCGTGAGAATCGTCCCTTCCTTCGGTTTCATAACCGCTTTATAGGCCGTCTCCACCGCCTTCTGAAAAGAAGCCGTAAGCACGGAGGTCGTGATCACATCCACCTCTTTGATGGTCTTTGTAAAACCTCTGAAAAGCTGCGAAAGGATAACGCCTGAATTTCCCCGCGCACCGCGCAGGGAGCCTGAAGAGATTGCCTTCTGGAGGCGGTCCATCGTCATCTCCTCGATTGCGGCCACTTCCTTCGCGGCAGCCATGATCGTCATTGTCATATTTGTTCCGGTATCCCCGTCGGGAACAGGGAATACATTCAGTTCATTGATCCACTCTTTATTTGCCTCAAGATTCTTCGCACCGGCCAGAAACATTCTGGCACAGAGCGATGCGTCTATGGTATTTGCACTCACTTACAGATCCTCCTTAATCGATGACTCGTACGCTTTCTACAAACATGTTGATCTTCTCCACTTCCATCCCGGTGAATTCCTCCACACGGTATTTTACACTGCTGAAGAGGTTATCCGCGACAGCCGAAATACTGACTCCATAGGATACGATAACATGAAAGTCGATCGTGATCTTATTGTCCTCGATCCGGACAGAAAGTCCCCTCTCAAGGCTGTCTTTCCTCAGAAGCCTGACAAGTCCGTCCTTGACATTGACAATTGCCATCCCCACGATGCCGAAGCATTCGACTGCCACGCTCCCCGCATAGGCGGCTATCACATTCGAATCAATGACGATCGATCCAAGCTTATTTTCCATGCGTCCTTTCATATTTGAAACCTCCATCTGTCTACCTTTTATTTTCCTGTACAGCCATGCCTATTCTACCAGAAATCCTCACAATTGCAAACAGGATTTTCAGATTTTGTGAAATATCGTCAGAAAAACAAAAATTCTGCTTGCAAAATGGTACAGTATCTGTTAGAATACTCTTGCTGTGAGCCTATCGTGGTCGTAGGCTTAATACTTTTTAAGGAGGTGCGGTCGGTCATGGCTAAGTGCGCGATTTGTGATAAAGCTGTTCATTTCGGCAACAATGTAAGTCATTCTCATAGAAGGAGCAACAAAATCTGGAAAGCGAATGTCAAGCATGTCAAGGTTAAAGTAAACGGAGCTGCCAAGAGAATGTACGTTTGTACATCCTGCCTCAGATCCGGCAAAGTTGAACGAGCTTAATCTGAGCTAATCTGAGAAAGTTTATAAAGATTTCAGACAGGTTATCCCAAAAGGACAGCCTGTCTTTTTCTTTGCCCGCTTCAGCACAGAAACAGATTATACCCCGTCAGCAGTAGACCCATGACAATCACAACCTGCAGAAAAGTACTCTCGATAAACAGAGAAAAAGCCATCCCTGCCGCGATCCAGAACAATGTATATCCAACCAGACGCTTCATAACCTACCCGTGACCCGTTTCTATTATTTTATGTCCCGCATCCTCAAACCTTGATACAAACCGGGCAATTTCTCCGTTTTCTGCTGCGGGGAACCGTTCAGAAGCTCTTTTCCTCCCCGGAAACCGTGTGGATTGCATCATCCACTTTTTTCTCTTTTTCCGACTTCGTTTCCTCTTTCTTTCCCGGGACGAAGCGGTTTACAATATCCGGAACCATATCCAGAATTTTTGTCACACTGTCCTGATTTTTTATGTTGACCAGCCTGGCGGATCCGTTCTGGATAACAAGCACTGCGCTCGGTGAAATTTTTCCTCCCATACCGCCGCCGCCATAATTTTTCCGTTCCTCAGATTTGGCGCTGGCTGCCACGCCGAACGTCACGTCCACAAGCGGAAGTATGATCGTATCCCCCACCGTGACCGCATCCCCGACCACCGTCTTGGTCGTAATAAAATTATCCATTCCTCTGAACAGGGATTCCACTGTCCCCTGAAAATTCTCAGCCATTTTTATTCTCCTTTCTTCCTTCCGGCAGGCCCTTTTGCTTGAAATATTCGGCGCACTTTTTTATCGCGGAACACATGCCAGGCTGTACGTCCGAGATGGACGGAACGTATATATCCCGTAAAAATCATTTCTGTCTCAAATACCGTCTCATAAAAATCAGGCATGACAGAAAACTGATCTGCCCTCGCCGGCAAAAGCAGATAGACAAAACCGGTCAGATATCCGGTCAGCGCAGGATTCCCCACACCGAATCTGAGATATCCCCGGATACGGCGGGGCTTGTAGTGGCTCAGCAGATAGAGCGCCTCGCCATACAGACTCCCCAGAATTTCCTTTATCTCATATTCCTCAATCATGCGGAAAAACGCGGAAGGCTTTTCATATATTTTTTTTAAAGTTCTTTTTATCTGTGCCGGTTTTTTCCGCAGGGAGAGAAATTTCTGCCGCAGCTTCTTTCCCCTTTTTTTAAGAGCCGCTGTTCTGTCCGGGATACTTTTAACAGCCGCAGAACATCTGCGGATCCATGAACGAAACACAGAGCTCCCCGTCCGCACATGCTTTGTCCGGTCTGCATTTTTCCGTCCCGGCGATGATTCGTCCTGATGTTCTTCTGCCGGACTGCCTTTTTCCGGATTTTCCTGTGATCTTTGTTCTTCCCCCGGATCTTCTTTTTTTATATCCTCTCCGGATATTTTCTTCTGCCCGTCCGGTTCATACTCCATATCTTCTCCATCCGGCGGACCGATTTCTTCCGGCCTTTTGACATCCAGGTCTTCCTCCGGAGGAGCCGGCTCCTCAGATTTTCTATCTTCCGGATTTCCTGACTGCATCATGTCTCTTCCGCCATAGTCCGGAAGCCTGCTTTCTCCGGTCCTTTCTTCTTCAGAAAAAATATCCCTGTCCGGATCATTTTGCTCTTTCTGCCCGCTCCGGCTCCCGGCATTCTTCTGTCTGCGCTTTTGAGATCTGTCTTCCTCCGGCTTCCGCCCTCCAAAAACAGGCAGTCTGAACCCGAACAGCCGGATCAAAATCACAGTCTCCTCCTTATACCCGCCGGATACCGCGACGCTTATCATCCGCAGCATCCAGCTCAGTCCGATATTCAGCCGCTGCTTTTCCCCCTGCTTCACCACTCCCACACGGTACCGTACAGGGACAAAGAGCAGGGCAGACACCGTACAGAGAAGAAAGCCGAACAGCAGTCCGATCAAGATACCAGTAATTTTCAGTATTCCCAGAATGATATGTAGCATATTCTACTGATTACCCCTCTGTTCTTTCTTTCCTTCTTTCAAACCAGGCGCGAAGCTCTGCGCCTCCTGTCTCGCGCAGTACATCCTGCACGATCTCCAGCAGAAGACTGACCGCCTCTTCCTTCGAACCGGCAATTCCGACGGCACAGGAATTCTCCGATTCTGAGCGCCAGAATTTCAGATTCCATGCCGGAATGAGTTCCAGCTGATTGGCTTCCCCGCCAGGCAGCATGATCACCCAGATGCCAAACGGACGCTTCCCTTCCTCCAGGCCGCACATCAAAGACTCTTTCTTCTTTTTTACAGTTTTCCCAATATACAGCTTCTCATACCATTTCATGCCGGTTTTCCTTCTAAAACGTCCATGCCCGCGCTGCGGGCATCACCATGAATATAAGTCCACGGATTGCTCCGTGCTTGCGCACTCACGCATTCTACGCTCCGCTTCGGTCGGTGCTAAACGAACGTCCACTGGACGTTCAGCACCCTACAGGTATTCGCAATTCACATCGTTCACTTTGTTCACGCTGCTGTATTGCTCATACCTGTTGTCGTCTCCTGTGCATAGTCGGTCTGGCAAGTAAACTTGCCTCCCGTCTCTGCACGGAGACTGGACTTATACAGTAACATAAAGGGCCGATACACCTTCATAAAATGCACCGGCCCTTCCAGCCAACGCTGCGCGAAAATCCGTGAACAGGCACTCTCATCCCGCGATGCGACGCTAAAAATACTTCTTGCTCCCCCAGAGATTATTCTTTTTCAAGGTCAGATACTCGCTGTAAGCTTTCTCCAGTATCATTTTCTCATTGGAAAACTTCAGCAGATGGTATGCCTCATGAAATTTATAATACCCTGAGTCTACAAAATACTCTTCCCGCTGTGGTTTGCTGTAATAACTGTCTGCCATCATCAGATACCAGTGAACGTCCTTCGCCACAGTGTCCTCCGGAATATTGAACGTATACTGGCTCTTTCCGACATATTTGATAATAGAAGCCCTGACTCCTGTTTCCTCCAGCACCTCTCTCGCTGCCGTATCCTTGAAATCTTCCCCTGCTTCCACAGTACCCTTGGGCAGAACCCAGCCTTCATACTTGTTCTTGTAGCTCTTGTAGAGAACAAGTATTTTTCCCCTGAATATTACCACACCGCCACAGCTTGTTGCCTCGATCATTGCAATTCCTCCTGCTATGCGTTGTGCCAAAAATGACTGAGACCAGTATAACTCTTTTTTTTAAATCACGCAAGAGATATATTTAGACTCCGTAATAGGTTCTGAAGATCTGCGCGGCAATCGGAACCGCCGTATCGCTTCCTGTTCCTCCGTTCTCCGCGATAACCGCAACCGCCAGATCCGGATCTTCCACATTGGAAAAACCGATAAACCAGGAGTGCGTCCCCTCTTCTCCGTTCAGCACAAACTCAGCGGATCCTGTCTTTCCGGCCGCTGTGAAGCCGTAACCGCCAAGTTCTGTCGCCGTGCCGGCCGTAACCGTCTCCGTCATAAACTCTTTCAGGATCCTTGCCTCCTCCGTCGTCATCAGGCGTTTATAGGCAGAAGGTTTGGTCGTGGATACCAGATCTCCGTCGTACGTCTCCATGTGGTCAACCATATAGGGACGCATCATGATCCCCCCGTTGGCGACCGTCGCCGCGATCAGCGCCATGTGAAGAGGCGTAACCAGCGTACTCCCCTGTCCGATCGCTGTCATCATCCTCTCGCCATAGGAAGCTTTATCCTCAAGAGTAAACTTTGACGTGCTGTGCATCAATGTGGTAGGAAGCGCTTTATTAAACAGGAATTCCTCACAAAGAGTGTGAAAATCTCCGCTGTCCAGTTCCAGCCCTATAGATGCAAACGCAGTGTTGCACGAGTGTGACAGGGCCGCCTTCAGATCCTCTGTTCCATGCACGGTATGATTATAGCAGCTGATCGTGACTCCTTCCTTTGTGAGTTCTGAGGTACATTCATAAGAAAAATTCTGATATGCGCCCGGTTTCTGCCTCATATAGGAAAGCGCTGTCAGTATCTTGAATATGGATCCCGGAGGATACAGCCCCTGTGTCGCGCGATTCAAAAGAACGCTGCTTGATTCATCGCTGATCAGATCCTCCCACAGTTCTCCGATCCGGTTCGGATCATAATCCGGCTTGGAAACCATGGCAAGAATCTTCCCCGTATCGGGTTCAAGCGCCAGCACAGCTCCATTGTAGCCCCCGAGCGCCTGATAGGCCGTATTCTGAAGGGAATAATTTAATGTAGTGACAAGAGTGTCGCCGCGTGCCTTCTGCTTCTCTGATTCATCCCGGATCTGCGTCAGGATTGACGCATGAGAAGAGAGAAGATCTGAATTATACGCCGACTCAATTCCGGACTTCCCGTTGGTCGCATAGCCAACGGCATGCGCAAACATATTATAGCAGGGATATACCCTCGTCTCTGTCCCGTCATCCGCCACCTGTGTCTCGGCAAGCACCGTGCCGTCCGCGGACAGGATCGATCCGCGGATATATTTATCCATATTGACATCGTGTTTCGTGTTGTAGACATTGGAATTGAGCGAATCAACCTTCCAGATATTCAGGTAGACAAGATAGCCGACCAGAATGATAAACAGAAACACAAATGTATAAGTGACAATACCAAGCTCTGTATTGCGCGTTCCAACCTCCGGATTATCCTGATCAAACCGTATTTCCCGCGTTCTGATCTTTTTGACGGACTGATTACCTCTTTTTCCGTCGGCTCCGTTTCTGTTTCCCGTAGCCATCTGTCCTTTCACCTCCCTGACTGCCGTAGTCTTCCTCATACCCGCCGGACTCCCAGCCCGGACCTGCATAATTTCCTCCGCGGCCATATACGTCGTAATCATCCGGTCCGCCATAGCCGTCATACGGATTCTGCTCTCCATACCCTCCGTACGGAGGATAGCCGCCCGGATCCCCATATCCGGCAAAAGAATCGTCATAACCATTCTGTCCCGCATAACCGCCCTGCGGATCATAGCCGTCATAACCGCCGTAATTCCCGTACGGATCCTGATCTCCGTATACCGGCCCGCTCTGCGGATATCCGTAATTCGGATCATAGTCTTCGTACGAATCCTGTCCGCCGGCGGGCGCGGACTGTTTTTTTTCCTCATCCCGCTGCAGCATGTAAAGTCCCTGTACAACGGCGAACATAATCAGTGTGCTCAAGGCGGAACTTCCCCCATAGCTCACCAAGGGAAGCGTTACGCCCGTCAGGGGAATCAGCTTGATCCCGCCTCCGATCGTCAGAAAAACCTGCGTCGCATAGGTCGCTCCAAGTCCCACTGCAACCAGCCGGTAAAAACGATTGGTCAGCTGCATTGCAATATTGACAAACATGATAAAGCAGCTCATGCATACAAGGATCAGACAGATGCCGAAAATACTGCCAAGTTCTTCTGCAATCGCCGAAAACATGAAATCCTGCTCCACAATCGAGATCGCAGTCGGCGATCCCTGATACAGCCCCGTGCCAAACCAGGTACCGGCGGCAATGCTGAAAAGGGACTGACTGATCTGATAGCCGTTGACATAATAATCCTCAAACGGATCCCGCCACGCCTCAACACGGACGCGGACGTGTCCGAACAGAAAATACGCCCCCACCGCCGCCAGAGAACCTGAAAGTATTCCCGCAAGTACAAGAAACGGATTCTTCGTCGCCACAAACAGGACTACGAGATACGTAACAAAAAAGATCAGCGCGCTTCCGAGATCCTTCGACACGACAAGAATCAGCACATGCACCGCCGCCAGCGCCGTCGCGATCACGACGCGTTTGAACTCCCTGGCATTCGACAGCAGACCCGCAATCGCGAACACGTAGATGATCTTGACAAACTCCGAAGGCTGTATGGAGACAGGTCCGATATCAAAAGATATTTTTGCGCCGTAGGTCGTCCTCGCCATAATCGCGACAAGAGCAAGGAGTCCGATACCCGCCATCGTATAAAACCAGTACATTTTTGTGATAAACCGGAGTTTGCGGATGATGATCGGTATGATCAGCGCAATCACTGTGGAAAGCGCGACGATCTTAAACTGCTTTACCGACTTGTCATAAGAAATCCGGGTGATCATGATAAATCCGATTGTGATCAGCATGCACATATTGTTGATCAGAAGTTTTGAGGCAAGCGGGTAAAGATTCCGAAACAGAACAAGCGTGGCCACAAGGTAAATCACCTGGGAACCATAAAAAAACAGCACCATCACGTCGCCCATTTCAAGATAAAGCACCGTAAATGCAACAAAATGCATAAAAAACATCAAAGTATTCTGGCGCAGAAACACAAAATTCCGGTCATCCTCATCTTTTTGAGAAAAAACCGTAAAACATTGAAACGTATACAGCGCCATCAGGATTATGATCAGATATTTTGATACCTGAATGATCAGATTCGACATAACTCTACTCCACTCCCCTTCTGAAGTGTCCTCTTGTCCCCGGCATGGCGCTGCGCGCTTTCTGATCCCCCGACAAGAATTCACTGTATTCTGAAAGTATATTTCTGACCTCTTTTGCTGTTTCCGTGGTAAAAGAAAGCCGCAGATGCGACGGTGAAAGCCTCCTGATCTCCTCCCTGCACGACAGCAGGTTCAGAGGCACGGAATTGTAGATGACATTACAGCACTCCTGACATCTTGTCCGCACCGGAAACAGCATCCGTTTCCTGTCTTTCAGGAAGAGCACCGACGGAATTCCGGTACATCCGGATATATTTTTCCTCAGACACTGCGCTGTGAACATCAGGGGGATTCTTCCATACACGATCATCTCCCTGTCACGGCCCCCCAGGGTTTCAAGCTCAGCCACATTCAGTTCCGCCGGCAGTGTGAGCCTGTCCGCGCCGTTCTGTTCCAGAAAAGCCGCCGCTTCCCTGTTGCAGGCGTACAGTCCTTCCTCGGCAATTACTGGCTGACCGTATCCCTCATGGCGAAGGAATGCAAACGCATCAATTGTCCGCGCCATAAATCCATCCGCGCATGCAAGAATCCGGTGCATGCAGGGAGTCCGATAAATTCTGCGCAGATCGCTCCGGAAAATCGGAGGCATCTGCAGAAAGCACTTGCATCCGGCCTCCTGCACACGGCGGATCAGTGCCTTCGCCCACGCCTCATCCGGCCCCTCGCCTTTTTTCGACAGGAAAAAACGTACATCCAGGCAGACTGTGTCCACATCCAGAAGCCCGGAAGCCGCTTTCTCCAGAACTTCCTCGAGCTGTTCCATTTCCTGAACGGATACCGTGAGCCTGAAATCCCTGTTACAGTCCGCATTTCCGTGATTCGTACGTGTCATCTCTGTGCAGAATGAAGCGCCATCGCTGTCTACAGCCTGCGAGGAAATGAATACCGGAGAGTCTTTCGAATTTTCCGGCAGAACCTCTTTGATCTCACGCTCCGTTTGAAAATCCGGCCCCGGCGTTTCCCGTCTTCCCGCCGATACTATCTTTTCCTCCAGGTGAACAAGGGCATCTCTTCTGAGCTGATTTAACATCTGTAAAGGGAAGAATACCTCATCTTCCATCCGAATTTCGATTTTATCAAAGACAAACGGCGAATCTCCGGTCTTTTTCAGCTGCCGCAGCATTGTTTCCCGTGTGACAGGCTGACTGAGCGCACGCTCGGCAGCGCCTCCCTGTTCTGTCACCTCAAAAACACCGCAAATTATATTCAGTATAACAGGTTTGCCCGGAGAAATAATTAAGACACCATTAATTTTTTCTTTACATTCCGTGAGTATAAAATCTCTGTTTATGGATTTCAGAAGCGATTCATTATGCGTGCGGAAAAGCATCCGTCCGTTCGGCACTTCTGAAAAAGAAGGAGGAAGCCGAAACACATCTCCTTTTTCAGCAGACTCTCTCATGGTGATTTCCAGGCCCTTCTGCCCCGGCGCATCCGGAACCGCCTCAAGGACATCCCCCTTTGAAACCGGGCAGACGGCCCTTGCCTGAACATATTTCCCCTTTTTCAGGATTTCGGCAGCATCGCTTCCCTGGTGGTTCGGCCTGCGCATCGTCATCATGGAAGGTCCGTTTCGCCTGTGATAATACCCCTGCGTAAAGCCTCCGCGGCTGTACAGGTCCAGCAGGATCCGTCTGTCCTCCTCAGATACATGAATTTTCTTTCCGGAAAGACACTGGTCAAGATACTTTCTGTAAACACTGACAACCCCGGCTGTATATTCCGGGCGCTTCATGCGCCCCTCAATCTTCAGAGAAGCAATCCCCGCATCCACAAGTTCAGGCAGAAGCTCAACGGCACACATATCCTTCAGACTCATCAGATGCTGCGTTCGTCCGAGCTGTTTCCCTTTTTCATCCTGCAGGCTGTACTGCAGACGGCAGGGCTGCGCACACCGGCCGCGGTTGCCGCTGCGGCCGCCGATCATACTGCTGAACAGACACTGACCCGAATAGGAATAGCACATGGCGCCATGTACAAACGTCTCAACCTCCAGCCCTGTCTCCGCAATAATCCCGCGTATTTCATCGAGCGAAAGCTCTCTCGCCGTCACGATGCGGCTGATTCCCCGTTCCCCGAGAAATCTCGCGCCATCCACCTCTGTCACCGTCATCTGCGTGCTTGCGTGAACCGGAAGATCCGGAAAATTTCTCCTCAGAAAACACAGAACTCCAAAATCCTGCACGATCACGCCGTCCAGTCCTTCTCTGTAAAAAGGCAGCATGTATTCATATAATTCTTCCTCAAGCTCCCTCTCCTTGAGCAGAGTATTCACGGTCAGATACACTTTTCTTTTTCTCACGTGACAGTAATCAATTCCACGCAGAAGCAGTTCCTCCCCGGGATT
>CANQUH010000072.1 GCA_947626965.1 uncultured Lachnospiraceae bacterium
GAGGATGCCGGAAAGCTGATCCACGACGAGTGGGAAGACTGCTCGTTAGTTGACTATAACCGAAGCGGGGTTCCACTGATCGAGATCGTCTCCGAGCCGGACATGAGAAGCGCGGATGAGGTCATCGCCTACCTCGACAAGCTGCGCCTGATCATTCAGTATCTCGGCGCGTCCGACTGCAAGCTGCAGGAAGGGTCGATGCGTGCCGACGTCAACCTTTCGGTGCGCGAGGTGGGAGCGAAAGAGTTCGGAACAAGAACTGAGATGAAGAACCTGAATTCCTTCAAGGCGATTGCGCGTGCGATCGAGGGAGAGCGCGCCCGTCAGATCGAGCTTCTCGAGGAAGGGAAAAAGGTCATTCAGGAGACGCGCCGCTGGGATGACAACAAGGAATCTTCCTACCCGATGCGTTCCAAGGAGGACGCGCAGGATTACCGATATTTCCCGGATCCGGATCTTGTGCCGGTCATCATCAGCGATGAGTGGCTGGAGGAGATCCGAAGCCGTCAGCCGGAGCTGCGGACGGAGAAGCTGCAGCGTTATAAAACCGAGTTTGACATACCGGACTACGATGCGGGAATCCTGACCGGTTCGAAGCGCATGGCGGACATCTTTGAGGAGACAACCGCAATCTGCGGCAAACCGAAAAAAGTGTCAAACTGGCTTATGGGAGAAACGCTCAGGCTCTTAAAAGAAGAAGGGATGGAACCGGAAGAGCTTTCCTTCTCGCCGGAAAATCTTGCGAAACTGATCGGACTGACTGAGGACGGAACGATCAATCAGACGGTGGCGAAGGAAGTATTTGAAAAGATTTTCCGCGAGGATATCGATCCGGTGGTTTATGTTGAGGAGCACGGACTGAAAACTGTTAACGATGAAGGAGAACTGCGCCGCGTTGTGGAGGAAGTGATTGCGTCCAATCCGCAGTCGGTCAGCGATTACCGCGGCGGGAAGAAGAAAGCGCTCGGGTTCCTTGTTGGGCAGACCATGAAGGCCATGAAAGGAAAGGCTGATCCGGGGGCCGTCAACCGGATGCTCGCGGAGCTGCTTTCCGAGGCCTGATTGCTGAAGTTCATTCATTTCTTTGCAGGCTGATCGTGGGGGCAAAATTCCTTTTGACCCCAGCATCATCATATTTAAAGATACGGGGCTGCCGCAAAATATCTGCGGCGGCCCCATATCTTATGGATAATAAAAATGAGCTTGTTTCTTGTGCTTAAGAGCGGTATAATCAAGGCAGGCTGACAGAAGAGCCGATTAAGATTCACGCTGCGTGAGTTTCGCCTGTTATCGCAGCGTTCGTCAAATGTCCATGCAGAGGTATGACCGCAGGGTTCATTGTCTGCAAAAACAAATGAAAAATTCTCCCCGTGCGGGAGCGGGAACTGAAAAAGATCGATGATACGGGGTGGACGGTATGAACAAAAAATTATGGAAGATGGGAGCAGGTTTTCTGGCGTTTATCGGCCTGTTGTGTCTGACAGGCTGTTCGCGCAGCGTTCTGAATTACCAGATTGCGGAGAGCATCGGCACGCTTGGAAAATATGAGAATAATGAACCGGTGGAGACTCCGAAGATGAAAATGCAGCGTGAACAGAGGGAGCAGGAATCGGAAGAGGAGCAGGAGCTGCTTGACATTCTTGCCCAGGCGGATCAGATCGCGCTTGGCTATGAATATGACCAGGCGATCAGTTTTCTTCGGGACTCGGAAATTGACAGGGGTGATGAACGTGTTACAGCCGCAATTGCCGACTACGAGAGCCGGAAGAATGAACTGAAGGAATATGAGGGCAGTATCCCGCATCTCAGTTTTTCCAATCTGATCGTCGATCCGTCGCGCGCGCTGAGTGAGGGCTATGGTGATCTGATGATCACACAGAGTGAATTTGAGAAGATACTTAACGAACTTTATGAAAACGGATACCTTTTGATTGATATCCACAGTCTTGTGAAGATTGTGGAAGGTGATGAGGGCAAAAAAACGTTTGCCTCAAACAATCCGAAAATTCCGGAAGGCAAGAAACCTCTGATTCTGTCGATCGATAATCTGAATTACGATGGAATCCAGAATGGAAAGGGAATCGCGCTTCGGCTCGTTCTCAACGATGACGGCGAGGTAAAGGCGCTCTACACGGATGAAGGCGGACACGACAAGGTCGGAGATTATGATGTGATTCCTGTTCTGGAAGCATTCATTGAAGAGCATCCGGATTTTTCCTTCCAGGGAGCGAAGGGGATTGTCGGTGTTTCAGGCGCCCATGGAGCGTTCGGCTATGAGGTGGAGGAGAACGGGGATTCCGATTATTCCGAGAATCAGCGGGCTGTCCGCCACATTGCCGAGAAGCTGATTGAAACCGGCTGGACGCTTGCGTGTGAAAGCTACAGTTATGATCGTCTGGAAAGTTACTCATTTGATCAGCTGGCCCAGGATATCACACACTGGGAGTCAGCGATTGGAAGCCTGACCGGAAAGGTGGACACCCTAATTTTCCCGTATGGTTCGGAGATCGACTATACGAGCGAAAAGGCAGCGTGGCTGGCAAACAAAGGCTATGTATTTCTTCTCGGTCTGTGGGCTGATCAGGATTTCCGCGAGGTGACGGACCTTTATATGAGGCAGACAAGGCGCATGGTTAACGGCTATGTTTTAAAAAACAGTCCGGGATCGCTGTCTGAATTCTTTGCAGTTGATTCCGTTATCGATGAGAGCAGGTACTGATCCTGCTTTTGTCACACAAATTTTTTGAAAAATTTGCGGCAGATAATGAATCAGTCTGCCGTCAGCTGCAAAAGCTGAAAATCAGGAAGCGGAAGAACAGAACCTGAAAACAGAACAGGAAAAAACTGACTTACAAAGGAGCGTTCGTATGTTGTACGTGATAAAAAAAGATGGAACACATGAAGAGTTTAATGTCCAGAAGATCATTGTCGCGGTGAACAAGTCCGCGGCGCGCATTCTGTATCAGTTTTCTGAAGATGAGCTCAGATTTCTCTGTGATTTTGCAAAGGATAAGGCCGAATCCCTCGGCAAGGAAGGGATTACGATCCAGGAAATGCATAACATCGTCGAGGGAGCGCTTGAGGCGGTGAATCCGGCGGTTGCCAAGAGCTACCGGGATTACCGGAACTATAAGCTGGATTTTATCCATATGATGGACGACGTCTACACGAAGAGCCAGTCGATCCGCTATATCGGAGATAAAAGCAATGCGAACACGGACAGTGCCCTGGTGGCGACAAAGCGGAGCCTGATCTTCAACGAGCTGAATAAGGAACTTTACCGGAAATTCTTTATGACCCGCGATGAACTGCAGGCATGCAAGGATGGATACATTTATATTCATGACCAGTCGGCACGGCTCGACACGATGAACTGTTGTCTGTTCGATATTGCATCCGTTCTCTCCGGCGGGTTTGAGATGGGGAATGTCTGGTACAATGAGCCCAAGACGCTCGATACTGCGTTTGACGTCATGGGCGATATCATTCTGAGCACGGCGGCGCAGCAGTACGGCGGCTTTACGGTTCCGGAAGTGGACAAAGTGCTTGCTCCGTACGCGAAAAAGAGTTTTATCAAATATCAGGAAGAGTTTAAAAAGTATGCCTCCCCGTCGTGGGAAGGCGTCGAGGAGACAGCGGCCAGGTACGCCATGGACAAGGTGCGCAGGGACTGCGATCAGGGCTGGCAGGGAATTGAGTACAAGCTGAACACGGTTGGTTCTTCGCGCGGAGATTATCCGTTTGTGACGGTGACGCTCGGACTGGGGCAGTCTGATTTTGAGCGGATGATCTCGATTTCTCTGCTCGACGTGCACCGCGGCGGCCAGGGCAGGCCGGGCAACCGCAAACCGGTACTGTTTCCGAAGATTGTGTTTCTCTACGATGAGAACCTGCATGGGCCTGGAGGCGCGTGCGAGGATGTCTTTGAGGCGGGGATTCAGTGTTCCTCAAAGACGATGTATCCGGACTGGCTTTCTCTGACCGGGGAAGGCTATATTGCCAGTATGTACAAAAAGTACGGCAAAGTTATCAGTCCGATGGGATGCCGTGCGTTTCTCAGTCCCTGGTATGAGAGAGGCGGGATGGAACCTGCGGATGACAAGGATGTCCCGGTGTTTGTCGGCCGCTTCAACGTGGGTGCGGTCAGTCTTCATCTTCCGATGATTCTGGCAAAGTCCCGCGCGGAGAGCCGCGACTTCTATGAGGTGCTGGATTACTATCTCGAGATGATCCGCAGACTTCATATCAGGACCTACGATTATCTCGGGGAGATGCGCGCGTCAACGAATCCGCTCGCCTACTGTGAGGGCGGTTTTTATGGCGGAAGGCTCCAGCCTGGAGAAAAAATCAAAAAACTGCTGAAGCCGATGACTTCCTCGTTCGGCATCACGGCGCTGAATGAGCTGCAGGAGCTCTACAACGGAAAATCTATCGCGCAGGACGGGCAGTTTGCGCTGGAAGTTCTGAAATATATCAACGACAAGGTGGCGGAATTTAAAAAAGAGGACGGCTGGCTGTACGCGATTTACGGCACGCCCGCAGAGTCGCTCTGCGGACTTCAGGTCGAGCAGTTCCGGAAGAAATACGGAATTGTCGCAAATGTCTCCGACCGGCCGTATGTGAGCAACAGCTTCCACTGTCATGTGACGGAGGATATCACGCCGATCGAGAAGCAGGATCTCGAAGGAAGATTCTGGGAATTGTGCAATGGAGGAAAAATCCAGTATGTACGCTACCCGATTGATTATAATATAGATGCGATCAAAAGTCTCGTGCGCCGCGCGATGGATCTCGGCTACTATGAGGGCGTCAACCTGTCTCTGGCCTACTGCGACGACTGCGGCCACCAGGAACTTGAGATGGATGTCTGTCCGGTCTGCGGTTCCCGGAATCTTACAAAGATCGACCGCATGAACGGGTATCTGTCCTACAGCCGCGTGCATGGCGACACACGGCTGAACGAGGCGAAGATGGCGGAGATCGCGGAGCGGAAATCCATGTAAGAATACCAGAGTCAAAAAGTATCAAAAATGTAAAGAAAAATTAAAAGATATTTAAAAATCAGAACAGTACTTGCCAGAATTGAATGGGCATGATATGATAATAACACAGTTTTGCATACAGAATATTTGTGAAAATATCTGTGGGAGTATAGGTAAGAATGGAGGTTACAAGGGATGAAGAACAGAAAAACATTATTGCTGATGCTGGCACTGGCGGTTTCAGTTACCGTTTTTGCGGGAGGCTGCGACAAGCTGAAAAAAGAACCACAGACCGAGAAAGTCACAGAAGCGCCGACCGAGAAGCCGACGGAAGCACCAACCGAAAAGCCGACAGAAAAGCCTACGGAGAAACCGACGGAGGCGCCTACCGAACCTCCCACGGAATCCGAGACACAGCCGAAGGTTCTGACCCCGGCTGAGGAGAAAGCGCAGGAGACTCAGTTTGACCAGATCCGGATCATGTACGCGAAGGACGATGTGAACGTGCGCGAGCAGCCGGATACAAGTTCTCAGGAGAATATTTTCTACAGCTACTATCAGGGAGATCAGCTTACGGTAGTCGGAGAGACGCCGAACTGGTATGTGGTTGATGTTGATGATTATGAAGTGAACGGATACATGTCAAAGCAGTTTGTCTCTGACACAGAGGTAGCGCCGAAGACGGACGAGGAGCGTGAGCAGGTGATCGCGCAGGAGCTTGCGGGTGCGACGAACCCGTCAGGTTCAGAGGATTCGCAGACAGGGACCGTCGCCGCGAATGCCGAGCCGACACCTTCCGCGGATACTTCCGCTGCTGACGCGCAGTACAATGTCCAGACCTATGCGGAGAGCTATCCGGTCTACGCGACGACCGGAGCCAATCTCAGATCCGCTCCGGCGCAGGACAGCGAGATTATAAAGACGGTTCCGTCGGGAAGTCAGCTGACGGCGATCGGGTATACGGATAAATGGTACAAGGTCGATATGGACGGGACAGTCGGATACGTGAATATGAACCTGTTTGCGACAGAGCCGCAGCAGTAAAGAACTGAAAAAAGAATACGGAAAATTTCAGGGACACCTTTCGGGGTGTCCTTTGTCATGCGCGGGCCCAGACAGGAAAATAATTCAGGGGTTGACAAATCCAGTCCGCCGCTATATACTAAGTGTATTAATACTAATAGTACACTTAATACGCAAAAATTCGGCGTAAGATTTGTACCAGTACAGAAGGGAGGCGGCCCATGATAAGTATCGACCTGCAGAACCGCAAGCCGATCTATGAGCAGGTCGTGGAGCGGTTTCAGACATTGATTGTCAGCGGAATCCTGGAGCCGGACAGCCAGATGCCTTCGGTGCGCTCGCTGGCGGTGGAGCTTTCGATCAATCCGAACACGATCCAGAAGGCGTACACGCTGCTGGAGCAGGAGGGCTATATTTATCCGGTGAAGGGACGGGGGAATTTTGTTTCGGGAAATGAGGGACTGAAGATGAAGAAACAGGAGAGCGTGTACCAGTCGCTGAAGGAGCTGGTGGAGAAGGGGAAGGAGCTTGACATCCCGTGCGAAGAGTTTGTAAAGCGTGCGCGGGAGTATTTCGGGGAGGGGGATGAAAAGAGCGTATGATCAAAATAGACAATGTTTCGATGCGCTTTGACGAGATTCAGGCGCTGGATCATGTGAGCGCACAGATGCAGAACGGCTCCATCTTCGGTCTGGTCGGGACGAACGGCGCCGGCAAGAGTACGCTGCTCCGTGTGATCAGCGGTGTGCTGAAGCCGCAGGAAGGCAGCGTGACGGTCGACGACAAACCGGTGTGGGAGAATCCGGCGGCCAAGGAGCGTGTCTGCTTTATCCCCGATACGGCGTGGTTTTATCCGAACGCGACGTCTCTGGGGATGATGGAATATTATCATCTGCTGTACCCGCGGTTTGACGTGAAGCGTTATCAGGAGATGCTCGCGAAGTTTGATCTGGATCCCAGGCGGAAGCTTTCCACGTTCTCAAAGGGCATGAAGAAGCAGGTTTCCGTGCTGCTCGGCGTCTGCGCGAATACGGAGTATCTGCTCTGCGACGAGACGTTCGACGGGCTGGATCCGGTGATGCGCCAGGCGGTGAAGAGCCTGTTTGCCTCTGAGATCATGAATCGTGATTTCACGCCGGTCATCGCCTCGCACAGCCTGCGCGAGATCGAGGACATCTGCGACCATGTGGGTCTTCTCCACAAGGGGGGAATTCTGTTCGCGAAGGATCTCGACGAGATGAAGCTGCGCATTCACAAGGTTCAGTGCGTGATCCCGGATGCGGCGCTTGAGAAGGAGCTGCATGAGGAGCTGGAGATTCTGCAGTACGACAAGAGGGGATCTCTGCTCACGCTGATCGCGCGGGGAACGCGGGATCAGGTGCTTCGGAAGGTGCAGGAGAAGCAGCCGCTGTTCTGCGAGATTCTTCCTCTGACTCTCGAGGAAATCTTTATCAGTGAAACGGAGGTGGCCGGATATGACATCAAAAATCTCGTTTTTTAAGCTGGCGCGCGATGAGTGGAAGAAGCTGACGTGGGTCACGGCCCTTTTTGGGATTATTTTCGGACTGCTGCTGCCATTCCGCGTGCTGATCGTGATGGCGGGGGAGAGCAGATATCTCGATACGATTCATGGAACAAACCTGGCCAGGCTTTCCAGATATTACTGGGAGCAGCTGGGTTTCGGGCACTGGGAGGTTACCATATTTGTGATCGCGGCAGGCGCGTTCAGCGCGCTGTGCGCGTTCGGTTACCTGCATTCCCCGGTAAAGCTGGACTTTTACCACAGCCTGCCCATAAAGCGCCGGACGCTGTTTGCCGCGAAGATTGTGGGGAGCGCGTTTACCTTTATCGTTCCGTATGTGATCTGCCAGGCGCTCGTGCTGCTGCTGAGCGTCGTCTACAAAGTGACCTGGGCGGCAGGTACGGCGGAGCTGATCGCGTCCACGGGCTTTGGGATCCTGCAGTTTCTGGCAAGCTACGCGGGCACGCTCCTCGCGGTCATGCTGACCGGCAAGATGCTGACGACGGTTCTGGCGGTGGGAGTGCTCGGCTGCTACATTCCCCTGTGGTATCTTCTGTCGGTCATTCTGGGAGAGATGTTTCTGCCGACCTGGCCGGGAAGATATTATTCGAACTGGGAAACGGCTTTACCTTTCTCCTCCCCCTGGATGATGGCTCTGATGAGCGACATGAACTGCCGGAAAAGTCTGGTCAACGACAGCTGGCAGATGGTCTGGCCGAAGGTCACGACGGTGCTGCAGCTTGTCCTTCTGATCGCGGCGCTGCTGGCAGTCTCCCTGCTTCTCTATCAGAAACGGAAGACGGAGCGCGCGGGCTGCGCGATCGCCTTTTCGTGGATGGAAGGGCTGATCAAGATCGCGCTTGTGGTTCCGTCCTCGCTGTTCGCGGGACTGGCGGCATACGAGCTTTTTGAAGACAGTATGGCATGGGCGGTCTTTTTTATCCTGCTGTTTGGTCTGCTTGGCGGTCTGATCATGGAATTTATCTACCGCTGGGATATCCGGCAGGTGTTCGCGAACAAGGCGCAGCTGGTCTTCGCACTTGCGGTATCCTTTGCAATCCTTTTGGTATTCCGCTTTGACGTATTCGGCTACAATACCTGGCTTCCTGAAAAAGAAGAGGTCGCCGCGATGGCGCTCAGAAACGGGTATGACTATTTTGGAGATTACCGGGTATGGGTTCCAGCGGATCAGGAATCCCATGAATGGGATACTGACTATCTGGAGACGGAAACGATCGATCCTATCTATGAGGTTGCTCAGTACGGTGTGGATTTTTTGTCTGACAAAGAGCGGCCCCAGGAGCAGTGGGAGGAAGAGGGTACCGCTCTTACGGAAGCGGAAATAAAATACCGGCTGAAAAGCGGAAAGGAAGTGTACCGCCGGTATACGGTACCGCTGGAGCTTGTCACGGAGAGCCTCGGCGAGCTACTGGAAGATCCCGGATACCGCGAGCGGTTCTATCCGATCATGCGGTGCGATCCCGACCGTATAGAATATGTGAATATTTATCTTAATAAGGGGATGCGGAAGGAGCTGGCGAAAGCAGAGCAGCAGGAGCAGGATTCCGGTGCAGGAAACGCGGATTCTCAGGCCGCTGATTTTAAAAATCCTGATTCGGAAGATCGGACAGCAGCCTTGAAGGATGAGAAATCTGAGTCGGAGGAAACAAGGTCAGCCGGGGAAACAAATGAGGAATCCGAGCTGAAAGAAAAGGAATCAACCGAAAAAACGGACGGGGAATCTGAGTCGGAGGAAACAGGGTCAGACGGAGAAACAGGCGGAGAATCAGAACTGGAAGAAACGGAACCATTCGGGGAAACCGGAGAGGAGTATGAATCAGATGAAGAAACGGAATCCCCCGGAGAAACGAATGAAGAGCCAAATATGGAAACAGGAGCGGAATACATAGCCGCCGGAGAGTATTCCGAAGCGAAATATGCGGCTGACATTGAACTCCCGTCGCCAGATGATATTGAACTCCCGCCGCAGACAGGCGAGACGGCGGAGGAAGTAAACGCTGCGTCCCAGTGGTATAACGATTCAATCACGATTGACGGCAAGGAGGATATCAGGCAGCTGGTCGAGGCATACCGGAAGGATCTGCTGTCCATGCCGTATGAGGTTGTGACACGTTATTCCGGTCGTGAAGGATCACTTGACTTCTACATCAGAGACCGGGATGACAAGGTGGACTATATTATAGATTACGCCAGCTATGGTGTGAATAAAGATTTCACGGAGACGATGAAGCTCCTGAAAGACTGGATTGCCAGAGAGTCGGTTGGAATGAACAGCAGTTTGGACGGCTGAATAGAGAGGCAGACAGAGCGGGCCGAAATCCATTGTGCGGGTTTCGGTCCGCTCTGCCGTGTTTGAGCGTGCAAAGCGAAAAAACAGTCTCCATCTGATATATGTTTTGCAGGTATGCTCAATTTTGACGTGAATCCTGAATCCTTCTCACGTCAAAGAAGGGCAGGGCCGCCGCCCGGCGCCAGCATCGGCAGCACTTCCTCGAAATTCACGCCGTAATCATGGTGATCCGGGTCGGCCAGCGTGCACTTTAAGCAGGCAACGATGAAATCGGCCGCCAGTTTAAAAGATTCATAGACAGATTTCCCCTGCAGCACAGCGCCTGCAAAGCAGCTCGCGAAACAGTCTCCCGTGCCGTGGAAGCTGACGGGGAGCCATTCATTGAAGTAAGACTCAAACGTATCGGAAGCTGCGTCGTACGCCATGACGCCGAGTTCCTTTTCGTGGAAGGAGACGCCGGTGAGGACGGCTTTCTTTGCGCCGAGATCGCAGAGGCGGCGCAGCACATCCTTGATATATTCCTCACTGTAACCCTGCGCCTGGTAGTCGAGGCCGAGCATGAAGGACGCCTCCGTCAGATTCGGGAGAATAATGTCGGCTTTTCCGCACAGGCCGGCCATTTTTTTCGCGAAAGCTTCATCAAAGCCGACGTACAGTTTTCCGTTGTCGCCCATGGCGGGGTCTACGATGCGCAGCGTACGGTCGTCGTTCGCAAACATTTCAAAATATTTCTTTACAATTTCAATCTGCTCATCTGAGCCGAGATATCCGGTATAGATCGCGTCAAATTTAAAATTTTCTTTCTTCCAGTGACTGGCGATCGGCATGAGATCTTCTGTCAGATCGCGGAAAGTAAAATCAGAAAACTGTGTGTGGGTGGAGAGCACTGCCGTCGGAAGAATGACGGTTTCGTGGCCCATCACGGAAAGGATTGGAAGGGCGACCGTAAGCGAGCAGCGTCCGAGACAGGAAATATCCTGGATTGACATAATTCGTTTCATAAAAACTCCTCCTTACTGTGAAAGCCCAAAGAGATCCGTGGACTTTCATATATTTAACAGAATAGCAAGAGTATATCAGCAATCTGGCTTTTTTCCATAGCCAGAAACAGAAAATTGAAGCAGGCCAGTTTTTAAAAGCGGCGTCTTGCGTTGTCGGACAGAATCAGGTATACTAAAACAATGACAGAAAGCCTGCAAATACAGACATTGCAGCTGAGGGGGCAAGAGGGATTTTGCCGATGATGCCACGGATTTTTTGAAACGGGGGAACGAAGGAAAAATGTTTGGAGAGTGTCATGCGCATCTGATCATGGATGCGGTAAATTACAAAAAAGCCGTTCAGATCCACAGAAACGGAGTCAATGAACAGGCCATAAGGGACAAACTGGAAGCGTACCGGAAATTTGGGATTTCGTTTGTCCGCGACGGGGGCGACGCGCTTGGTGTCTCGGAGCGGGCGGTGCAGCTAGCCCCGGAATACGGGATCGATTACCGGACGCCCATTTTTGCGATTCATAAAAACGGGCATTACGGCGGGATTGTGGGTCTTGGATTTGATACGATGAAGGAATATCATCAGCTGGTGCTGAAGGTGCGGGAACGCGGCGGCGATTTTATCAAGATTATGATTTCCGGGATCATGGATTTTGCCGGGGACGGCGGCGTGACGGAGGAACCTCTTTCCCGTGAGGAGATCGGGGAGATGATCCATATCGCGCACGAGGAAGGATTCGCTGTGATGGCGCATGTGAACGGGGCGCGTGCCGTACAGGATGCGGTGGAGCAGGGAGTGGATTCCGTCGAGCATGGGAACTTTATGGATGAGGAGAGCCTGCAGGCGCTTGCCGCTTCCCACGCCGTTTGGGTTCCGACGATTGTGACGGTCTCGAATCTGAAGGGCACCGGACGTTTTGACGATACGGTGATCTGCCGCCTTGAACGGCTTCAGGCGGCGAATATCCGCAGGGCATATGAGCTGGGGGCAAAGCTCGCGCTCGGGAGCGACGCGGGCGCATGGCATGTAGAGCATGGACAGGGTCTGATTGATGAATACAATCTGTTTGTGGCAATTCTTGCGGATAAAGACAGGACAGATATGGAAGAACGGCTGACAGAAACGGAAAATCTGATATGTAAACTTTTTAAAAAAACTGATTAAGATTAAGTTACGGAAATGTTAATCTTCTTTTTTCGCGGCCGTAATCGTTGCGCAAGTTGTAATGTCGTGGTATTATTTTTACAATGGTATTGGGAAATACCTGTTTTTTACGTTTTTTCCGAAAGGGAGTGTAAGTTATGGCAGAAGACAGAATACTTGTATTCTGCTGTGAAAGATGCGGGAACTGCAGAGAAAACTGATTTCCGGTGCGGTCTGCGGCTGACGCAGGGCGGACAGATAATTCGTTCACAAAGCAGAATGCAGAAAAAGAACAGGGGTGTTGTTAAGTAGAATGGAGGACGTAACATGAGAAACCGAAGGAGATTTGCAGGTACTCTTGTTTTGTCGCTCGGTCTGCTGTTATTTGCCGGAGGATGTGACAAAGAGGTCGTTCAGGAGACGGAAAAGCCTGTTGAGCGGCTGACAGAATCGGAGATACAGACGGCGGAACCGGAGACGCAGACGGAGACGGAGCCTGAGACAAACGTCGCGTATACGGCGCAGGACAAAAGTGTCAGGATTACGCTTCCGGACAGTACCTGGAAAGTGACGCAGGATGTAGATGAGATGCGTGTATTCTCCGGCGGCACGGCGATGATCAATATCGTTCACGCAGCCGACGAGAGTCAGATGAAGAGAAATATTTCTTCTGTGGCAAGATCACAGGAGGAACTTGAGAGGAACCTTTCGAATCAGTACCCGGAAGAAAATGCCTTTAAAATTGAGAGTTTTGAAAGTCTGAGCGCGGGTACTCTGAATACATATGAGTATGTGGTCAGCTACAATTCCACCAGTATGTGGGCATACGCCGTCACATACGGAATCATTGCAAAAGATCAGGCCTATGTTGTTACGGGGACTGTCACTGACGACAACCGGCCGCTTCTTGAGACGGTAATTAAATCAGTCGAGAGCTTTACCGTGCTGAACAATCCGGCTTTCAGCGAGCTTACTCAGCCGCTGCAGACCCAGACCGGCATAGAGCAGGATATGCGGACGGAAAATGGCGGGCAGAGCGAGAGCCAGGGGCAGACAGACAGCCCCACGACAGTGGAGGAAGAGCTTAAATCTCTTACAGACTACGGAACGCCCGCGCAGCTTTATGCGGCTGACGAGGTGAATGTACGTGCGGAGCCGAGTACGGCGTCAAATGAGAACATCATATATTCTCTGAATAAAGGGGATGCCGTCACGGTGGTCGGGGAGACTTCCCAGTGGTTTAAAGTAAACATTGAGGGAAATATCGGCTACATATCAAAGGCGTTTCTGGTATCTTCCCCGGTGAATTCCGGAACGGGAAATTCAGATAATTCGGATGATTCGAATAATTCTGACAATACGGATAACCCGGACGATCAGGGACAGCAGGAAGACGGCGGGGCCGATAATGATTCCGTTCAGCAGGCAGAATACAACAGTACAGTGGACTATGAGACTGGCTATACGTATTACACGACGACGGATGTAAACATGCGTTCCGGTCCGAGCACCAATACGGATAAGGTCGGAGGCCTGAGCGGCGGCACGGCTGTCACAGTGGTTGGCGAGACTGCGAACTGGTTTATCGTATCGGTCAACGGTTCCCGGGCTTATATCAGCAAAGCCTATGTCAGCACAACGGATCCCGGATATTCGAGCGGCGGAGATACATCGGGAGGCGGCTCAACCGGCGGGGATACGTCCGGAGACGGTTCAGGCGGCGGAGACACGTCGGGAGGCGGTTCGACCGGCGGGGATACATCCGGAGACGGTTCAGGCGGCGGAGACACGTCGGGAGGCGGTTCAACCGGCGGGGATACATCCGGGGACGGCTCGGGCGGCGGAGATACATCCGGAGGCGGTTCTTCCGGTGTGATTCCGGGATCAGTCAGCGGAACAATTACGAATGCCGGAGTAGGCATGATCGAGGTAGCGGGAGACGATGGAAATACCTACACGATCAACACGGGAGACGCGTCGATCTCCGCGGCGGATGGAATTTATACCGGACAGTATGTGTCAGTCGGGATTGACACGACATCACCGGACGGTTCCCTGCATGCCACAAGCGTGACCGGATATTAAAATTCCGCAGCTGTATCTGACAGAAAATGTCTGCCGGGGCAGTTTCAGTTTTAAGCAAGGGTCAATGCAAAAAATAACAGAAAACAGGGAAAATCCAGATCCCGCGGCTTTGACCGCGGGATTTTTACGTCAGATAAAAGAGGAATTCTGCCTTGAGCAGACAGCTGCGGCAGGGGCAGGATTCGTTAAATTTCAGATCTGCGCAGAAGTGAACAGTAACGTTTATCTGGCGGCAGCTGCTTCCGCAAATTCGGTAGTTACCAGATCTTCGTACGGTACGCGTTTTTCAAGTTCGCCGGCGCTTTCGAGAATATCCTGCAGAAGCTCAAAGCTGCTCTCCTCAAAGATCAGATCTTCTTTCCATGTATCCTGCTCGTGATAGCGGGTCACGATTGTGGTCAGCGTTTCAAGATCCGTCTCTGCAAACTGCGGGGCGATAACTTCTGCGATTTCTTCCGGCGTGTGTGTATTTACATAGTCCATACCTTTCTGCAGAGCGTTCGTGAATGCCTGAACGACGTCTGCGTGTTCCTCAAGAAAGCTGGATTTCGTGCAGTAAGCGGTGTACGGAACGTATCCGGAATCTGTGCCGAGAGAAGCGACGACATAGCCGACGCCTTCTTTTTCGAGAGTCGTAGCTCCTGGTTCGAACTCGACGGTGTAATCGGCCTGCCCGCCGGAGAATGCGGCCGCCGTAGAGCCGAAGTCGATGCTCTGATCGATATTCACTTCGGAAGGATCGATGCCGTTCTGTTTCAGGATATATTCAAATACCATTTCCGGCATGCCGCCTTTGCGCCCACCGAGCACATCTTTGCCGGTCAGATCGCTCCACTGGAAATCTTTCACGTCCTCGCGCGCCACGAGAAAATTTCCGGCGCGCTGTGTGAGCTGCGCGAAATTGACCGGTGCGTCCGCGGATCCTCCAATGTAGGTATAGATTGAGGCCTCGGATCCCATGAAGCCGATGTCGGCATCGCCGGACAGAAGGGCTGTCATTGTCTTGTCGGCGCCGAAACCGCAGACCAGTTCCAGATCGATCCCCTCCTCCTCAAAGTAACCCAGCTCGATTGCAGCGTACTGTGGTGCGTAAAAGATGGAATGGGCGACTTCGTTCAGAGTCACCTTGACGGGATCTTTCGCCTCCTCAGCACAGGAAACGCAGGACAAAGCGCCGGCCGCGAGCGCTGCCGCGGTCAGCAGTGAAAGAAATTTTCTTCTCATAAATTCTCTCCTTTTCTTTTTAACTATCGTAGTATATGCG
>CANQUH010000073.1 GCA_947626965.1 uncultured Lachnospiraceae bacterium
GACCATCATTGTATCGACCATGCTGGCTGTAGTCGTCAGCAGATTCTGAAATGCGACCGGAATCGCGATCGCGGCCAATTTCCTTAAAAAAGAATTCCAGGGAAATTTTTCACCTGTTTTTCTGTTCATAGATGCAGCTCCTTTGTAATGATTTACCCGACAGATTGTCTTATTCCGGGACTCTTTGTATTATCATCAGTGGTTGTGACTGGCAAACAAAAGAAGCGGGAATCTCCCCAACCAAAGTATCAAAAGTAAGGCTCTCTTTTTTCAACATCATATTAACATCACCGAGCATTTTTTTGCCGGAGAAATGTTGATTTTACAGCATTCTCCGACATTTTTTTAATTATTCGAATTCTATTGTCGCCGGCGGCTTTCCGGTACAGTCATACAGCACACGGTTCACATGCTTCACCTCGTTTACAATCCTGCTGGTCGTCTTCTCGATCACCTCCCAGGGGATGTGGGCGCTCTCAGCAGTCATGAAATCTGTCGTTGTGACAGCGCGCAGCGCGATCGCATAATCATAAGTCCTCTCATCACCCATGACTCCGACTGAACGCATGTTGGTCAGAGCCGCAAAGTACTGATTCACTTTTGTGTCCCAGCCGGCTTTCGCGATCTCCTCGCGCCAGATAGCGTCCGCGTCCTGCACCATTGCCACCTTCTCGGCCGTGATCTCCCCGACGATGCGGATCCCAAGTCCGGGACCGGGGAACGGCTGACGGAAAACAAGATAATCCGGAATTCCAAGTTCAAGCCCGGCCTTGCGGACTTCGTCTTTAAACAGGTTCCGCAGCGGCTCGATAATCTCCTTGAAATCTACGTGCTCGGGCAGGCCGCCAACATTGTGGTGCGATTTGATGGTAGTGGATTCTCCGCCGTCACCGCTCTCAACCACGTCCGGATAAATGGTTCCCTGCACAAAGAAATCGACTGCGCCGATTTTTTTCGCCTCATCCTCGAACACGCGGATAAATTCTTCTCCGATGATCTTGCGCTTCTTTTCCGGGTCTTCGACGCCGCGGAGTTTCTCATAGAAGCGCTTCTGCGCATTGACCCGGATAAAATGCAGATCATAAGGACCGTCCGGACCAAAAACGGCTTCCACTTCATCGCCTTCGTTCTTGCGCAGGAGGCCATGATCTACGAAAACACAGGTGAGCTGATCTCCGACTGCCTTTGCAAGCATGACTGCCGCGACGGACGAATCAACGCCGCCGGAAAGCGCGCAGAGCACTTTGCCGTCTCCTACTTTCTCACGGATAGAACGAATCGATTCTTCCACGAAGGAATCCATGCGCCAGTCGCCTGCACAGCCGCAGATCTTGCGGACAAAATTTGACAGCATTTTCTGCCCTTCCTGCGTGTGCAGGACTTCCGGATGAAACTGAGTGGCGTAAAGCTTTTTCTCCGCATTTTCAAGCGCCGCAAAAGGACAGTCCGGCGTATGCGCAGTCGCACGGAAGCCTGGCGCGGCCGCGGATATGTAATCGTTATGGCTCATCCAGCAGATAGTTGTTTCTGATACATTCTCGAACAGGGGAGAAGCACAATCCACCGTCACTTCGATCTTTCCGTATTCGCGCACCGGCGCCTTTTCCACTTTCCCGCCGAGCAGATGCATCATAAGCTGGGAACCGTAGCAGATTCCCAGAACGGGAATCCCAAGTTCAAATATCTCTTTTGTGTAGGCCGGCGCTCCTTCCTCATAGCAGCTGTTCGGTCCGCCGGTAAAAATAATCCCTCTGGGATTCAACGCTTTAATCTTTTCAAAATCTGTTTTGTAGGAATAAATCTCACAGTAAACATTGCATTCTCTGACTCGTCTTGCGATCAGCTGATTGTACTGGCCGCCAAAATCCAGCACGATGACCATCTCTCTGTTCATGAAATATCCTCCATCCTGTATGTGATGATGTTGTTATTGGATAGCTTTTTATTATAGAAGAGGTCATGAGAATTGGCAATATGATTTTTTCTGTTGTTTCAAAAAACATCTTTAAATAGGGCTGTGAATGGATTACCTTTTTCACAGCCCCATCTCAGACGCGTGCAGGAAACCACCTCTGGGGCGCAAAGCACGCTGCGTGTTTCACATTAGTCCGGAATCAGCGCTGCCAGATGCGGGAATATCTCCAGACTTCTCTTCAGAATTCCTTTCATGTAAGCGATCGTGATCCCATAATTGGTAAAGGGAACCCCCGCATCCTCGGCGCATTTCTGGCGGTAAAGCATCTCCCTGGTATTCAGCATACAGCCTCCGCAGTGGATCACCAGTTTGTAATCGTTGAGATTCTCCGGAAATTCGCGGCCGGAACTTGTCTCAATCACCAGTTCCTTCCCTGTATGCTGGCGCAGCCAACGCGGAATCTTGAACGTTCCAATATCATCACACTGGCGATGATGCGTGCATCCCTCGGAAATCAGGATGCGGTCGCCGTCCTGGAGCTGTTCGATGGCGGATACTCCGCGGACTGCGCTTTCAAGGAATCCTTTATAGCGTGCCATCAGAATTGAGAAGGAAGTCAGTTTGACATCCAGAGGTGTATCGCGGCTGACGCTCTCAAACGCCTGGCTGTCCGTGATGACCATCGCAGGCGGATTCCCCAGCTTCTTCAGCGTAAGCGCCAGCTCAGTATCTCTCGTCACAACGGAAACCGCTCCGGCTTCCAGAACATCACGGACAACCTGCTGCTGCGGCAGAATCAATCTGCCCTTCGGAGCCGCGGTGTCAATCGGAATGACCAGCACAGCGAAATCACCAGGCTGAAGCAGGTCTCCGACCAGACGAAGCTTCATATCATCTGTCTTCACCAGAACGGAAATGCGCTCTTTCAGTTCATGGATGTTTGTACCTTCTGTGGCGCTGATGTCGATGGAGTTTTCCGGCTGACCGTTTTCCTGTTTTTGGGGAGCTGCCCCCTCTTTCGCCACAGCTTTTTCGGAACAGGAAATCGGTTCTTCCGCATCCGGCGCTGTTTTCTCCGCTGCGCAGACTGACGGCCCTCCTGCTCCTTCCACTAAATCACATTTATTATAAGCAACAATATACGGAATCTGCTTTTCCCGGAAGATCGCGGTCAGTTCCTCGTCCGCGGCTGTCTTCCCAACTGTCTTGTCCACGATCAGAACCGCGCAGTCCGCTCTGTTCAGAATCCGTTTCGTTCTCTTGACGCGCAGTTCGCCGAGCGCTCCCTCATCGTCAAATCCCGGCGTATCAATAATCACAACCGGGCCCATCGGAAGCAGCTCCATCGATTTGTAGACCGGATCCGTTGTCGTTCCCTTGACCTCCGACACAACGGACATCTCCTGCCCTGTAACTGCGTTGACCACACTTGATTTTCCTGCGTTTCTTCTCCCGAAAAATCCGATATGCACTCTCTCGGAAGACGGAGTTTCATTCATTCCCATGATGTCACCTCTCTTTGATGCCCTGTCCCATGCGCTGCAGCGTCCGCGCAGAATATTTTTATTCTTTTTTGTACCCGCGCTTTCAAAATGGCATGGCATATAAACATTTCCTTCTGTTTCCCAAGTCAGATTTCTCTCTTTGTTTTCCGCAGACTTTAAAAGCCGTACCGGTATATCCCGGTACGGCCTGAAAAACTTCTGCGTTAAAACAAACTGCATGCTGCCGCTGGAAATGATTCATTCCCGCCGTCAGACGGCAGGGTTATGAATATACAGCGCAAAATGCGAAAGCCTGGTAAATCTGCCGAACCTTCTACCTCAAACAATATTTCGGTATCAGGATACATACCCACTATAACACAACTTTTCCTGCATGGCAAACAAAACTTACCGGGCGTTCCTGGGACTATCGAAAAATAGGTTACTGTTTACACCCCCACTGAACTCGAGGTGATTTCCGCACATTTTGTGCGGAAATCCCGAGGTCTGAGGCGCGAAATGCCACGAAAGTGGCATTTCTGTGCATCGCGAAGCGTTGTTGCTGGTCACGGAGTGAACAGTAACAAAAATAGTGTTCACTCCATCTTTGTTATATTATATGACGACTACGATCCCTCCGTCATTCGCGTACATCGTCGTACATCCGGCGGCATTTACCATGAACGCATCCTTGACCTCGATACGGGAGAGAATCGCGTCAAGCACCATGCGCCCGCGCTCCGGGCAGTTGCAGTGGGACAAGGCCAGAACCTTCTCCTCCGGCTTCTCCACCTCATCGACAAGATAATTCACCAGCTTCACCAGCGCCTTGTTTGTTCCGCGCGCCTGGTCAAGCTGAGCGATCGTTCCTTCCGGCGTGGCATGCATCACGGGCCGGATCTTCAGCGCCGACGCGACAAATGCCTTCAGATTGCTGAGGCGCCCGTTCTTGCGGAGCGTCTCCAGATTCTCAAGCACAAAATACGTATTCTGTCCTTCAATGTAGGATTCCACCGTCTCGACCACCTGCTCAAATTCCATGCCGGCTTCCTCACATTCCTGAATTTTCATCGTGATCAGGGTTTCACCAATGGAAGCAGAGCGGGAATTAAAAACGTGAATCTTCATATCCGGCTTCTCCTCAAGCAGCAGCTTCTTCGCGAGCTGCGCACTGTTGCATGAACCGCTGAGCTCCGCGGAGAGCGTCACGGCATAGGCCCGGTCCACGCCGCTGTCAAAAGCACGTTTATAATAATCCGGGGCAGGACAGGCCGATGTCGGACAGTTCGGACTGTCAGCCACTTTTTTCAGAAAATCAAGCTGATCAAACGTCTCATCATCTACAAATTCATAGTCATCTACCTGCATCGTAAGAGGCGCGGAGATGATCCTGCTGTCTTTCATCATCTCTTCTGTCCGCTCACCGCAGCTGTCCATCACAATCACGTAGCTCATAATATCCTCCAAAAATATCCTTAATCCCTGATACGCTCCGCGAAGATGGTTACTGTTCACTCCGTGACCAGCAGCAACGCTCCGCGATGCACAGAAATTTGGACAGGAAAATCCTTGTTTTTATTGAATTCGATATCCTGTTACGTAGTAATTAATACCAGATAATCATAGCATACCTGCCGCAGAATGAAAAGGGTTAATTAAATTTATTTTTGCTTGCGCCGGAAAATAATCCGGATTATACTTTATAGGCAGACTTGAATATTATGATGATACCGGGGGCAAAAGTATTTCCCCCATGATGCCAGGAGGATATGTTTTGCGCGCTTTTCAGATACAGGACCACCGGGATTTTATGAAAAAACTTTTGATGACGGAAACCTTTGACACTTTCCAGCTGTCGGAAGCTTCCATCACAACTTTTGCCGCCTTCCACATTGACGGCAGCTTTCACGCTGATTATTTCGGGACACAGGACGAAACCGAACTGACCGTCGAGAAGGACAGCCTCGTTCTCTGGAGACGTGTGCGTCCGTTTTTTTTCGACCTGACCAGAGGAAAAAATACGCCCCTGTCGTTCCGCATCGTGTTTCGGCTTGCACAGCACAACACCGAAAAACTGCTGCATCAGACAGGGGTTCCTCTAAGCGTTGAGGATATCAACGGTCTTTTTCTCAATATCCGGTTTGATGACAACGGACTCAATTGCGTCAGCGGCACTTCCGTGCGCGTTTTTACCCTTGACAAAGCCCTCGATCAGGCGTGGGATACGATGCTGGAGCGCTTTTTCAGGCAGAAGCAGATTCCGTATCTATAAAACCATGTAATGATGCTGGGGTCAAAAGGAATTTTGCCCCCATGATGCCACGGATTTCTCCGCACTTCGTGCTCCCGAAATCCTGAAACACCTCAAATCCGCACATTTTTCCATGAAAAATGGCTCCTTTTCGGTGTTTTTGGGGTCTCAGTGTCATGCTTTTCCATGTGAACATGGAACGCATGACCTTTCGACCCTGGCATCATGTAATTCTCTTCGATCATTCCATGGTCTGCGCCTCAGGCCTCGGGATTTCCACACAAAATGTGCTGAAATCATTTCGAACTCAGAAGAGGTTGTGACATTAATACATTTTCATGTACTCTCCGTGCGCCGCGATCAATTCATCGCACATTGCGCAGATATCCTCCGGATTCAGCTCTGCCGCCGTATGCGGGTCAAGCATGGCCGCCTGATATATTTTGCTGCGGTCTTTTGTCACCGCGGCCTCAATCGTGAGAAGCTGCACATTAATGTTCGTCATATTCATGGCCGCAAGCTGGGCCGGCAGTCTTCCGACCCGGCACGGATTGACGCCGTTCGCGTCGATCATGCACGGCACTTCCACACACGCGTCCGCCGGAAGATTTTCGATCAGACCGTTGTTGATAACATTTCCGCCGATCTTGTAGGGCTTCCCTGTCACAACTGCTTCCATAATATAGGAAGCGTATTCCAGGGAGCGCTCATGTGTCACTTTTCCGTCTTTGAGGATATCCTCGCGTTCCTTTTCCCAGCCGTCAATCTGTTTGATGCAGCGGCGCGGATACTCGTCCAGCGGAATATTGTACTTGTCGATCATCTCCGGATAGCGCGATTTGATAAACAGCGGATTATACTCCGCGTTATGCTCGCTTGACTCCGTGCAGTAATAGCCAAAATATTTAATGTACTCGAAGCGCACCATATCATTGTGCTTCTCGTTCGCGTTTTTCTCCGCCGCGCGCCTGCGGATCTCAGGATAAAGGTCGTTGCCGTCTTTGTCATACAGCTCAAGAAGCCAGCCCATATGATTGATCCCGGCAATCGTCTCCCTTCTTCCCTCCAGCTTGTCCTCCATGCCGAGTTCTTTCAGGAGCGTCTCCGAGCAGACCTGCACGCTGTGGCAGAGACCGACTGTGCGAATCTTTGTATAACGGTTCATATAGCCCGTCAGCATTGCCATCGGATTGGTATAATTCAAAAACAGCGTATTCGGGCAGACTTCCTCCATATCGCGCGCAAACTCCTCCAGCACCGGAATCGTGCGCAGCGCCCGCATAATGCCTCCGATGCCAAGCGTATCCGCAATCGTCTGGCGAAGACCATATTTCTTTGGAATCTCAAAATCTGTGACCGTGCACGGCTCATAGCCGCCCACCTGAATCGCATTGACGACAAAATCCGCGTCTCTTAACGCATCTTTTCGGTTCTCCGGTCCGAGATAGGTGCGGATCACTGCGCGTCCCTCATTGACGTTCCGGTTGATCGCGTTCAGAATAATCTCGGAATCCTTCAGTCTCTGTTCGCTGATATCATACAGCGCGATCTCAGCCTCCCGAAGCGCTGGAGTGCACATACAGTCCCCCAGCACATTTCTTGCAAAAACGGTACTTCCTGCTCCCATGAATGTAATCTTCATCTGATGTCCCCCTGTCTTTGAAAGCATACAGAACTGCAAAGTCCCGGACGCCTGTAATAATTTTCAGTGCCAGCTGCGCGGACTGAATGTCCCGAAACAAAACAATTCCCAGTATCGCCTTATGATAACACGTTTCCGGTTTCCTGTAACTGTGAAATCGTTATATATTACAGTTTCCATGTTGCTGAAATATTATTGCCATGTAATGACTTTTCCTCCTCCAAAGGCTTTTCTGCATGCTCGGACCTATTTAGAAACACTGTTTTCGCACTGCAGCCCGGGATTTCCGGCAAGCGGCAAATATTTTTATCATTTGCATGAAATATAGTCTGGTCATAATGCATGATCTGTGGTAGAATGGGCTTCGGCGCTTCACCGCTTTTATGCGTTAAACATCAAAAGAGCAAAGTGGGCAATCCCACAGCAATTCCCCTGTCTCTCAATCTTGAGGGGATTCCCACTCTGCACGCGAAGCGCTTTTTCAAAGTGAATGGATTGTCATTCCCTATAAAATCACGAAAGGAAGATCACAAATGAGAGAAAAGATCACAGGGCATACGGAACTGCTGACGCTGATGGCGTACCCGATCCGGCATTCCAAATCCCCCGAAATGCACAATGAGGCAGCCTCTTATCTTGGACTGGACTACGCCTATCTCTGTTTTGACGTGGACCAGAGCAATCTGAAAGAGGCGATCGCTGCCATGCGCGCCCTGAAAGTGCGCGGCGGCAACCTCTCCATGCCGAACAAGATCGCGGCTATGCAATACCTTGATAAATTATCCCCGGAGGCGCAGATGTGCGGCGCCGTAAATACAATCGTCAACGACGACGGCGTGCTGACCGGATATATCACGGACGGAATCGGTTACATGCGTTCTTTAAAGGACAACAACATCGACGTGATCGGCAAGAAGATCACGATCGTGGGCGCGGGCGGCGCTGGCAAGGCGATGCAGGTACAGGCAGCGCTCGACGGCGTCAGGGAAATGTCCGTGTTCAACCGGCGCGATGAATTTCATCAGCGGGCGATCGATACGGTTGCAATGCTTAATGAAAAGACAAACTGCAAGGCAAATTTTTATGATCTTGAAGATCTTGACCGTCTCAAAGCGGAGATCGCGGACAGCTGCCTGCTCGCGAACGCGACCAGCCTTGGCATGAAGCCGCAGGAAGGGCTCACCTACATACCGGACGCCAGCTATCTGCGCCCGGACCTGATCGTGACCGACGCGATCTACGCGCCGGAAGAAACAGCCCTGCTTAAAATGGCCCGCGAAGCCGGCTGCAAAACAATGAACGGCAAGGGCATGATGCTCTTCCAGGGAGCCGCTGCTTTCAAACTCTGGACCGGGCTTGACATGCCGATTGAACATATGAAGGAAGTGCTGGATATTCACTACAATTAACCCGATCTGTCCTGCCGCGCGGGACAGAAACATTCCCCGGACAGACGCTTCCGAAATGCCTCCCGGAAATGTTCTGTCAAAACACTATCTTTACAGAAAGGAAAGAACCGCATGAAATTTCTGAAATGGCTCGATGACAACCTCGAGGAAACAATCCTGATCATCCTGCTGATCTGCATGGTGCTCATCATGGGCATGCAGATTCTGGCGCGCTACTGTCTGAACACATCCTTAAGCTGGTCCGAGGAACTGACCCAGTACATGTTCGTATGGTCCGTCTTCATCAGCATCAGCTACTGTGTCAAAAAACGAATCTCCATTAAAATCGAACAGTTCCTCTCCATCCTTCCGGCAAAAGGACAGACGGGACTGCGTCTTCTGCGCCACACGCTCGTGCTTGCCTTCTGCATCGTGATGCTGCCGTTCTCCGTCACCTATGTGCAGCAGTCGATCGACTCTCACGCGACAAGCGCTGCGCTGCATCTTCCGATGTACTTTATCCAGTCCGCACCGCTTGTCGGCTTCATCCTGCTGACCGTCCGTGTCTTCCAGGCGTGGCTGCGCGAGGCTAAAAATCTGATCGGAGGTAAAAAATCATGACCCTTTTTATCATGCTTGTATTTGTGGTGCTTCTGCTGCTGGCCGTACCAGTCGGTCTGTCTGTCGGAATCGCCAGTATCCTGCCGAGCCTGCTGTCCGATTCCTTCACAGTCAGCGGCGTCTACATCCTGCGCTCGGCGCTTGGCGGCGTAAATTCCTATCCGCTGCTCGCAATCCCGATGTTCGTCCTCTCCGGCATCATCATGTCGAGGGGCGGCGTCTCGAAAAAGCTGTTTGAGGTATTCAGCTATTTCGTCGGAAATCTGACCGCCGGAATCCCGTGTGCGGTCGTCATCACCTGCCTGTTCTTCGGAGCGATTTCCGGCTCGGCGCCCGCGACAGTCGCAGCCGTCGGAAGCATGACAATTCCGCTGATGCTCGAGATGGGCTATGACAAGCGGTTCAGCGTTGCTCTTGTCGCTGTGGCGGGCGGTCTCGGCGTCATCATACCTCCGAGCATCCCGTTCATCCTGTATGCGCAGGCCACGGGAGCGTCTGTCAGCAGCATGTTCATCGCTGGCATCATCCCCGGCATTCTGATCGCCGCGATTCTGATGGGCTACGCCTACTACCACTGCAAACGGTACGGCGAGGACAAGGAGAAAATCCGCGCGATTGTCGGCGAGCTCCACAGCAGAGGCTTTGGAAAAGTGTTCTTCTCCAGCTTCTTCGCGCTGCTGACACCGGTGATCATCCTCGGCTGCATCTACTCCGGCGTCACCTCGCCGACAGAGGCCGCCGTGATCGCCGTGTTCTACTCCCTGATCATCAGTATGTTTGTCTACCGGACACTGAAACCGAAAGATCTGATCGATGTGCTCCGCGAAGCAGTGCGCACCTTCTGTCCGATTCTTTTCATCCTGGCGGCATCCGTCGCGTTCTCCAGGATCCTGACGCTGATGCATGTGCCGCAGACCGTGTCCGCATGGATGACCGGCGCATTCACAACGCGGTTCACGATTCTTCTCGTGATTAATCTGCTGCTTCTCGTGGTCGGCATGGTCATGGACACCAGCCCGGCGATTTTGATCCTCGCTCCGATTCTGATGCCGATCGTCGCGTCGTTTGGCGTGGACGCCGTTCACTTCGGAATCATCATGGTCGTCAACCTCGCAATCGGCTTTGTGACACCGCCGATCGGCGTCAATCTGTTTGTCGCAAGTTCCATGTCGAAGGTACCCGTCATGCAGATCGCGAAAAAGGCCATGCCGATGATCGCGCTGTTCATGGTCGCGCTGCTGCTGATCACATACATTCCGCAGATCAGCTTATTACTGGTATAGGAGGGATGCAGGCATGAAAAAAACAATACTTTTACTGACAATGCTTCTGGCATCCGCCTTCTGTCTTACCGGCTGCCAGGAAAAAGGACAGACATACGCCTGGGTACTGGCTACGGCCAGCCCGGAAGATACCGTCACACAGATCTACGCGGAGAAATTCGCTGAGGAAGTCAACCGCCTCTCGGACGGTGAACTGAGCATCGAAGTCTACGCGAACAGTTCGCTTGGCGGCGACACCGAACTCCTTGAGAGCGTCATGTGCGGGGACATCCCGTTCGTCGTTCAGAATACGGCTCCGCAGGTCAGCTACCTGCCGCGTCTCTGCCTCTTCGATCTCCCGTGCGTGTTCGGGGAGATCACTGAACTGCACAAAGTGCTGGACAATGAAGAATTTATGAAAAAGATCAATGAGATCTACGCGGAAAAAGGTATCGCGCTGCTCGGCATGAGCGACCAGAACTTCCGCGTCATGACCTCAAACAAGAATATTAAAAAACTGAGTGATTTCTCAGGCGTCAAGATCCGCACGATGGAGAATTCCTACCACATGGCGTTCTGGTCGGCGATCGGCGCGAACCCGACCCCGATGGCGTTCTCTGAAGTGTACATCGGCCTGCAGCAGAACACGATCGATGCGCAGGAAAATCCGTATGAGGTCGTGGTTTCCAACAAATTCTATGAACAGCAGGACTATGTCGTCCAGACAAACCATCTGCCGCATCTGCTGAGCCTGATCACAAACCAGGAATTCCTGCAGAATCTTCCGCAGGAACAGCAGGATATCATTGCTGAAGCCGCTTCGATTGCCCGCGATTACTCCCGCGAGCAGGCGCTCTCCCGCGCGAATGACCGTATTGCCATCTGCGAGGAAGGCGGCGCGCAGATTGTGGAGCTCTCCGATGAGCTGAGAGAACAGATGCGCGAGGCTTCTGCGGACCTCTACGAGGATATCCGCAAAGTGGTTGCGGATGACGAACTCTATTCCATGTATACCGGACAGACAGCAGCTCCTGCCTCCACAGACGGGGAATAGAATAACAGGCCTGATAATACAACCGCAAGGGGCAGGATATCTGTGAAAGACTCTCAGGAAACTTCCGCAGATATCCTGCCCCTGCGGCGTTCTCTCTTCCTGTTCTATAAAAATTTTATAAAACCTTTTTTGTTCATAAATCATTCATATTTGAGTGGTAAAGTTTCCTAATTACAAGGAGGTATTGAAGAAATGAAAAAGAAAAGGAAAACCCGTAAACTGCTTCTGGTTTTGCTGATCATCCTGCTTCTGCTGGCAGCACTAGCCGCAGTATTTACCCTGACCAGAAAAAAAGAAGGCTCGGCACTTCTCCCATCCAACATCACAACGGAGCAGGCACATATCGGCACGATCAGGCTGACAACAGAAGGAAACGGATTTATCGAGCCCGCGGACGATGTGCTTGTTTCCTCTGATTACACAATGAAGATTGACACCGTAGAGGTCGAAAACGGCGATATCGTCGCCGCAGGAGATGTGATCGCGACAGTCGATCCGGATTCCCTCGACGAACAGATTTCCCTGCTTGAGAACCAGCTCTCGGAGATCAACTCTTCCATTTCCAGCCTTGACGACTCTGGCTCATCCGATCTGACTTCCCCTGTCACCGGCCGTGTAAAGAGGATTTTTGCGCGCCCGGATGAGTATCTGGAGGACGTCGTTGCGGATCACGGCGGACTCATGGAAATTTCCGCTGACGGAAAGCTGAAGATTGTCATCAGCTCTGACCAGAATCTAAAGCCAGGGGACGAAGTGACGGTCTCCTTTTTGAGTTACGAGGTGGATGGAACCATCCAGTCTGCTGATCACGGAGAATATACAATCATCATTGAAGACAGTTCCAGCTATCAGGTAGACACCGAAGCGACTGTCACGGACGAAAAAGGCGTCCTGCTTGGAACCGGCTATCTTGCGTCCAACCATCCGTACCTGGTCGACGGAACTTACGGTATTGTGGATGAGATCACCGTGGATATCGGAGATCATGTAGATGCCGGCGCCACGCTGCTGACACGGCGCAATTATACTTACAATGGTACATATCTGAATCTGCTTGAAAACCGCCAGGAAGTGATGGAGGATCTTCAGGATCTGCGCACACTGCAGCGTTCTCCCAGAATTACCGCCGGAGGGGACGGTATCATATCCGATCTCGCTCTTATGGAGCAGACAGCCGTTGCGGAAGATTCTCCGATGTACCGCCTGATCTCCACCGACCGTTTCTGGCTGAAGGCTGAGATTGACGAACTTGACATCGCAGGCGTCGCCGCGGGACAGAGCGCATCGATCGTGTTTGACGCTTTCGACACGGAAACTTACGAAGGTACGGTCGAGAAAGTATCCGCCCTCGGCACCAACACCGGCGGCGTGACCAGATACACTGTCACCATCTCGGTTCCCGGCATGGAAAAACTGAAGACTTCCATGAGCGCGACAGCGACTATCGTCACGGATCAGCATGACAACGCACTGATCGTACCTGTGGATGCCGTTCAGACGGACGACGGACAGAATTATGTAACCGTCGTGGAAGGCGAGGAGCAGAGAGCGGTTCCCGTCACGCTCGGTCTTGTCAACAACACGGAAGCCGAAATTCTGGATGGACTCTCGGAAGGAGATACCGTCACAGTCGTCGGAAAGACGGATTTCGAAAAAATGATGGATATGATGGAACAGAGCCGCGCTGAATTCCGGGGAGGTGACAACTGATATGATTGAACTGCATGATATCAGGAAAATCTATCAGCTCGGCGACGAGGAAGTACATGCGCTCGACGGCGTGACACTCACGATCCAGGATCACGAGTTTGTCGCGATTATCGGCGCTTCCGGAAGCGGCAAGTCCACTCTGATGAACATTATCGGCTGCCTTGACACGGCGGACGAAGGAACCTACATGATCGACGGGCAGGAAGTTTCCGACCTTTCCGAGCGCCAGCAGAGTATTCTGCGCAACCGCAAGATCGGTTTCATCTTTCAGCAGTTTAATCTTCTGCCGAAACTGACCGCCTACGAGAACGTGGAGCTTCCGCTGATCTATCAGGGTGTCTCCGCTCATGAGCGGAAGGAGCGTGTCCTTGAGGCGCTGACAAAAGTGGATCTTGCTCACCGGGTGCATCACCGCCCGAATCAGCTCTCCGGAGGCCAGCAGCAGCGCGTGGCTGTCGCGCGGGCGCTTGTCACCCGGCCGTCGCTGATTCTCGCCGACGAGCCGACCGGCAACCTGGACTCCCACTCAACGAAGGATATCATGAATCTTCTGCAGGACCTGCACAAGCAGGGCAACACGCTCGTCCTGATCACACATGATAATGAGATCGCGGCCCAGGCGCCCAGACGGGTGCGGCTTTTTGACGGGCGCATCATATCGGACAGCGCCGCGGACACCCCGGACAGTATGCAAAACTCAGTCAGTCCTGGAAATAATCCGGACAGCGGGCAGGATTCAGACAGTTCCTCAGATAACCATAGCCATTTGTCAGATCAGGACAGCACGGCGTCAGCCAATCCTCTTTCCGAGCGGACAACGGCTTCGGAAAACCAGTCCGCGGAACAGCCGCAGGCTTCTCCCCGCTCCCGCGGTCACGAATCATCCGAAGACAGAAACGGAGGTGACACGCAATGAAATTTTCACAGGCAGGAAAAATGGCCGTCGCCGCCGTTCTCTCCAACAAGCTGCGTTCCTTTCTGACCATGCTCGGCATCATCATCGGAGTCATGGCAGTCACGCTGCTGATCTCCCTCGTGCAGGGCGCGACCAACACGGTAACGGAATCGCTCGACGACCTCGGCGGCGACCAGCTCGTCGTCTCTGTCACCAATACCTCCAAGCGGCTGACGCTCAATGAGGTAGAAGCGCTTGCGGAACTGGACGGCATTGACCGTGTCTCTCCCACCTTAAGCGGCAGGGGAACGGCACGCGCCGACGGCAATTCGTCTGACGTTACGATCACCGGGATCACAGCCTCCTACGACGCAGTGCAGGGTATGACCCTTGCATCGGGACGCAGCATCAGCCAGACAGACGTCGACTACCGGCTGAATGTCTGCATCATCGGCCCGACCGTTTCCAAAGATCTGTTCGGAAATAATGCCGACGCAATCGGACGCACGCTCCGCCTTTCCGGCCGGGATTACCGTATTGTCGGCGTTCTTGAGGAAGCGCAGGAAACCATGTTCGGAAGCAGCAACACGGAGGTCCGTCTCCCGTTTACAAACGCACAGCGCCTGCTCTCTTCCGTCAATGTCAGTAATTTCTATGTGTCTGTCAGCGAGGACGCATCGACAGACGATGCAGAGGTCACGCTCGACCGGGCCATGATGGCCAAATATGGCGATGACGACAGCTACAGCATCGTCAACCTCACAGACATCATGGATACGATCAACAGCGTCATGGCCACGATGGAACTTCTGCTCGGAGCGATTGCCGGAATCTCCCTGCTGGTCGGCGGTATCGGCATTATGAATATCATGCTCGTCTCCGTTACGGAGCGTACCCGCGAGATCGGTATCCGCAAGGCGATCGGCGCACAGCGCACCGACATCATTGTGCAGTTTATGAT